>NZ_JBFANV010000147.1:0-18850 GCF_040674955.1 Nonomuraea sp. NPDC049695 | reverse complement strand
TTCACGGCCGTGGTCTTGCCCGCTCCGTTGGAGCCGAGGAGGGCGAAAATGCTGCCCCGCGCCACGTCGAAGTCCACGCCGCGCAGCACCTGCAGTTCCTTGTACGACTTCTCCAGGCCCTGCACCTGGATGGCCGGGGCTTGCTGTGTCGTCATCAGTCCGTCCTGTCTTGTCGTCCGGCGCCTTCGCCGGCCGCGCGCGCAATGGCGCTGATGAAGCGGTTGCGCTCACGGGTCCTGTACTGGCCGAGGGGGTAGTTGGCCATGAACGTCTCGACGAACTCCACGGGGTCTTCGCCGAAGAGGTCGCGGATCGGGGTTCCGTCGGCCGCGCTCTGTTCGAACAGCTCGGCCAGGTCTTCGTACATCGTCATCGCGCCGGCGCCGTCCGCCGGCCCGAAGTGCATCAGGTACCGCTCCAGCGCTTCGACCGCCGTGCGATAGTCCTCGGGAAGCTGCTTGACGCGCGCCTTGTACCGCCGCCAGCGCTTCTTCTCCTCCAGCGACCCGGTGACGATCTCCAGGTACTGCAGGTAGCGGCTCTTCGGCTCGTTCGGCTCTGTGGCCATGTCTACTTACCTCCTTCGCGGAGCTGCTCGAGCCTCTCGGTCAGGAAGCTCCAGGTCCGCCAGAACTCTTCGAGGTACTCCCGTCCCTGCGCGTTGACGGAGTACACCTTGCGCGGCGGCCCTTTCTCCGACGGAACCTTCTCCACGTCGACCAGGCCGCGCTGCTCGATCCTGACCAGCAGTGCGTAGATGGTGCCTTCGGCGATGTCGGAGAAGCCCCGATCGCGCAGCCACGCCGTGATCTCGTAGCCGTAAGCGGGCCGGCCGGCCAGGATCGCCAGGACGATGCCCTCCAGCGTTCCCTTGAGCATCTCGGTCACGAGCTTGCCCATGGAACACCTCCCTTCAGCTACTTGGTGTTGCTGACTACTGGTACAAAGTAACACTTACTACCGGTACATAGCAACGCTGAATAGCTGAGGTGTAATCCGCAATCGCACACATGGGTGCGGGCGACCTGAACGCCGTTCGTGAGTCGCAATCGCTGAACTGCTCATGGCATCCCACCATCGTCGGCTGCGCTGATACGGGGCCGTTGCCGCACTGACACGGCCGCCGACATGACACCGCAGCAGGCCTGGAGGCCGGGCGAGCGGCCAGATCGTGGCGCACTACGAAGTGGTGGCAGACCACGAAGCCGTCACTCTCCGCCCGCACACCTTGGCGGAGCAGGCACCCCCTTGGCCGGCCCGGTCTACTGAGCCGGCTTGGCTTCGTCCGCTGACCCGGCCTGCCCGCCGCAGAACGCCGCCTTGACGAGCCCGTCCAGCATCTTCGGATAAGTGGTGAGGTCGACTGCGGCGTCGCCGGCGGTCAGCGAGGCGGTCAGGGTCTTGCTGCCGTCGGGCGTGCTGTACATCAGCGCCGCGTAGCCCCCCGGAGGGTTGCCATTGTGGTTGAGAACGGTGCCGCAGGTCGGGCCCAGGTCCTGCACGAACATCCCGAGGCCGTAGCGGCCGTAGAGGGGGTCGCTCTTCGGGTGCGGCTTGCGCATCTCGGCCAGCAGCTTGGCCGGCAGGAGCTTGCCGCCGTTGAGCGCGGAGAAGAACGTGTGGAGATCCTTGGTCGTCGAGATCATGTCACCGGCGCCGGCCACCAGGGAGAGGTTCTGGCGGGAGACGTCGGCCACCTTCCACTGGCCGGCGTCCTGGTAGCGGAAGTAGCCGTGGGCGTACGGCCTGGGCAACTGCGTCCGATTGCCCGGCACCACGGTGCCCTTCAGCCCGAGCGGCCGCAGGATCCGCCGCTTCAGCTCCACGTCGAACGAACGGCCGGTGACCTTCTCGATCAGCAGCCTGGCCAGCGTGTAGTTGGTGTTGGCGTAGCTCCAGCCCTTCCCCGGCTCGAACCGCGCCGGCTTGGACAACGCAAACCGCACCAGCTCCTCCGGCCGGTACGAATGGAACCGGTTGTCCAGCCACTCCTTGCCCGTCGCGGGGAGCCCCGGAACCCACGTCCCGTCAGGGTCGAGGTCGCCGGTGTAGTTGAACAGACCGCTGGTGTGCTGCAGCAGCATCCGCACCGTGATCCGCCGGTCCAGCCCGAACTGGGGCAGGTAGCCGGCAACCGGGGCGTCCAGCTCGATCTTGCCCTCGGCCACCAGCTGCAACACCACGGTCGCGTGGAAGGTCTTGGTGACGCTGCCCACCCAGAACCGCCCGTTCGTCGGCGGCTTCGCGCTTGCGCCCAGCCTGCGCCGCCCGGCGCTGCCGACCCACTCGCCCCGCTCATCGTTCACGCGTACCTGCACACCGAGGAAACCGGCATCGACGAACGCCTGGACGGCCTTCTGCAGCTCCGGGCGATCCTGTCCGGCGGCGGCCTTCGACACGGCCACACGGCTGTCCGCGGCGGCCACACGCGCCGTGGCCACCGCGGGTGTGGCCGCTCCAGTCAGCAGCGCGGCCGCCAGCGCCGCGACCGCCGCGCGCCGGAAGGCCCGCGGCCTCCGGACCTGGTTGCTCTTGACGGTATGGAGAGATTGACCCATAGCCATGCCTCACATCGCGATAGTACGTGTCTTGTGCAGCTCGAAAGCTACGTTGCATTCAAGGCAGCGTCAACCTGAAGAAGAACGTTTTCCCAGGCAGGCAGCGGTAAATTGGTGCAATGGCGCTGTGCTCGAAAGCAACATCATGTTGCAATGAGTGGCGACTAAGGCAACACTGACCGGCATGCCACGACGACGATTGACCCAGCAGGACCGCCAGCGCATCGCGGCCGGACTCACCGACGGACTCACCTACCGCGAGATCGCCAGGCGGCTCGATCGCCCGGCTTCGACGATCACCCGGGAGATCGCACGCAACGGCGGCCCCGCCGGCTACCGGCCCCAGCAGGCGCACCAGGCGACGGTCCAGCGGGCACGGCGCGGCACACCGGCACCCCCACACGCGGCCACACCGCCGATCGCCACGATGGAACAGGAGATCATCGAGATGGCGGTCAGAGCCGGGATGCCGAGGACAGCCGCGCGCGTGCACCACGACCTGGCGCTGTCCGAGGACGGCCGGCGCACCGCGGCCGAGCTGACCCGCAGGCTGAAGGTCAGCCCCGCCTCCGTCTCCGTCGCCGTGAACTTCCTGGTCCAGCAGGGATTCGTCCGTCGCGAGCGCGATCCGCAGCGGCGACGCGACATCTACGTGATCGACGACGACGCCTGGTACCACGCGATCATGATCAGCGAGCGGCAGACGCTCCAGACGGCGCGGGCCACGATGGCGGCGGCCGAGACGTACGGGCACGACAGCCCCGTGGGGCAACGGCTGGCCAAGACGGCGGCCTACCTGGAACGCGTCAGCCTCGACGTCATGGAGTCGGCCGACCGCTGGCGCCACCTCTTGACGTGACGGGACTCAGTCCTGGAGGAATCCCCTAGCCCGCTGAGGGCCGGACCCCATGGTTATCCGCGATAGTGCGCGGAGGCGGACGTGGGAGTGGTCCACCGGATCGGAGCCGAACGGCAGCCACCGTCAACGCCCGACTGAACGCGCTGGCCTCGGCGAGTAGTTGGTGGCGGGACCAGGGCTGGACTACCGAGGACTCGTTGCGTCGGCTCAAGCCCCGCCCGTATCGTCGGGCGGCCGAGCTGTTCGAGGCCGCCCGGTGGCTGGACACTGCATCAGCTGCGGCACTTGGCGCTGACCCACGCGGCCGAGGACGGCGCCAACACCTCCACCCTGCCGGCGTACTCCGGGCACACCTCGGTCGCCTCGCTCAACCGCTATTTGCGTCATCGCCGCCTAGAGATTCTGGAGGTCAACCGGCCCGACCGAGCCCGTCGGCGGCGGCGCGGCAAAAGCGACACCGTCGATGCCGAGAATGCTGCCTGAGCAGTGCTGTCGCAGGAGGCCACCGCCATCGCCAGGGGGAGCCGTCCCCCCAGCCGTGTCCAGCAGGTCGAAGATCTCGTCCAGGGCATGCCGGGGGTTCTCGCGTCCGTGGACCAGGCTGGGGCTTTCCATGACGAAGCGGGCAAGTGCGGCGACGCCGGAATATCCCCGATCGAAGACGGCGACATCGTCGAATTCACCCTCGCCCGGATCGGCCGGCTGCGTGTCGGCGTCTCGGCGAAGGGGGTGGTGGCCTGCCCCACCCAGGGGACCGGCGGCTGCGGGATGCAGCGCGGGAAGCGGTGGCACTGGGGAGGCTGCTTTCGGGGTGGGGCGTCGCCGTGTTGGTGTTGAGGAGTCCCTTGGCGGGGCGGTGGGTGTTGTCATGGCGATCTGCTCGGGGTGGATGGCCTCACCTGCCGGCGGCGACCGGCTCGGCCTCGGGGCTGGCGGCTGGTGTGGCGGCGCTGCGCAGCGGGACTTGGCGGATGAACAGCGACAGGATGATGCCGGCGGCGGCCACTACCGTGCCCCAGGTGAACAGCGCGGTGATGCCGTCGGTGACGGCTTGCTGGAACAGGTGCTGGGCTGCTTCGGGCAGGGCGCGCAGCGTTTGGGGGGTCATGGAGGTGGCGGTGGTGGCCACGCTGTGGGCGGCTGGTCCGGCGCTGGTCAGGGAGTCGGCCAGTTGGCTGGTGTAGACGGCGCCGAGGAGGGAGACGCCGAGTGAGCTGCCCATGTTGCGCAGGAAGGTTGATACTCCGGTGCCGGCGCCCATGTCGCGCAGGTCGAGGCTGTTCTGGGCGATGAGGGTGCTGGTTTGCATCAGTGCGCCCATGCCGGCGCCGAGCACCACCATGTAGATCGCTGACACGGTGGTCGAGGTGCCGACGTCCATGGTGGCGAACAGTGCCAGACCGGCGGTGACCAGAATGGAGCCGATGATCGGCAGCGATTTGTAGTGTCCGGTCCTGCTGATCAGCGCGCCGCCGCCCAGGCTGACGATCATTGCGGCGATCATCATCGGCATGAGGAGCAGGCCGCTGTTGGTGGCTGAGGAGCCCTGGACGAACTGCTGGAACTGGGGCAGGAAGCCCATCGCGCCGAACATGGCGAACCCGGAGATGAAGGCGACGGCGCCGGACAGGGAGAAGTTGCGGCTCTTGAAGACCCGCAGCGGCATGATCGGCTCGGCCACGCGCCGCTGGACGATGACGAAGGCGGCGAAGGCGGCGATCACCAGCGTGGCCAGGCCGAGGATCTGCGGTGAGCTCCAGTCGTACTGGGTGCCGCCCCAGCTGGTGATGAGGACCAGGGCGGTGATCCACACGGTCAGCAGTGCGGTGCCCCACCAGTCGATCACGGCCTTGCCGGTGCCCCTGGGCAGCTTGGCCAGGGTGATCCAGCACACGAGCAGGGTGACGGCGCCGAGCGGCAGGTTGACGTAGAAGGCCCACCGCCAGGAGAGGTTGTCGGTGATGAAGCCGCCGATGAGCGGGCCGCCGATCATCGCCACCGGCATGACGGCCATCATCACGCCCTGGTACTTGCTGCGATCGCGTGGCGGGATCATCTCACCGATGATCGACAGCACGCCGACCATGAGGCCGCCCGCTCCCAGGCCTTGCAGGGCGCGGAAGCCGATCAGCTGCGCCATGTCCTGCGACATCCCGCACAAGGCCGAGCCGAGCAGGAAGAGCGCCACGGCGGCGACGAAGACGATGCGGCGGCCGTACAGGTCGCCGAGCTTGCCCCAGATCGGCGTGGCCACGGTGGAGGCCAGGATGTAGCCGGTGGTCACCCACGCCAGGTGGTTCAGGCCGCCCAGCTCGCCGACGATGGTCGGCAGTGCCGGAGCGACGATCATGTTGTCCAGCATCGCCAGCAGCATGGCGATGACCAGGCCGCTCATCGTCACCAGGATCTGACGATGACTGAACCCCAGTCCGCCCTGCTGCCCCGCCGCCGGGGGAGGTGTTGCGTCTTTAGTGCTGTCTTCTGCCATCACGTGGGCTCCCGTCATGAAAAGAGAACTTACCTGCCGGTCGGCAAGCATACTTGCTAACCGACCGGTAAGCAATTGCGACGAGGCCCTTCCGGCTGTTTGGGGACGCGGGGGGTTGCTGATTTCCCGGCCGATCTGCGGGTGGTCAGTCCTGGCGCGCCGGGCTCCAGCAAGCCAGGCTGGTCCGGCGTGGTCGGGTGTCGGCGTCGGTGCGCTGGTGGCGTTGGCCTGGGGCAGCGTTCTTGATCTCGACGGTGACGCGGTTCATGCGGGCCGACTGGCCCTCGCCGGCATCCGATGCGGCGCTGAGGTCATCGGCCGCCCATGCCGTCCATCTGGGCCCGCATCTCGGCTGTGGTGTTCTCGTGGGGGAAGGGCTCGTCGGGGATCGGGAGGTCGAGGGCGTCGCACAACGGCTGCCAGCCGTCGGCCGGCTGCCATTCCAGCAGCCGGTGCGCCGGTACGGTGGCGCGGACCTCGGCGAGGTGCCGCTCGTAGGCCGCGATGACGTTGTCGCGGTCATGGGGGTCGTCGAACGCGCCGCCGAACATGGCTCGCATCATCTCCTCCATGGCGCGGGCCTGCTCGGGGGTGAGATGGGCGGTCATCGGCGGCCGCGCGCCGTCGAAGTTCCCGCTCGCCAGGCGGCGCGCCCCTTCCAGCACCGTACGATCCATGCTCTGGTACCAGCGCTCGGAGCTTTCCCGCCGGGACAGCAGCACCAGCGCGTCCGGGAACGCGGCGGACAGTTCGCGCCAGAACCACGACACGGGCCAGTCCACCCCGGCGGCGTACCCTGCGAGGAATCGGTCCCAGTCCGGCATGACGCCCGCGTAGGCGTCGCGCCAGACCGCGGCGTCGTCCGGCCGCCCGAACAACTCCCTCATGTGATAGCAGGGCGCCCCGAGCAGTCGCTCCAGCGCCGCCTTCAGCGACGTCGTCCCTGTACGCGGAAACCCCGCCCCCACGATTCGCAAACCCATATCGGCTCCTTCCTCTCTCGATCACGGCGATCCGAGTCGCCTTCGGCTGTGCCGGGTCATCAAGCACTCGGTGGCGCGCGGGCGGCCCGGGTGGACGCCTCAGCGCAGGCGACCACCGGGCCCGCGGCACTTTGCCGTCACGTACGCGCTGCCGACCGGCCGGTTGGTAAGGTACTTGCTGACCGACAGGTAAGCAAGAGAGGATAAACTCACCTGACAGCTGAGCTTGGGAGTAAGGAAGAGCGATGACGAAGACGGAACGGGTGACGGCTCCACGGCGCAAGGGCAGCCAGACGCGGGCCGACATCCAGCAGGCCGCGCTGTCGCTGTTCACCGAGCGCGGTTACGATGCCACCTCGATGCGCGAGATCGCCGAGCAGCTCGGCATCACCAAGGCGGCGCTCTACTACCATTTCGACAGCAAAGAGGCGATCATCGTCAGCCTCTTCCAGGACAACATGCGTGCGCTCGACGACCTGCTGAACTGGGCCGCAGGCCAGCCGCGCACTCCCGAGCTGTCCTCGGAGTTCCTGGGCCGCTGGATCGCCCTGAGCGCCAGGCAGGGACTGCGGACCATGCGGTTCGCCGCCGCCAACCATGCCGCCCTGCGCACGGTCATGCCCCTGAAGCAGGGCGGCCCGCTGGAACGGATCGGCAGGGCGGCACAGCTCCTCCTCGGCCCCGACGCGCCGCTGACCGACCGCCTGCGCGTCCGCATGGCCCTGCTCAGCGTGCACAACGCCGTCCTGGCCGCCCAGGGCACCGACGCCACGGACGACGACATCCTCACCATCGCCACACAGGCGGCGACGCTGCTGGTCGGCGACCTGTTCCCGGCACCACGGCTCCCCGTCGCCGAGTAAGCAGGCGCAATCGCGCGAGCTGGGGCTGACGCCCTGGCACCCAGCCGGCTTGGCCTCGTCAATCCGCGGTCTGCCCGCCCCTCCTGGACGAGCCTGTCCACCAGCTTCACGTAGTCCTTTGCCGGGCCCCTTGTGGCGTCGTCCACCCAGGTCACCGAGGCGGTCAGGGTCTTCTTGCCGTCAGGTGAGCTGTACATGAACGCCCCGTAGCCGTGCGGGGGGCTGCCGTTGTGCTGGAAGACGGTGCCGCAGTCCGGGCCCAGGTCTCGCACGAACAGCCCGACGCCGTAGCCCATCGTCGGGTGCGGCGTGCGCATCTCGGCCGGCAGGAGCTTGCCGCCATTCAGCGCCGAGAAGAACCTGGCCAGATCCTGGGTGGTCGAGATCAGATCACCGGCGCCGGCCAGTAGGGAGAGGTTCTGGCGCGAGATGTCGACCACCTTCTCCTGGCCGTCCTCCTCATACCGGTAGTAGCCGTGGGCGTGTGGTCCGGGGAGCTGCGTCCGGTTGCCCGCCACCATGGTGCCCCGCATCTTGAGCGGCCGCAGGATCCGCCGCTGCACCTCTTCGGCGTAGGAGCGGCCGGTGACCTCCTCGATCAGCAGCAAGGCAAGCGTGTAGTTGGTGCTGGCGTATTTCTGGTCCGTGCCGGGAGTGAACCGCGCCGGCTTGGACAACGCCAGCCGTACCAGCTCTTCGGGCCGGTAGCTGCGGAACCGGTTGTCCAGCCAGTCCTTGCCCGTGGCGGAGATCCCCGGCACGTACGTCCCGTCGGGGTCGAAGTCGCCGGTGTAGTTGAACAAGCCGCTGGTGTGCTGCAGCAGCATCCGCACCGTGATCCGCCGGTCCAGGCCGAGCTCGGGCAGGTAGCCGGCCACCGGGACGTCCAGGCCGATCCTGCCCTCGGCCACCAGCTGCAGCACCACGGTCGCGGTGACGGGCTTGATGACGCTGCCCGCCCAGAACGACCCGTTCGTCGGCGGCTTGGCGCTCTGGCCCAGCTTGCGCACCCCGGCGCTGCCGACCCACTCGCCCTGCTCATCGTTCACGCGCACCTGCACCCCGGCGAAGCCGGCATCGACGAACGCCTGCGTCGCCTTCTGCAGTTCCGGGCGATCCGGCACGGCCGCGGCCGTCGGCACGGCCGCGACGCTGTCCGCGGCGGCCACCCCGGGCGCGGTGCAGGCCGGGCACGTCCGTGACCAGGGCGCGCGCCAGGTCCTCGGCTCCGTCCGGCCGCCCGCGGTCCAGCCAGGCGCCGGTCAGGCGCGCCCGCGGTCCAGCCAGGCGCCGGTCAGCCGGTCAGCGTCTCCAGCGGGGCGTGCGGAGCAGCACGTACCAGCTCCAGGGCCTCTCGCGCCGCCGCCCGGGTCGCCTCATCGGCCGGCAGAGCGGTCTTGAGCGCCGTCGGATGGCCGATGACGTTGCTGATGGCCGACGGACGGGTCCCGGACCTGGCCGCTGCACGGCAAGACAGGCTGCTCGCCTTCATCGGCCGGGATCCGCGGTGGCGCCCATGACGCGGGGCCGGGAGCCGTCCTTGAGGGCTCCCGGCCCTTTCCGTCTTCCCGGCCCGCCCTTCCGGATCGGGACAAAGGCGGGTTGCGAGGAGGATCCCTAGCTCTTCATGGTGCATTCGACCTTGTCGCAGGCACCGCGGAGCTTCGCGCCCGCGTTCATGTTGCAGTTGATCACCCCGGTCACCCACTCGTACAGCACGTGGACGAACCCGACCTCGCCGAGCGCGGCCATGAGCTGGGAGCCTCCTCCTTGGTCGTCGTTCCAGTAGAAGACGACGACGTGGATGATCCTGGCGGTGATGTCGTTGATCTTGTTCAGCACGGCGACGTGCCGCACGTCATCCCTGCGCAGCGCATTGAAGTGCAACACCTGCTCGCCGACCTTGTTGGCATTCTCCAGCTCCGTTGCGAGGTTGCGGAGTACGACGCGGCGCGGCTCCAGCGCGCTCGACGTCTTCACCTTCGCCTTGAAGCCTCTCGCCGAGGAGCGCTCCAAGGCGGAGGCGGGCTTGGTGAACAGTTCCAGCAGTTCGAAGGAGACGTCGTAGACCTCATTCGCCGGCGCCCTTGAGGCGAGCGCCTCGAGGCGCGTCACCAGTTCGTTGTAGTCGGCGAGGACGGCGTTGCCCGCGTTCAGCTCGTGCAGCACCTGAACGTAGGCGTTGCGCCATACGAAGTCAGGACGCGTGGTCGCGATCTCGGTGATCAGCTCCTGGACGTCCTTGAAGTCCTTGCCCTGTACAGTGATCATGAACCCCCCTCGGGTCTGTGCCGGGACCCCTGAAAGAAAGTAGGGGTAGCTCCTGTTCCACGGCCAGCAGCAGTTCGCTGTCGCTGGGGACAGTGAACTCTGGTAGCCCGACAGTGCCGGCGATTGCTGCGCATGACGCGCCCTCGTGCACGCCCCATGGCGACACGGCGCCGCCTTCCGGTTTCCTGCCGGTCGGTACGAGCTGGGGCGGCCGCCGCCGTGGGCCGACGAAGAAGCTGCGACTGTCAAAGATCAGCGTTTCCGCTGACATCCAGCCTGCGCGTCACAGGACAGGCCGGCGGCTGATCGGCGGCTGGAGAGGCGATCCAGAACCTCGTCCGAAATCAATGCCACAAAACAGTCGTCACAAGGAGGGGTTTCGGTACATGATCGGGACTATGGGCCTTCCCGTACCTCGTCTCGCCGGCCAGCGTGTCGGCTAGCGAACCGGCATGAGCGCTGCGCACGACCGCACCGTGGGCGTGCTGCTGACGTCGCAGGCGTTTCGCGGTCTCGGGTACGGCGTGGCCGCCGTCCAGCTCGGCGCTCTCATGGGCGGCGATGGGCTGTCGGCCACCGAGGTCGGTCTGGTGCTGGCGGCAATTCTGGTCGGCAGCTTTCTCACCAGTCTGGTCCTGGCTCGGTGGGGCGACCGCCTCGGCCGCCGCCGCGCCTACGCGGGCCTGTACGCCGTCCTGCTCCTGTGCGGCCTGGTCATCGCCACCGGCCTGCCCTGGTGGCTGCTGGCCGTGGCCGCCTTCAGCGGAGCGATGTCGGTCGAGGTCATCGAGTCCGGGCCGTTCACCACGCTGGAACAGGTCATGCTGGCCGGTACCGGCCGCCCCCAGAAGCAGATCGTGCGGGGATTCGGCCTCTACAACGCGATCGCCGCCGTCGCCGGGACGCTCGGCGCGCTCCTGGGGAGCCTGCCCGCCGACCGGGGACTGCTCGGTGGCATCCTGGCCGGCACAGCCGCCGCCGGAATGCTCCTCACCCTCCGGTTGCCCGCCACCGTCGAAGCTCCGGCACCGGCTCCGGCACCCGGACTGCCGCAATCGCGCATGCTGGCCCGCTCCCGCGGCCCGGTGGCCCGCCTGGCAGGCCTGTTCGCCACCGACAGCCTCGCCGGCGGGTTCGTCATCCAGGCCTACGTCGGTTACTGGCTCGCGGTCCGCTTCGGGGCCACCACCCACACGATCGGGATCACCTTCGCCGTGGCCGGGATCCTCCAGACCGCCTCGCTGCTGGCCGCGCCGCGGGTGGCCAACCGGATCGGGCTGCTGCCCACGATGGTCTTCACCCACCTGCCAGCCAACGTCATGCTGGCCGCAGTGCCGTTTGCTCCTTCCCTCCCGCTGGCGATCGCCCTGCTGCTCGGGCGTGCCTGCCTGTCGTCGATGGACGTGCCCGTCCGGCAGGCGTACGTGATGGCGATGGTCCCGCCCGAGGAACGCACCGCCGCCGCCGCGATCACCAACACCGCCCGCTACCTCACCAGGCCCCTGGGACCGGCGCTGGCAGGCGTGCTGCAATCGGTCAGCCCGGCCGCACCGTTCCTGTTCGCCGGGGTCGCGAAGATCGGCTACGACCTCGCGCTGTGGCGGACCTTCCGCCACAGCCGGCTGCCCACCGACCCCCCGCCCCGCCCGCACTGAACACCCTCGATCGCCCACGAACCTGCTTCGCCATGCCGCGACGCCCCAACACGATGACGTGATCCCGTTCCGCCAGGCCGTACGCGCCTGGCTCGGCATCAGCCTGCAGACCTTCGGCGGACCGGCCGGACAGATCGCCGTCATGCAGCGCACCCTCATCGATGACCGAGGCCAACTCCTCGCGCCGCTCGACCAGAGCACCCCGGAGGGGGCCGGGGCGGGGTAGGCGCGGATGGTCGGGTGTGGACACCCGCCGGGGCATCTGACATGATCCATCCGGCTCTGACCCAGCGGTGGGGGGTGATGGAACCCGTGCTTCGACCCATCGCCATCGTGACGGCGCTCGCACTCGGCTTGGCAATCGTGCTCACGTCCGCCTACAAGGTGGCTCCCGGGTGGGAGGTGTGGGCATCCCTTGCTGTGGCGCTGACCGCCGCCTCCGGCACCGTCTTCGCCTATGGTGTCCAGCGCTGGAGAGAGCTGACGGCCCTGCGCTCCGGACGTGTCCGCGAGTTGTTCCGGCCGCTCGGTGCCCTGTTCCTGGTGGCCCTGCTGCTGGTCGTGCTCGCCCTGATCCTGTCCCCGAACCCCCTCGCAGGCTGGCGGGGCTGGGGGCTGTCGACGATCGCGTGTGTGGGCGCCCTTCCGGCCACAGTGACGATGTTGGGCATCCGCCGGTCGGCCGGGGCGCTGGACGGCGGAGCAGGCACGCGGGTGGCCACGCTGATCACCTTCCGGCGGCTGCTCCGGCGGCTGCTCGGCGCCGTCGGCCTGCTGGTGGCGCTGGCGACGCTCGCGCTCGGCGCTTCTCCCGCCCCGTCGTCGTCCCGAGGAGTCGTCCTGATCTTCGGCGGCAACGGATCGCTGCTGGTGGCCCTGGCGTACGTTCCGGCCCGCGCCGCGCTTCGGGAGGCCTCCACCCGTCTCTGCGACGACCTGCTGCCCCTCGGGGACGCGGACGACGCCGCGACGGTGCTTAGCCGGGCCGAGGAACGCGCGAAACTGGAACAGGTCCTGGAGATCGACCACAACCTTATGACCGACCTGCAAACGGGCCTGGTGATCCTCGGGCCGCTCCTGTCCAGCGCCGCTGCCGCGTTCCTCCCCGGGGCCACAGGGTCAGGGGGATGAGGCGGTGGGGTCGGCGACGGAGATCTCCGGGACGGCCGCCGTGGGACTTCCCCACCATGGCCATGACCGCCACCCGCCTCGGCCGCGCCGACCTGGTCGTGGACGCGCTCCTCATGGAGACGGGCAAGAACACCTTCCTGCCCACCGGCCAGGCCCCGCAGTTCGGCTGCCTGCTGCCGCTCTATCTCTCGGCCAACGGTGGCGTGCTCGCCGCCGTCTCCCTCATGGCGGCCGGCTGGGACGCGGCGGACACCGACTGCCCCGGCTTCCCGAGCGACGGGAGCTGGGTCGTACGGCATGAAGGTTTCACAGCTTGGCCGTGATCGGGCCCTGATGCTCAACCAGCTACGCCGCCAGGGGCTAGCAATGCATCCCGCCGACGTGGCCATCATGTCGCTCTATCAAGAAGACAACGTGCGCCGGTCAGGCCGGGGCAGCGGGTGCACAGGTTCTTCGGGGGGGTCAGAGATCGTGATGCCGAGTGGTGTAGTTCCGCAGCTCTGGCAGTGCCCATGTGACAGCCGCCACGGTCACCATGGTGAGCAGCCCACCGGCGCTGATCGCTATCCGGTGATCGAGGATGGATGCGGCGGCCCCGTGCAGCAGGTTCGCGATGTGTGGCCCCCCGAAGAGGACGACGGTGAGTGATCCCTGGATCCGGCCGCGCATGGCGTCGTGGGTATGTGCCTGTGTGATGGCATTGCGGAACGTGCTCAGCACGAAGTTGACCGCACCGCCGAGCACGAGCGCCACCAGTGCGACCCACAGCCGTGCGGCCAGTCCGAGGAGCACGACGGTGGTGCCCCACGCCGCCGCGGCCGCCGCCATGAGAGCACCATGGCGCCGGGCACGGGTGAACGTGCCCGACAACAGGCCGGCCGTGACAACCCCGGCAGGATAGGCGGCGTAGAGGAGTCCCAGCTCCAGGCCGCCTCCCGCGGGTCCGCCGTAGGTGTGCTGGGCAAGTTCCGGGAACAGGGCTACCGGCATGCCGAAGACCATCGCCGCCAGGTCCACCAGGAGCACCGCCACCAGAAGCCGGCTGGCCGCCAAGTACCGGATGCCCGCCGGCACCTGGCCGATCGTGGGGCGAGGCTCGCGGCATTGCGCGGCCTGATCGGCCGGGTGTGGCTGGGGCGGCAGCGGTGGCAGCTTGACGACCGCCCACACGACGGCCACGAGTGCGACGGCGTCGAGCAGGTACAGCGTGCCGAGCCCGACAACCGGCATCAAGGCGCCGGCCAGTACCGGTCCGAGGATCGACCCGGCGTAACGGGTCAGGGAGCTGAGGCTGTTCGCTGCAGGCAGGAGCTCGACCGGCACGAGGCGGGGCACTGCGGCGCCCATCGTGGTCATGATCGCTCCTAAGGACAGGCCCTGGCAGGCGACCAGCATCATCAGGACGGGAACGGATCGTCCGCCCAGCACGGCCTGGACCCACAAGGCTCCGTACGTGAAAGCGAGGCCGCAGTGAGCGATCAGCAACACTCTTCGCCGATCCATGACATCGGCCAGGGCGCCGACCCACAACGCCGCCACGACCACCGCGACGAACGACACCGCCCCCGCCGCGCCCACGGCCGCGGAGGAGCCGGTCACCGTGAAAAGCTGCGTCGGTACGGCGACCACACTGAACGAGCCGCCCACCGCGCCCACCGCCGATGCGACCCACAGCCGCCGGTAGGCCGCGATGGCCAGCGGGCGACGGTCGATCGTGTACGCGCCCAGCGACCGGGCTGTTGACGTGGTCACTGTCCGGTGCCCCCCGCATCGGCTCCGGCCGGTGTCTCCAGGCTCACCACGTCGGCGACGACGCAGGCGATGTTGTCGGGGGCGCCGGCGGCGTACGCCCGCGCGACCAATTCGTCGAGCACCGGCTGCGGGGCACCCGGCCCGGTCAGCACCTCGTGCAGCGATCCGGCCGGTACGACGGTGGACAGACCGTCGGAACACAGCAGGTAGCGGTCACCGGCCACGGCCCCATGCAGCGACAGCTCCGGCTCGGCCCCGCCTGTACCGGTCAGCGCTCGTGCGAGGAGCGAGCGTTGCGGATGCGAGGCCGCTTCCTCCGCGGTCAGCCGGCCTTCGTCGACCAGTGCTTGGACGTAGGTGTGGTCATGGGTGATCTGGAACAGCTCCCCGTCACGTACGAGGTACGCCCTGGTGTCACCGATGTGCACCAGCGCCAGCTGGGAACCGGACCACAGCAGTGCGGTCAGCGTGGTGACCGCCGCACCGGACGGCGCTGACGCGGCGATCTCCCCGATGGTCCGGTCGGCTTCACCGACGGCGTCGGCGAGGGCGCCGAGCAGGTCCTCAGCCGGGACGGCCATGGTCTCCAGCGATTTGAGCGCGTCCACGGCCGCGGCGCTCGCCAGGTCCCCGCTCGACCCGCCTGCCCCGTCGGCCACCGCGAGCAACCGGGGGCCGGCGTACGCGGTGTCCTCGTTGCTCGTGCGTACCAGCCCCAACTCTGACCGGGCGGCGTAACGGATCCCCAGTATGGTTGCCGTCTCTTCCACGGTGCTCCCTCTCCCCGACAGATAGTCGACGAGGAACGTGGCCAGCTCCCCGCGGGCGGCGGTCTCGGCCAGCACCTGCTCCCAGTAGCCGGCGATCTCCTCGGCCGCCGCGCTCGCCTCCAGGTCGCACACCCGCCGGATACGCGCCAACGGCATCCCCAGCCGCCGCAACCAGGCGATCAACCGGGCCCGCTCCAGTTGAGCCGGATCGTAGAACCGGTATCCGGACTCGCCGTCCACCGCGGCCGGCCGCAGCAACCCGAGTTCGTCGTAGAGCCGCAACGCCTTCGGCGACAACCGCGCGGCACGGGCGAACGCCCCGATCGTCAGCAGCCGCACCACTCCTCCTCGTCCCGGCCACCGCGGCCGGTGCCGACGATGCTGCCGCTTCACCCAAGGGGAAGGTCAACCCAGCGCCGTGGTCCCCGGCCCGCTGTCCCGCCAGGGAAGGCTACAGCCGCCGGTAAAAGGCCTGGCCGCGATCCGCCAGCCGCGGCGCAGCGACGGTCAGCCTCCGGCTCCCTCCGCCGTACCGGACGGCAGGTCCAGCGCGAGAACGATCCACCTCCTCGCAGGTGATCCACGTGGAGGCCCTACCGGAGGATGATCGGCGCGCAGCTCAACATGCGAACACGGGGAGCCCTCAGGGTTGCCCGTGATCAAGAAGGTCCGTAGGAGGGATTGTCGCGTGTCGTGATCAAGCGCATGCTATGTGTTGGCGGTCCGCACCCCGCCTTTGTCCCGTACGTCTTGTACGAGGGGAGAGCGGTTGTTCCGGCACGCGGCATCCGTGGCCGCCACCTGCGCGGTGATCACCGGCCTGGTCTCGGGCTGCGACCAGGCCGATTGCACGCCGAATCCGATCGTCAACGCCTATCAGGCCTATTCGCCCATCGTCTTCGCCGTCCTGCCCGAGGCCATCCCGAAGTCGATCCCTGGCCTCGCGGTCAGTCTCGGTCTGTTCGCGGCGGACGCTCTGGCCAAATACCTCATCGACCACACGGTGCCGCAGAAGAAGACCTGGCTGCTGATCGAGCAGACGCTCCACGGGGAGCGGAAGACGAGCGTGTTCGAGCTCAACACCGATCACGAGCTCAAGGTCAGCGTGAACAGCACGCAGCTCAAGCACGTGGACCTCTACATCGAAGAGCGGGAGATCAAGGTCGTCATCCCGCCGGGCACCACGGCGAACGTCGCCGTCACCGATGCCAAGGGCGGCGACAGTGTCGCGGTACGCGGCACCGTTCCCGGCAATCTGGACGGTTCGCAGGACCTGGACACCGGCAGGGTCTTCCAGGACGACCAGCCCGGGGCCCGCACCGCAGACATCTGGATCAAGACTCTGGGCTTCGACCTGGGCCCGAAGCTGATCAACGGAGCGACGGCCGCGGAGTTCACCGGCACCGGCCGGCCGACGCTCAGCGCGTGCATGTCCACTTCCCCCACGGCCTGGACGGACAAGCTCCCGTTCTGGGGGGAGGACAAGGACCGCTCCTGGTGCATCAAGACCAACGCCGGACATTACGGCCTCGCCGTCCCCAAAGTGACCGACGCCTTCTGGGTCGGCCCCGCCGAGGACCTGGGCGCCGTCTCCTACCTGCTCTGGGCACAGCCCGGCCTCGCCGCGGCCGCTGCCACTCCCGTCCCCGAGGCGGAGGACAGCGGGTGCCGTTAGCCAATGTGACTCCTGCCGCCAAATAGACCTTGAGGGGGCGTGCTGTGAGCTCACGTGGTCGGTCGCACTGAGCCGGTCCGCGTCGACGGGGTCCACAACACCACCCCGGCGAAGATCCTCAACGAGATCACCCAGATGATTGCCGAGGTGGCCGCAACCGTGTCGAGCCGGTGATCTACGTCCGGCGGCACTCCGCCGAGGGCCGGATGCCGGTGACGAAGGTGGAGGTCTACCAGACCCTCCCGGGGGCGTGACAGACACCGTGTCCCTTCCGGATGAGGTTGGCGGGAGGGACACGTGCTGTCTTGCGGCCCTTCATGTTGATCCGAACGGTTTCGGCTGAAGTTATTCGGGTCTTGTTGCCGGTGAACCGCGTGCGTGCGGCCGGCGGGTCCGCTCAGGTGAGGAGTTTCGCGAGCTGGGCCATCTCGGTGGGTGGGTCGATCACCGGCTGGATGAGCAGTTCGTCGATGCCGGCCTGTTCCAGGATGGTGATGCGGGCCCGGAGGTCGTTGCGGGTGCCGACCAAGGCCAGGGCGTTCATCAGTGAGGGCAGGATCAGGTCCCGGTCCTGCGGTGCGATGCGTCCGAGGTAGTTGGGGTAGAGCTTGGTGTGCCGGTCGGGTGCGGTGGCGGTGGTGCCGCGCCGGTCGAGGAGTCGCCGCACCGCCTCGCGTTCCTCGGGGCCGAGTTGCTCGGCGAAAGCGCGTGCGTCGGCGGCGGTGTCGGCGGCGAAGGCCAGCAGCGACAGGACGACGTGGCCGGTTGCGTCCCGGGCCGCGTCGCCGTAGGGGTCCTCGTCCTCGTCGAGGATGTGCAGCGCGGTGACCACGTAGGAGTCCATGCGGGAGTCGGGGTCGCGCGGTGTGTGGTGAGCGGCGTGGCGGCGGGCGTCGTGCAGTGCTTGCCAGGCGGTGGGGTCCAGCAGACCGAAGGAGATCAGGCCGGTGCCGCGGCGGCCGGCGACGGCGGCGGCCTTCGGTCCTAGCGCGGCCACGACGAACTCGACCGGGTCGGCCGTGTTCGCGTGCGCCCCGGTGTGCAGGAATCGGACGTTGCGGACTCGGTCACCTTCGCGGTACTCGATGGTGCGTCCGGCGCACAGGTCCTGCAGTGCGGCGGTGAAGTTCTCCATCGTGGCTGCCGTGGTCGGCCGCATGCCCAGCGTGCGCCGGGCGGTGTTCCCGGTGCCGATCCCGCAGATGATCCGGCCTGGCGCCAGGGCGTTGAGGCTGGCGAACGCGCTCGCGGCGGCCGGGGCCGAGCGCAGCGCCGGTGAGGTCACGCCGATGCCGAGCCTGATGCGGCTGGTGGCCTTCGCACACAGTGCCAGGGCGACGAAGGGGTCGCCGTGGACCATCGGGGTGTCGTTGAGCCAGAAACTGTGCAGGCCCAACTCCTCGGCCTGTACGGCGAGGCCCTCCACACCGGGGTGGGCGGTGGCCACGACGCCTGCACGCATCAAAACCTCCAAGGCGCAGAGAACCGAACGTACTCAGCCTGACACCAGACGGTGGATCGAGCACGTCAAGGTCGATTGGACAGTCGGCGCCGGGCGGTTGCGGGTGTCGTACGGCGACCTCGAAGGCGGAACCCGACAACTCAACCTGAACACCGACACGAACACCGACAGGTTCGACTGCAACCGACACACCGCACCACTTTCTGGACGGAGGCGTTAATCCTGCGTTCTACCTGGCGGTCTCTGGGCCGTGGATGATGCGATGGACGGTGGAGCGTCCGACGCTGTACTCGGTGGCCAGGTCGGCCACCAGGGCTACCGGGTCGGCGGCCCGCATGAAGTATCCACCGATTCCCAACACACGTTCCATGTCGCCATCTTGC
>NZ_JBFANV010000146.1:0-18852 GCF_040674955.1 Nonomuraea sp. NPDC049695 | reverse complement strand
GGATGTTGGCGGGCGGCGCGACGTTGGCCTGGACGACGGTGCTGCCGGCGAACAGCCCGGAGGTGACGGTCCCGATCAGGGTGAAGGTGACCACGGCGCCCGCGATGGTGGTGGTGGAGTTGCCGGAGATGGTGGAGGTCTGTCCGGTGTTCCAGGTGATGGTGCCCGGAACGCGGTCGGCGTGCCGTCCCGGGACATTCCCCTTATCTCATGAGTCGGGCCCGCCGTCAGGAAGCCGGCGGTGACCTGATGTGGCCACGTCCGGGCTCGGGGCGCACGCCCTGCCGGCGGGACCACAAGGCCCAGTCGGCTGACAGATGCGGCGGAGCCCCGCGTTGCCTGATCGTCTAGGGATGTCTCTCTTGACGGCCGTCGTCCGTTCGCGGCGCACGATGGGCTTGTTCATCGCGGTCATGTTCGCCGCGTCCGCGGTCATGTTCACTCCTCATGCGGCGGCCGGTTCCGGGAGGGGCGTCCGGGCGGCAGCCGCGGCGCCGCGGCTGCCGTTGCTGGTTCGCAGGAGTAGTGACGGGCGGTTGTTCTCCTATGAGCCCGCGGCGACCGGCGCCGGTCTGCGGGCGGGGGTGGATCTGGGAGGCGGGTACGCGGCGGCGACGGCGATCCTGCGGGCGAACGTGTCCGGAGCGGGCAACAGCGACGTGTACTTCCGGCTCGGCGGCAGCCTGTTCTACACGGCCGAGCGAGGCAGCGGCACCAGGCGGATCGGGCCGGGCTGGGACGCCTACAACCTGCTGATGTCGCCGGGTGACATGGGCGGTGCCGCGGCGCCGGACATTCTCGCGCGGGACGCGGACGGCGCCCTGTGGCTGTTCCAGGGCAAGCCCGACGGCACCCTCCTGGACCGCGTCCAGGTCGGGCCGGGGGGCTGGAACACCATGAGCGCGCTGGCCGGATACGGCGACTACACCGGCGACGGCAAGAACGACCTGCTGGCCCGCAGCACCGGCGGCACCCTCTACATCTATCCGGGGACGGGCGGCGTCACCGCCAACGCCGTTCTGGGCACCCGGATCAGCGCGGGCACCGGCTGGGACGCCTACACCGCGCTGGTCTCCACCGGGGACAACGACGGAGACGGTAAGGCCGACCTGTTCGCCCGAGACGCGGCGGGCGCGTTGTGGCTGTTCAAGGGCACGGGTACGGCCTCGGCGCCGTTCGCCGCGCGCGTCAAGATCGGCGCATCGGGCTGGAACACCGCCGACGCCTTCCTCTGAGCCGCTTCACCGAAATCGCCGAATCACCGAAATCACCGAAATCACCGGAACGGTCGCCCATGCCCTTCACGTATCGACGCATGCAGCGGCGCGGCTTATCGCGGCGGCTGCTCGCGGTCGTCGCATCCGCCGCGATGCTCGCCACCACCGCCCCGCTGCCGGGCGGGCAGCCCACGCCCGCCGCGTACGCCGCCTCCACCTACGACTCCGGCCCCGACTCCGGCTACGACCTGGCCCGTGCCGCCGACGTGCGCGCGGCGCAATGCCTGCTGACCGTCGTCCAGCGCAAGGGCGGCCAGGCGCTCAAGTCCGTGGCGCGCAGCGGGTTGAAGGGCACGGAAGAGGAGCTCCTGCAGGTCGCCGACCCCGAGTACTGGAGCACGCCCGCGACCCAGCTGCATCTCGCCTCCACCATGGACCACAACTGGTTGCGGGCCAAGGCCGACGAGCTCAGCGGGCGGAATGAGGTGTGGGAGGAGTCCCTGGCCCTCTCACCACCGGCCGGCTACTCCGACGCCGCCTTCCACACGATCGCACAGAAGGACGACCCGTTCGTCAAGGCGGGCCTGTTCGGCTGGATCAACACGATGTTCTGGCAGGCCGAGGACGAGCTGTACGCCGACCGGACGCCGGCGGCGGGCCAGGACTCCGTGGAGGCGGCCACCAAGATCGCCGCCGAACGTTACCCCGAAGGCTCCGACTGGAACGCGCGCAACGCGTGGGAGGGCATGACGTTCATGCATCCCATGTACGCCGACGACGCGCGGCTCTTCCTGGAGCACGGCGGCTTCCCCACCAGCGCGCCCGACCCGGACAGCATGGAGTTCCGGATCGACGTCGAGAACCTCAAGGCCCGCTTCGCCTCCTGCACCAGCCACAACCCGCCCGATCCGTACAAGGTGCTGACCGCCGAACTGGTGGCCGCCTCCACGGAGTGGCAGGCCGAGATCGACGGCCAGCGCGCCCAGCGCGACACCATCCTGGCGGAGGAGGCCGAGGCCAACGCCGACCTTCAGGTCGCCACCCAGGCGCTCGGCGAGGCGCTCGGCCAGTCGATCATCGCGGCGCGGCTGGCGGGCTGGCAGGCGTACTGGCTCAAGCAGACACCCGACACCCCGTTCTACCCGGACGCGGCCGAGTTCCCCCGGGTCAGGAACGACATCGTCAAGGCGCAGGGGCTGGCGCTGGGCCGGGTGTTCGTCGCCTCCCGCGCCGCCCAGTCCGCACAGCAGCACGCCGCCGCGGCGGTGGCGGCCCAGCAGGCCGCCTACCAGATCGCCGATGCCGCGCACCTTCCGCGCGGCCGGGGCCTGCTGTACGGGCAGCAGGCCGTACAGGTCACCCGTGCCTCGGCCGCCGCCACGCTGGCCGTCGCCAAGGCGACCGAGACCGCCGCGAACGCCACCCGCGCCTCGGCCGCCGACAGCAAGACGCTGATGGCGCTGGCCGAGACCCAGGCGCACGCCTCGCAGGCCGAGTTCCGCCGCGTCGCCGCCCAGGAAGCCGCCGCCCAGGCCAAGGCCGCCGCGCAGGGCGCCGCCGAGCAGGCCGCCCAGGCCGCGGTCAACGCCACCAAGGCCAAGGACGCGCAGGCCAGAGCCGAGGCCGCGGAACTGGCGGCCAAGGAGGCGGCCGACGACGCGCGGGCCAAGCGGGAGATCGCCGAGGCCGAGCGCGACAACGCCAGAACTCAGAAGGAGATCGCGGCCAGGCAGCAGGCCGTCGCCGCCGAGGCCGACGCCAGGGCCCAATCCGAGCGGCAGAAGGCGGCCACTCAACTCAGTGCCGCCCAGACTGCGGGAGCCACGGCGGCCGAGCGCAAACAAGTGGCTCTGGAGGCGGAGCGAACGGCGGCCACGGCCCGCAACGACGCGTTGCAAGCCGAAAGCGAGCGCGACGCCCTCCTGGTCAAGGCCGAGGCCCACGAGGCACACGCCGCCTCGGTCGAGGGCACCGACGCCGCCGGGGACGCCCGGACCGCCGCCACCCAGGCGCGGGCCGCGGCCGACCGGGCGACCACGGCGGCGACCAACGCCCGAGCCGCCGCCAACGCCGCCACCGCGGCGGCGACGGCGGCCCGCGAAGCCGCCACCCGGGCCGAGGCCGCCGCCTCCCGCGCCAAGGCGGCCTCCGACGCCGCCCAGCGCGACGTGGCGATCACCAACGCGGCGGTGAAGCAGGCTCACGCCGCGGCGGCCGACGCCATCGACGCCTCTGAGGCAGCGGCCGAGAACGTCCGCCTCGCCAAGATCTACGCCGACACCGCCAAGGCCAAGGCCGCCAAGGCCAAGGCGGACGCAGCCGTCTCCCGTAAGGAGGCCGACGCGGCGGGGGCGGACGCGGTCCGCACCGCGGGATTCGCCTATTCCACCGCGCAAGCGGCACTCGCGGCCCGCGACTCCGCCGCCCAGGTCGTCAAGCCGGCCAACGACGCGATCGAGCTCGGCTCCCCGTACCAGGAGACCGATGCCTCCGCGGGTCTGGCGGTTCTGACCGGGCAGGCGTCCAAGACCGTCGCCGCCCAGCAAGCCGCCGTCGCCAAGGCGAAGGCCGCGCAGGCGGCCAGGGCCGCCAAGGAGGCCGCGGCGCTGGCGGCCCT
Source organism: Nonomuraea sp. NPDC049695 (assembly GCF_040674955.1). NCBI lineage: Bacteria > Bacillati > Actinomycetota > Actinomycetes > Streptosporangiales > Streptosporangiaceae > Nonomuraea > Nonomuraea sp. NPDC049695. Next base: position 15,018 of record NZ_JBFANV010000146.1, on the reverse strand, counting down.
GGCCGACGCCGATGCCAAGGTCGCCGCGACCGCCGCCGCCGACGCCGCCGACTGGGCGGCCAAGGCCGCCCAGTCGCTCGCCGAGACGCAGGCCTCCGCGGCGCAGGCGGCGTCGGCGGCCAAGGCGGCGGTGCGGGCGGAAGCCGCGACCGTCGCCTACGATCGCCAGGCCACCGCGGACGCGGCGGCGGCCGCATCGGCCGCCGAAGCCGCCGGCGGATACGCCGGCGACGCCCGCGACTCGGCCACCGAAGCGGAGCGGGACGCGGCCTCGGCACGCCAGGCCGCCACCGCGGCCGAGAGCGACGCCGCCAAGGCCCGCGACGTGGCCACCCAGGCCGAGAAGGACGCCAGTACGGCGGAGAACGCCGCCGCTCACGCGCGCGAGCTGGCCGAAGAAGCGCAACGGGCCGCCGAACGCGCCGAGGCGGAAGCAGATCGGCAACGCGAGGCGGAACGGGCCTCGGAAGCGGGCCCGACAGGCATTCCCGGACTGATCGGCTTCGCCTGGGAGCCTTCGCTCGACATCGACCGCAGGGGCAACTGCACGGGAACCGGATCCGGTTGCCATGTCGACCTGGAGTATCACCTCTACGGGACGCAGGACTACTACCTGCTGAGCTGCACTCAGGCCGGCAAGGAGATCGCTGATTGCACCGCACCGCTGGTCGGTGACTACGTCGGCAGCGGGCCGTTCGACCTCCGTTTCACCAAACGGACCTACGTCGACGGGTGGGAGCTGACCCAGTCCGTGCTGGCGAGCCTGACCAAGGCTCTGGTCCACGACTACGTCGGCTGCTGGCGCAAGGTCACCGGCAGCGGAGGATCGCTCGGCAACTGCGCCTGGGCTTTCGGCGACATCGTCGTCCCGCCCGCGATCAAGGCGGGTTACCGGTACGCGCGAGCCGTGCGCATGGGCATCCGCGACGGCGGCAATCTGGCCGAGGCGGTCTTCCAGCTACGCAACTACTCGGGACTGTCCGCCACGGCCGTCACCCGGCTGGAGGTCGCGGCGGGACGAGCGATGGCGGCGGGACAGTGCTTCCCGGCCGGGACCCTGGTCGACACCGAGCACGGCCCGCGCCCCATCGAGCGGATACGGGTCGGAGACCGCGTCTGGTCCGCCGATCCGGCGACCGGCAGGCGCGGCCTGCACCGGGTCACCCGGCTGTTCCATCGTTCAGCGAACGCGCTGGTGAACATCACCGCGGCCGGCGGGGGGACGCTGTCCGCGACCGAAGGCCACCGGTTCTGGGTGCAGGGTCAGGGCTGGACGCAGGCGAAGGATCTGCGGCCCGGGGACGCGCTGCAGGAGCCGTCGGGGAAGGCAGCCCGCGTCGCCGCGGTGTCGCCCGGTGGCAGGGGCGCCGACGTGTACAACTTCGAGGTCGAAACCGATCACACCTATTACGTGTACGCGGGGTCGACACCCGTCCTGGTGCACAACGACTGCCTGCCCGAGATCGAACGGGGGACCCATGTCGTGCTCGGTATCGATCCGTACATCACGGAGTTGACGAAGGAGGTCCGGAAAACAGACCCCGCCGCGATCAACTTCCTGGGTCGTGCGTTCGCGGACCCCGGTGTCTCCGAACGACCTTTGTGGATGGACTTCGTCGACAGATCAGTGAGCACGCCTGGAGTCAAGCTCTCGGTCACTCTTGACGGTGTCGAGGACGAGACAGGCGCCCTCGTCACCGACCCGAACCGGGCGTTCGCGATCCAGGTGGCACGAGCCGAAAAGGTACCGGCAGGGGATTGGGAGACAATCGCCGACAAGAAAAACAAGCTCGGGACCGCATGGGAGATGAGGCGCCTCAGGACCTCTTACGTCGTGGGCAACAAGGAGTGGGAGGACATCGACTTCTACATGACGCGAAACGGCAAGTTCGTCAAAGTAGAGGTGGACCGTCCAGCGCGGTGATCTCGCCGTCCGGGCGAGGGCCGGCGTCCGCCGCGACGCCGGCCGCCGAGTTCCGACGAGTGCAGGGCAAGAACGGGATCTTGGTGAAGCTCGCCACGGCGGCGCTGGAGCTGCCGGAGGAGATCGTCCGCAAGGCCCTGTATCCGGTGGTCGGTGAGCGGACGCTGGAAGACATCATCGCCGAGGCCAAGACGAACGAGAAAGAGCTGCGCACCCGGGTGCGGACCAAGCTGCGCGGCTCCTACTCCCACCACTACCGGCGCGGCCTGCCCAAGCTGCTCAAGGCGGTGAGGTTCCGCTCCAGCAACGACACCTTCAAGCCGGTGATGGACGCCCTGGACCTGCTGAAGCGCTACGACGGCTCCGACGCCGACTTCTACGCCGCCGCCGAGGCGGTGCCGTTGGAGCACGTGGTGCCTGAGGACTGGCGCGATGCGGTCCTTGACCCCGACAGCGGCCTGGTGGAGCGGATCCCGTACGGGCTGTGCGTGCTGGTCGCGCTGCGCAAGGCGATCCGGCGCCGCGAGATCTGGGTGGAGGGCGCCAACACCTGGCGCAACCCCGATGAGGATCTGCCCGCCGACTTCGAGGACAACCGGGACGTGCACGACGAAGCCCTCTCCAAGCCCCGCGACCCGGCCGACTTCATCGCCGACCTGCAAAAGCGGCACGTAGCGGCGCTGAATCGGCTGAACAAGGGCCTGAAGAAGGCCACGACGGGCGGGGTGAGCATCACCCGGCGCAAGGGCGAGCCGTGGATCAGCGTGCCGCCCCTGGGCAAGCAGATCGAGCCGGAGAACCTGGAGGCGCTGAAGGAGGAGATCACCCGCCGCTGGGGCGTGATCGACCTGCTGGACCTGATCAAGAACGTTGACCACGCCACGAAGTTCACCGGCGAGTTCACCTCGGTGGCCTCGCGCACGGTGACAGATGCGAAGGTGCTGCGCCGCCGGCTGCTGCTGTGCGCCTTCGGGCTGGGCACGAACATGGGGATCAAACGGGTCGCCGACGGCACCGCGGCGATCGAGGGGATGGAGGCCGATACCGAGGCGGCGCTGCGCCGGACCCGCCGGTTGTTCGTCAACCGTGACAACTTGCAGGCAGCGATCCGCACGGTGGTCAACAAGACGCTGGAGGTGCGCGATGTCTCGCTGTGGGGGCCGGGTACGGCGTGCACGTCGGACTCGCGCAAGTTCGGTTCCTGGTCGGCGAACTTCATGACCGAGTGGCACCAGCGCTACGGCGGCGCCGGGATCATGGTGTATTGGCACGTCGAGCGCAAGAACGTGTGCATCTACAGCCAGGTACGGTCGACGACGGACTCCGAGGTGGCCTCGATGATCGAGGGCCTGCTGCGGCATCTGACCAGCGCGGAGATCGATCGCCAGTACACCGATACGCATGGAGCTTCGATCGTGGGTTTTGCCTTCTCGCACTTGCTGGACTTCAAGCTGCTGCCCCGGCTGAAGAACATCGGCTCGGCCCGCCTGTACCGGCCGGGCCTGACCGAGGGCGAGGCCTGGCCGCAGCTGGAGGGCGTGCTGTCGGGCAAGACCATCGACTTCGAGCTGATCGCCAACCAGTACGACCAGATGATCAAGTACGCGACGGCGCTGCGGCTGGGCACCGCCGAGGCGCATCAGATGCTGCGCCGCTTCACCCGCGGCGGCCCCAAGCACCCCACCTACCGGGCCATCGAGGAACTCGGCCGGGTGATCCGCACCGTCTTCATCTGCGACTACCTGGCTGACGAAGAACTGCGCCGCGAAATCCACGAGGGCCTGAACGTGGTGGAGAACTGGAATTCGGCCAACAAGGACATCTTCTACGGTAAGGCCGGTGATCTGACCGGCGACGACCGTGAGCATGTCGAGGTCTCCGCCCTGGCGTTGCACCTGGTCCAGGCCGCGATCGTCTACCTGAACACCAGGATGGTCCAGATCGTCCTCGCCGAGCCGAAGTGGCGCAAGAAGCTCACCGACGCCGACCGGCGCGCCCTGTCGGCTCTGTTCTGGTCCCATCTGAACCTGTACGGCAAGTTCGAGCTCGACATGAGCAAACAGCTCGACCTCGGACCGGGCCCGAGCACCGCAGGTCAATAGTCAGGTGATCCGCTCTGAGTGCCGAACGATCTTGGAGTTCAACCAAGGCGACCCCCAAAAGCCACAACGCGATCGTGAGGTAGGGCGTGGGACGGCGTCCCCTGCCGCCGTCTCGCAGCCGTATGAAGGTACGGCCAAGCCATCTCCCCCGTGACGATCGCAGCTGCGGCTCGTATCGTCGTGGTTAGCCGGTACGGCGTGTCGGAACACGCGCCGATCGGGCGTGTGCGTTCAGCTGATGCTGATCACGACCTTGCCGCGGCTGTGCCCGCTCCCGACGTCGCGCTGTGCCTCCGCGGCGTGGTCGAGGGTGTATTCCGCTCTGATGTACACGGAGATTTGGCCCTTCTCGTGGTAGGAGAGCATCTCGATGAGACCTTCGGCGCTGCGGACACCGGTCCAGTCGCGGATGCCGAGGGCCGCGATCTCGTCGGAGAAGACCATGGTCACCACGCGTTCGGGGTCGTGGGCGATTTCGAGTGCCGCGCGGAGTCCGTCGACCTCGAATCCAAGAGCGGCGTCGATGCCGTTCGGGGCGATGGCGCGAAGCCGTTCCACGAGCCCGGGCCCGTAGGCGACCGGGACCGCCCCAAGGGATCGCAGGTAGTCATGGTTGGCCTCGCCGGCGGTGCCGATCACGGTGCTCGCCCCCATCGCCTTCGCGAGCTGGACCGCCATCGTCCCCAGCCCGCCGGACGCGCCGTTGATCAGGACGACGTCGCCGGTGGTCACGCGCATCTGATTGAGGGCGTTGCGGGCGCCCTGGGCAGCCCCGGAGAACCCGCCGGCGATTTTCCACGGCATGTCGGCCGGCTTTGGCGCGACCTGGTCGTACGGTACGACGATCCGTTCCGCGTAGCCGCCGAGCGTGCTGAACCCGAGGACGGCGTCGCCGGCCGAGAGTCCCGTGACGCCCGCACCGATCTGGTCGATCGTGCCGGTGAACTCGTTTCCCGGCACGATCGGGAAGTCGCCCACGAGCGCGCGGGGGAAGCGTCCCTCGCGGACGCCGCAGTCGAAGGGCTGAACCCCGGCGACCTTGACCTGGACACGTACCTGCCCGGCTTGCGCGTGGGGCTCGTCCAGTTCGACGGTGCGGAGCACCTCGGGGGGTCCGAACGAGGACAAGGCGGCGGCTTTCACTGGTGTCTCCTTCTGTCGACCTTCACTCGGGGGGCTGGGCGCCGTCTGCTGGAGGCGCCCATCTCATGGCGAACAGCTCGTATCCGGGGGGCCGGCCGGGCAACGGCCCCGCGGGAACGGCCCTGAGGCCGTCGAGCGCGATGACGATGACGCGTTCTCTGGCGTTCCGGGCGGCGTCGTCCAGTTCGGTGCGTCCCTGCCGCTGCAGCTGTTCCTGGAGCGGGGACTTGCAGAGTTGTTCGATGAGCAGCTCGAGATCGACCGGGGTCACTCCGGCGCGGAGCACCTTGGCCTGGTGTGCGCGCTCGACGAGCCGGGCCACCGCGCGGTCGCCCTGCCCCGCCAGATCGGTCATCTCGTCGGTGGGCTCGAAGGTGCCGGCCACCGGCGCCAGCGAACCGGGGCCCGAGCGGATCGACGCCATCGCGTAGTGCATCAGGCCCTGCCACGGATCGTCCATGGCCAGGCCCTGCGTCGCCGCGTCGAGGTATTCCCGCAGCGCGATCAGGCACAGCCGCTGGAACAGCTCCTGCTTCGTGCGGTAGCGCCGATACAGCGACCCAACACCGACCCCGGCTCGGGCCGCGATCGACGCCACCGACGCGTGCGCGCCGTCCACCGCCAGCACCTCGCGGGCCGCTCGCAGCAACGCCCGGTCGTTTCGGGCGACCTCCTCGCTGCGCCATGAATGCGAACTCGTCATGGAGGCAGTCTACACAGTTGCGGAGCGACTCGCTCCGCAACTATAATGGCGATGCGGAGCGAATCACTCCGCGATGAAGGAGGCGACATGGCCACCAGCACATCCGACATCGGCGACACCGATCCGGCACCCGGGCGCGCCCGGCTCCCCCGGCCGCTCCGGCCATTCCGGACGGACCAGTACCGGCTGCTGGCGAGCGCGCTCGCTCTGAGCCTGGCCGGCAGCGGCATGTGGGCGGTCGCGGTGGTGTGGCAGGTGATCGCGATCGGCGCGGGTCCGTCCGAACTCTCCCTGATCGCCACCGCGGGCGGCGTCGGACTGGTCGCGACCGCCCTGCTGGGAGGCGTCGTCGCCGACCGTGCGTCCCGGCGGCGCATCATCGTGCTCGCCCAGTCCGCCAAGGCGGTGGCCGCCGGCTCGGTGGCGGTCACCGCCACCATGGACCTGCTCACTCCCGGACAGCTCATCATGGTCGCCGTGGTGCTCGGCATCGCGGACGGGTTCTTCTATCCCGCCTACTCCGCACTCGTCCCCTCTGTCGTCCCGCAAGACGATCTACTCGCGGCCAATGGGATCGAAGGCGTGCTGAGGCCGACGCTGATGCAGGCGGCCGGGCCGGGCGCCGCCAGCGCACTGATCAGCGTCTTCGCGCCGAGCATGGCGTTCGCCGGTATCGCCGGCGTGCATCTGCTGGCCGCGACATGCACCGCCATCATGCCCGAGCCCGGGACACGCGGCCGTCCGGCGCGGCCGGGCAGCCCTGACCGGTCGGCGGTGAGCGACCTGCGGGCCGGGTTCGCCTACCTGCTCACGACGCCGTGGCTGGTCGGCACGCTGACGTTCGCCGTCACGCTCGTCCTGGTCACCGTCGGGCCGATCCAGATCCTGCTGCCGTTCGCGATCCGCGACCAGGGGGCGGACGGGCCACAGGCGTTCGCGCTGGCCCTGGCCTGCTACGGCCTCGGCGGGGTGAGCGGCTCGCTCACGATGTCCGCGCTGCCCCTTCCCCGGCGCTACCTGTCCGCAATGCTCCTGGCCTGGGGTGGAGGCTGTCTTCCGCTCGCCGTCCTCGGGGCGGCCGACCACCTGTGGGTCATGATCGCCGCGCTCTTCCTGTGTGGCGCCCTCACCTCCGGCGCCGGCGTCATCTGGGGAACACTGCTGCAACGTCGCGTCCCGCCCGCCATGCTCGGCCGAGTCTCCAGCCTCGACTTTTTCGTCTCGCTCAGCGCGGCCCCCCTGTCCATGGCGCTGGTCGGCCCGGCGGCGGCCGCCTGGGGAAGCCGGCCGGTCTTCCTCGTGGCAGCCGTTGCCCCGCTGACGGTCGCCGTACTGGCCATCGCGCTCGCCCGCCTCCGGCGTGACGAGATCGACCATCCCCTCACCCAAACGCGATGAGCAGGTCACGCCGCCACCAGGCTCAGAGGCAGGCTCAGACACGGGGTTATATGCGGGCATCAAGGCCGGGCGGGCGTGTGCCGTCGCGCAGCGCCTTCAGCGCACCGCCCCAGGCGATGACCTCGTCCAGCATGGCGCAGACCGCGCGCTCTTGGTGAGCGGCCGGTTTGAGGGCGCTGAAGTTCTCGAAATCGGTGGCCAGGGACAGGGCGACCTGGGAGCTCACGCCGGCCACCTTGAGCTCGCCCATGATCAGGCGCAGATGTTCCACCGCCCGAGCACCGCCCAGAGTGCCGTAGCCGACGAACCCGGCCGCCTTGTTGTGCCATTCGGCGTAGAGAAAGTCGATGGCGTTCTTCAACACGCCGGAGGTCGAGTGGTTGTACTCGGGCGTGATGAACACGTAGGCGTCGAAGGAGGAGATCTTGTCGGCCCATTTCCTGGTATGGGGAAGCTCGTAGCGTCCCATCGCGGGCGGCATCGCCTCATCCAGGTGCGGCAGGCCGAAGTCCTTGAGATCGACGAGTTCGAACCGGGCATCATCGCGCGTCGCCGCGAGATCGTGAACCCAGCGGGCAACCGCCTCCCCATTGCGCCCCGGACGTGTGCTCCCGATGATGATCGCGACATTGATCATGGGTCGTTGCCCCTTCGATTGTGGCTGTTCGGAACACGAGTACGCGCTGACGTCGGCGGCTCCACCGCAATCTCAGCTCTCCCGCTCCTCGGTCGAGGAAGCCCCATCCCGATGCGGAGCAAAATGCTCCGCAGGCTGGACTTTATAGCGGAGTGCTCCGCTCCGCAACCACGGCAGGATCGGCGCCGCAACCCCACGCCGTGCTGCGCCCCTCGGCAAACCAAGGTCTCTAGCCAGGCGTCGGCCACGAGCAGGATGTCCGCACGCGCTCCGAGCGCCACTGGCCGGCCTCCAGCACCAGCTGAGCCACCGCGCGCAACCGGGGCGGCGGTGACCCGGCGGCTTCGTCCTTCGGGGCCCAGGCGGATCGCATCCAGGATCGCGGTCCAGGAGGTACAACGCTCTCCAGCGCCGTGACAGACGAGTACGGCCTCTCCGTCTTGAGTGACGCTGCCTGTCTGGAAAGACGCTGTCTTGCCAGAGCGCTACTGCCTCGACTGTGAACCTCCACCAGCCAGCCTCCTGCAGGCCGGGGACAACCTGGCCGACACCCCTACCGGGTCCTACGCCGACCAGATCACCGCAGCCACCCAGGGGATGAAGGGCGCTGTCGAGGTGCTGGAGGAACTGGCCGCCAAGGCCAAGTCATACGAGGCGTCCACAGCCCGGGACCGGTAGGCCGGCCACGACCAACAAAACACCGCCCCCGCGCCCCGGCTACGCCCTATCCAGGGTCTTCTTGGGCTGGCGGGGCACGGTGTCGCCCTTCAGATGCCCGTACACCGTCGAGCGCGGCACCCCGAACAAGTCCGCGATCTGCTGGACGGTCTTGTCCCGCGTGTCGTACAGCTGCTGAGCGAGGGCGGCCTGGTCGGCTGTCAGCTTGGGCCGGCGTCCGCCGACCCGGCCGCGGGCGCGGGCGGAGGCCAGGCCGTCCATCGTGTTGGCGACGATCAGCTCGCGCTGCAGCTCGGCCAGGACCGACAGCATGCCGAACATCGCCCGGCCCTCCATCGTGTCGGTGTCGATGCCCTGCTCGATCACATGCAGTCCCACCTTGCGCTCCCGCAGGTCCGCCCCAAGAGTGACCAAGTGCAAGACTGAGCGCGACAGCCGGTCCAACCGGGTGACCTTCAGCGTGTCGCCCTCACGCAGCAGCTTGAGGACCAGGTCGAGGCTGGGCCGGGAGGACTTGGCGCCACTGGCCTTGTCCAGATGGATGTCGTTGCGACCGACACCCGCGCGCAGCAGCGCGTCGATCTGGTGGTCGGGGTTCTGGTCGGCGGTACTGACCCGCGCGTAGCCGAAGAGCACTGTCGAAATCTACTCCACGCACCGTTCACCGACATTAATTTTCGACACGAGTTATCGACAGTGTCCACCTGCGGCTCCGCGATCGGTCCGGCAAGTGTCGACAGACGACCGTTATTCGACACTGAGATGACCATGCGCGCAACCACACAAAGTAACAATGATTACTCGACGCTACTTTGCGGCTGGTGACGTGGACCCGAGTGGGGGGCCTCCTTGCCGCCCGACGCCTTGTTGATCGCGCCGAGCTCGTTGCTCCACCACATCCCCATCGCGCCGTTGCCGGTGGCGAACAGCGACCCGTCCACGTTCCTGGCGCCCAGCCGGACGCTCGTGGCGGCGTCGGGCGAGCCCTTGGTGTCGATCAGCTTCCGGTGCACGGCCCACCACGCCTTGATCGTGCCGGCCGAGACGCCGATCCTGTTGCCGTCGTAGAACGACTCGCCCCGCTGCGCGGCGAAGATCTGCAGGAAGGCCGGGTTGAACGCCTGCTGCGTCCCGTAGACTCCGCCGCTCCTCGCGGTGATCCTGGCGGCCAGGTCGATGTACTGCTCCCAGGTCCACGCGGTGCGGCCGGGCAGCTTCTGCCCGGCGGCCTCGATCGCCTTCGGGTCCGCGATCAGGTCCCAGGTGTTGACGCCGGTGGGGATGCCGTACTGCTTGTCGTCGATGGCGCCGGTGGACAGGACCTTGCCGTCGACGTCGGCGGTGTCGACGCGGCCGGATAGGTCGGCGAGGGTGCCCCGCTCGGCGTACTCCCGCAGGCCGCGGATCTCGATCGTGATGACGTCGGGCGCGGCACGGCTCGCGACGTCCGTGGTCAGCTTCTCGTAGTAGGCGCCGAAGTCGGAGAATTCCCCTACGACGTCGATGTCCGGGTGCTTCGCCTCGAACCGCCTGATCGCCTCTTCGGTCCGCTGCTGCCGGACGTCGCTGCCCCAATAGGCGAAACGTAACGTGACCTCGCCTCCGGCGCTGCCGCCGCCGCACGCCGAAGTGACGATCAGGACGGCGGTGGCCAGCGACGCCGCCGTCCACGTCGTCTTGCCGGAGCCCATGGTCTTCCTCCTGGGGGGTCCGCCCGAATGGGCTCTCCGCCGGAAACCGGGACCGAAGAAGATCGCAAGGCTACCCCGGAGCTCGGTGCCGCCGCACGCGAGACGGCGGCCGTACCCGAGACCGGCTCATCCCCATCGCCGACGCGAGCACGAGGATCCGGGACCGGCTCAACCCGCCATCGCGAGCGCCAGCGCGAGCAGCAGGGCGGCGGGCAGCGCCGCGTTCACCCAGCTCCACCAGCGGGCGGCCCACAGGGCAGGCCGGCGCAGGACGGCCAGCGCGACCGCCGCCGCCAGCACGCCCGCGCCGGCGAGCCAGACGAACGGCGGCACCACCTCCCACGGCCCGCCGTTGCGCGCCACCAGCAGCAGGAACATCCCGGACAGCGTGCGCCCGGCGATCGACAGCCGGTCGCGCAACCGGCCACGGACCGCCGCGACCGCCAGGCCGAGCCCGCCGAACGTGAGGAGCAGCATCACGATCCCCTGCGCCGACAGCGCGCTCCGCTCGCCGGGCACCGCCACGCCCAGCAGGCGCAGCCCCACCGCGTCCACCGGCTTGGCCGTGCTGCTGAGCACGACCACACCGCGCCGGGTGGCCGGGTCGTAGCCGGCGAACGAGGTGAACCCGCCCGTGGCGCCGTTGTGCCAGGTGATGGTCCTGGTGTCGTAGCGGGTGGTGAACCAGCCGTAGCCGACGCGGCGGCGTTCGTCCTCGTCCCAGCGCGGTGTGGCGGCGCCGGCGCCGGGAGCCGAGCCGTTCATGACGGCGCCGACCAGCTTGGCGAGGTCTTCGGCGGTGGACCAGACGCCGCCGCCCGCCGGGGCGTGACCGTCGCTGCGCCAGAACGCCATGGTCAGCCCGTTCCGCGCGCGCCCGGTCGCGTGCCGGGCCGGCAGGGCGTCTCCGGGGCCGAGCGCGACGGTCGAGGTCATGCCCAGCGGGGTGAGCAGGCGGGTGCGCAACAGGTCCGCGTACGTGGTGCCGGAGCGCTCGGCCAGCGCCAGGCCGAGCAGCGACATGCCCAGGTTGGAGTAGGCGACCGTGCCGCGCGGGCCGGCCTTGACGGCTGCCGCGTCGGCGAGCACCTCGTCGGGGCCGGCGCCCCCGTACGGGTCGGCCCCGGTGTACGGGCCCAGCAGCGCTCCGGCGAGGAGCCGCCCCGACATGCGCAGCCGGGGCAGCCCCGAACGGTGCGAGGCCAGCTCGGCCAGGGTCGCCGGGGTGGACAGCCCCGCGCGCGGCAGCAGGTCGCGGACCGGCGTGCCGGGAGACAGCCCGTCCTCGGCCAGGTCCGCGAGCAGCATGCCGGTCATCGTCTTGGTGATCGAGCCGATCTCGTACGCGGTACGCTCGTCAGCCGGACGGCTGCCGTCGGCGGTGCCCAGCCCGGCGAACCGGGTCCGGCCGCCCTCCAGCAACGCCACGGACAAGCCCTGGTAGCCGTCCTCGCCGGCGGCTTTCAGCACGTCACGGGCCAGGGCGGCGTCGCCCGTCCGCTGCGGGCCGAGCGACGGCGGGCGGGGCACCATCAGCCCGGCCAGCACGCACACCACCAGCGCCGACACCGCCGCCAGCACGTGGCCGGAGCCTGGACGAGCACCCGCCGCCCTCCTGAACGCCATACTCATGGGGATGCTCCTGTCGATGATCTGCCATCCCCACACAACCCGACAGCCGGGCACGGCGGCCACCAAGCGGACCGCACGATCGCGACGGTGGATGACCGCCCCGATCATGCGGTCAACCTCATTGACAGCTCACCAACCCGGGACGCCGACTCCCGGGACACGGTCGTGCATCACGCTCCCCGGGAGGTAGACGGCGAGCTGCCTGGCCTCGCCGGTACCCGGGCCGGGGAACTCACTTCCCGCTGTGGCGGGGATGGCGATCAGGAACGCGGGCCGAAGCCCTGGGCCGCGAGCCAGGTGGCGCAGAGGCCGGTCCAGGCGGACGCGGCCGGATCGTCCTGGGCGAGCCCCAGCCCGTGCTCGCCCCCGGGGAAGATGTGGAGCTCGAACGGTGTGCCGGCGCGGGCCAGCCCGGCGGCGAACAGCAGGCTGTCGCCGACCGGCACCACCTGGTCGGCGGCGGTGTGCCAGAGGAAGACCGGCGGGGTCCCGGCTGTCACGTTCAGGTGGGCCGACAGGGCCGCGGCCTGCTCCTGGCCGCCGCCGGTGCCGAGCAGGCGGCGGCGCGAGGAGGACTGCGCGCCGGTGAGGTCGATGACCGGGTACCCGAGCACCACGACATCCGGGCGCTCACCGCCGACCTCACCGCCGACCTCACCGCCGGCCTCGGCTACGGCGAGGGTGGCGGCGAGATGACCGCCGGCGGAGAACCCCATGACGGCGACCCGGGCGGCGCCGCGTTCCCTGACGACCTTCACCGCCTGGCGCAGGTCGTTCAGAGGAGCCGGATGCAGCGGCTCGCGGGCCGGTTCCCCTCCGGCCACCCTGTAGTGGAGCACATAGGCGTCGAGGCCCAGCGTGACCAGCCAGCGGGCCACGTCCGTGCTCTCGTGCTCGGCCAGCCTGGCGTAACCACCACCGGGGCACACCACCACCGCACTCGTCGTGGGCGTGCCGTCGGCTCCGTGCAGCGTCAGGCGGGGCGGCTCGCCGGTGGCCGGGCCGGGAGGAGCCGCCGGCCAGAGGGGGATGTCGATCATGCCCCGCGACTCTACCGGGGAGGTGTCCGGCCGGTCAGGTGACGGATTCGCCGGCCGTGCGGACTCTGTAGCGTCATCACAGCCGCCTGGCCGGGCATCATGTGCATGCGTGCCCGGCCAGGCGTAGCGCCTCGCGTTCAGGACGTGGCCGGCGCCCCCGTAACCGCTTGGCCGCCTGCGGGCTGCCGGGCGATCCTGTCAGGTGGCCGTCATGGCGAACGCGTCCACCCACAGGCGCTGCTTGTCCTCCCCTGACCGACCAGGTACGTCGCGCGCAGCTTCGGCGGCAGGGTGCGGCAGCAGCCGGGCCACGACCTTGATGTGCTCGCGCAGCTGCGACACCTCCGCGTTGGCGAGGATCTGGTGCACGGTGTCGGAGTCGGCGGTGCCCTCGTCGTGCCCGGCCGCCGCCGCCAGCCGCGCCTCCCACGCGTCCACCTCGGCCGCCAGGTCGCGGATGCCGATGGAGCGGCGCCCCGACAGCCGGTGCCGCAACTGCGCCAGGGGGATCGGCGCGTACTCGCCGTCGCCCAGGTAGATCAGCCCGCTCTTCAGCGGCCCGCCCACCCGGTGCAGCTTGATCAGCCGCTCCAGCGTGCGCCTGGTCACCCACTGGCGGCCCTCGTCGTCGATGTCGTTCTTCCACCACTCCAGCACCGTCTCGGCCACCTCGCCGTAGGTGTCGATCAGCCACTGGTTCGCCGGGATGTCGTCGGGACGCACCTCGTAGCTGACGGTGAAGCGGCTGGCCTGCGCCACGTTGTTGGAGCTGACCAGCAGCTTGCGGCCCAGGTGGTAGGGCGGGTTCTGGAGCGCCACCTGGGCGCGCAGGCCGGGGATGGGCCGCCCGGCCAGCGACCACTCCTGGGCGACCTCCATCAGCCTGGCGAACGCCGACTTGTCCTTGGGCCGGTTGTACTCGTCCCAGACCGGTACCTTGGGGTCGGGCCCCAGCAGGGCTCGGGTCAGCAGCACCTCGAGAGTCCCGTCGGGGGCGGGGATCGGCACGCACAGGTCCTCGACGTTGGTGACCGGCAGCGAGAAGTACGCCGGCGGGCGCCCGATCTCCTCGGCGACGACCTGCTTGGTGATCTCGGTCTTGCCGCAGCCGGGCGGCCCCTGCAGCAGGACCGCCCACCGGTTGCGGACGGCCGCGCGCAGGATACGCCGCACCGGGTCGGCGACGTGGCCGGGGTTCGCGGCGCCGACCCGGTGCGGCCGAGGATCTCGCCGGTGCGGTCCGCGCCCGGCGACCCGTCGCCGGACGGCTCGGCCAGCGCCACTCTGGAGCCGTTCAGCAGCGGCAGGCCCCAGCGCAGCGGGAATCCCTCGCGAGCGCAGTCGAGCACGTGCTCCAGCGTGCGCGGCGACAGCAGATGCCGCAGGTACGGGCTCAGCCCCGACCAGATCCTGAACACCTCCGTGAGATCCCAGCTCGTGCCGGGCCGCGAGATGGCGGCGCCAGGCGGTGTCGTTGGCGGTGATGCGTACCGTCACCACGCGGTCGAGCACGGCCAGGTCGCCGCGGCGCGCGCCCGTCTCGGCCACCGACTCGTTGTCGGTCAGGAACACGCCGACGCAGCCCAGCGCGCGCAGGTCGTGCTCGCCCAGCGTCCAGTTGCAGGCCACCTACATGAGCTGCGACTGGATCGTGTCACGCGCCTGCAGCGAGTGGTCGATCAGCAGCACGAACGGCCGCCCGGGGCTGAGTTGCCGCATGATGAGCTGCCGCAGCGCGAGCTTCGCCCCGCTCGGTCCGTACGGGGGCGTTGACCAGCAGGTCGTCGGGCGTCAGGTTGGCGGCGGGGACCAGCACCACCTCGGTGCCGGGATGGGCGCGGGGGATGTAGGACAGGAACGTCGAGGTCTTGCCGATGCCGTGCTCGCCGAACACCTGCCCGGTCTGCCCCATGGCCAGCATCGCGTCGATGAACCGTTCGAGGCGCGATCGGTCGCCCTACTCGGGAGGGTCGGGGTAGGTGGCGTTGGGCTTCCACCCGGCCGGGATGCTGGTCACGCGGGGTCGTCTCCGGTTTCTCGTCGGGGCCGAAATGAGCGTTCATCCCGGGG
>NZ_JBFANV010000145.1:0-18892 GCF_040674955.1 Nonomuraea sp. NPDC049695 | reverse complement strand
GACCGGATCGACCATACGGCCTTGATGGAGCGGGTGCGTTGCCGGGTGAAGGACAAACGCGTTCTGGCACTGGTCAAGGCGTTCTTGAAAGCCGGGATCTTGACTGAGCTCGGTGAGAACAAGAGCACCACGACCGGGACGCCGCAGGGCGGCATCCTGTCTCCGCTGCTGGCCAACATCGCCTTGTCGGTGCTCGATGAGCGCCTGATGGAGCCATGGAAGCCCGGTGGGACGATGTCGAGCGAGGGCAAACGCGGACACCGCCGCCGCAAGGGGTTACCGACTTGGCGGCTGGTCCGCTACGCCGACGACTTCGTCGTCCTGGTCCACGGGACACAGGTCGACACGCTGGCGGTGCGCGAGGACGTCGAGAAAGTGCTGGAACCGATCGGGTTACAGCTGTCACCAGCCAAGACCCAGATCGTGCATCTGAGCGACGGGTTCGACTTTCTGGGGTTCCGCATCCAGTGGCGCCGCAAGAGGGGAACCGATAAGTGGTACGTCTACACCTTCATCGCAGACCGGCCCATCCGGTCATTGAAGGCCAAGATCCGTGCCCTGACCCACAGGAAGTCACAACAAGACCTGAGGTCAATGCTGATCAGGCTCAACCAGATCATGCGCGGCTGGGCCAACTACTTCAAGCACGCCGTGGCCAAAGACCGGTTCTCAGCCCTTCACCAGTTTGTGTGGTGGCGGCTGATCCGGATGCTGCAAGTCCGGCACCGCTGGAGCTGGAAGGACGTCCGACGCCAGTTCACCACCCCGACCGGGCGGTGGCTGCCCATCACGGCGACGGACGGGACCGAGTTGTTCGACATCGCCAAGATCACGGTCACCCGATATCGCTGGCGGAGCAACAAGATCCCCAACCCCTGGGCCACACCCGCATGACGGCAGAAACCGTGGAGAGCCCGTTGCGTTGAGAGGCGCACGGCGGGTTCGGCGAGCGGTCTGGAGAAACGGACCGGGAGTAATCCCGAGACCGCGCTCCAGGCCGACTCGGCTCTGGCCCGTAATCGGTGGTGGCGTTGCGTGATTCTCATTGCAGCAGGATGCGGTGGCGCAACAGGTCGAACCCGGCACGGCCGTGCATCTGCCGCATGATCCTCTTCGTGCGGGTGTTGACGCCTTCGGATCGGCCGTTGTGGTGCCGGAGGGTGAGGGCGGCGTTCACGGCGTCGCGGTCGAGTTCGAGGCCGTTGGCGAAGCCGTGCAGGTGGGGTAGGTCAGCGGCTCGGATGGTGGTGATCCAGGCGGTGAGTTTGGCGTCGTTGCCTGCGGCTGGGGTGAGGAGTTCGGCGAAGCTGCGGACATGGCGGGCGAGTTCGGCCAGTTCGGGACACGCGGCTGTGAGTTCCTGCACCAGTTGGGTGTCGCTATCACGCAGCCGGTCGGGGTGGGTGAGCAGGAGACGGGCCAGGCGGCGCGGGGTGACGACGGGCCGCGCTCCTTCGGCTCGGCCTTGGGTGATGTAGCGGTAGAGCAGGTTGAGGCTGCCGGTGTAGCCGAGCTCTTTGATCTCGCGGAACAACTGCAGGACCGCCACGGCAGGGTCGGCGGCGCGCCGCTCTCGCAGGTGATCGCGATAGGGATCGACGAGGGTGGGCCGGTAGCGTGGAGCGCGGCGTAAGGCGTCGGGTTCGCGGGTGCGGGCGTAACGCTTGACGGTGTTCAGAGACAGGTTCAGACGGCGAGCGCACTCCAGGAGGCCGACGCCCTTGTCCAGCAGGTCGTGGATCTGCTGCCACCGCTCGCGGGTGGTCTGTTCGTGGACTCCTGCGGGCCGGGGCGGGTTGACCGCGGCCCAGCAGGCGCTGTGGGAACGAACCTCAGCGAGGGTCTTGTCGCAGAGATTCGCCCACAGGTGCCAGCGGTCCCCGACCTGCACCGCATCCGGCAGGGCACGTCGAATCGCCTCGCCGTAGGCGCCCGACCCGTCACGGCAGACAATCTCGACTCCGGGGTGGGATCGCAGCCACCTCTCCAGCGCGTCGGCGCCACGGCCGGGCAGCACGTCGATCCGCTCGCCGGTCTCGGCGTCGGTGAGGATGGTGGCATAACGGTGGCGGCGCTTGAGAGCGAAATCATCGACACCCAGCACTCGCGGGACCCGCGGCGGTGGCAGCGGCAGCCGCATGAGCAGGCGCAATGCCGTGGACCTCGACACCGCGGCGGCCAGGATCACCGAAAGCCGCGCACCTGCCCGGCCGGCCAGCTCTTTGACTACGGCGCCCAGTTGGCCGGTGAGCCTGCTGGTCCGACGCTGGTAACGCTCGAGCAGCCCGGGCACCTGCTCACGGAACGTCTGCCGAGGGCATCCCCGCGCCGGACAGACAAGACGTCGTACCTGCAGCGACACCACCACCCGCCGCCCGTCGACCGGGACGTCCGTGACTGTCCGGCTGCCATAGCCGTGCACCCGACCGGTCAACGTCCCGCACGCCGGGCACGGTACCGGCTCGTCGCGAGTACGGGCCATGACCCGAATGAGGTCGTGCTCGTCCCTTACATCCTCGATGACCAGGGCAGACAGCCCCGCAAACACCACACCCATAAGATCGTCGATCTTCAGCACGGCCCAGCCTGGCAGGCGAGCACTCAGTGCTACCACCGATTACGGGACAGAGCCGTTGTTCTTACAGTCCCTGACTTTCCGTTCAAATGCGTCTCGCCGAGAGTTTTCGCAGGTCATGACGGATGCAGTCGGGTGGCCTGAACGGCTGTGACACGGGCGGCGTACACGGTGTGGTCGACGGGCGGGTGGTGGAAGGCGTGCAAGGCGCCGCCGTACTCCTCGGGATCGGCGAACCAGCGCCCGCCGTTATGTCGAAGTCCGGCGCCACGTACCCCAGCTCGGCCAGGGCGTCGGCCCGGCGGCGCTGGAAATCGTTCAGGCCCGGCCCCTCGGGTTCGCGGTGATGGGTTCCTGCCGGTACGCCGACCTCGGCATTCACTGCCCACATCCGGCAGCGGGCTGTTAGCCGCGCTAAACGTGCCTTGAGATATTGGGCGTTGTCGGGCCGGAGCGTCAGCTGCCAGCGTGTTGAGGGCGGCGAGCAGGCAATGCTGCTCGTCCATCGAATGCGGCCTGCTGAGCTGCCCGTCGCGGGCGTCGACATGCCGTGCCACTTCCTGCTTCGAAGGAGTCCCGACATGCCCCTACGTGAACAGGTGACCTTCGCCGGTGATACGGCAAAGCTCGCCGGTCACCTCTTTCTGCCCGATACCGCGGGCACTGACGACGCCGTTCCGGTGTCTGGTGTCGTGGTCGCCGGGACCTGGACCAGTGTCAAGGAGCAGATGGCCGACCGGTATGCAGAAGAGTTGGCCCGGCGCGGCTTTGCGGCGCTGTCGTTCGACTTCACCGGATACGGCGAATCGGGAGGTGAGCCGCGCGACTTCGAGTCGCCGGAGCTGAAGGTCCGGGACCTCCGGGCGGCGGCCGATTTCTTGACCGGGCATCCGGCCGTGAGCGACTCGAACCTGGGCGCATTGGGCGTTTGCGCCGGCGCGATGTACGTGAGCGCCTTCGCCGCCCAGGACTCAAGGGTGCGGTCGCTTGCCCTGGTGGCGCCGTGGCTGCACGACCGCCGTATCTGTGAGGAGAACTACGGTGGGCCGGAGGGCGTCGAGGCGAAGAAGGCAGCGGCCACCGAGGCCCGGCGCAGGTACGAGGAGACCGGAGAGGTCGCCTACGTGCCGGTGGTCAGCGGCAGCGACCCGGACGCGGCCATGCCCTTCGACATCGACTTCTACCTCAACCCGCAGCGCGGCGGGATCCCGCAGTGGCCCAACCGGTTCGCCGTCATGGCCTGGACCGGATGGCTGGATTTCGACGCCGTCGCGCTCGCGCCGCAGGTGACCGCACCGGTTCTGCTCGTGCACAGCGAGGACGCCGCCATCCCGGACGGCGCCCGCCGCTTCCATGACGACCTCGCCGGGTCCAAGCACTTCGTGTGGACCGAGGGCACGCAGTTCGACTTCTACGACCAGTCACCCCAGGTCAGCTTCGCCGCGGACGCGGCGGCCGAGCACTTCGCCCGCACGCTGTGAACACCCCGGCACCCACAGACCCTCTTCATCGCCCCCCGACAGGAGTCCACTTCGCCATGTCCGATTCCCTTGAGGCCGCCGTGCCATCACCTGCCGAGACCAGGATCGAGGTCGCCGAAACCTGTACCCGGATGGCCGTGCACGCGGACCGCCGTGAATGGGCGCTCCTGCGCGACCTGTTCGCCGACAAAGTGCTCCTCGACTACACCAGCCTGGGCGGCGGCGAACCGGTCCAGCTCACTCCTCAGGAGATCGTCGATGGCTGGTCGGCTGCGCTCGGCGGCTACGACGCCACCCAGCACCTGATCGCCAACCACCTGGTCCAGGTCGACGGGGACCGTGCCGTGTGCACCGCGTCCTTCCAAGCCACCCACCGCCTCACCACCCCCTATGGGGCGCCACTGTGGACGCTCGGCGGTGACTACCGCTGGGAACTGGTCCGCACCGGCGGCCGATGGCTGATCAACTCCGTGGTGATGACGGCGACGTGGGGCGACGGCAACAAGGATCTGCCTGCACAGGCAGCCGGCTGAGCATGCCTGTCGCTACGCCGGGCGGCGGGCCCGCGCCGCCCGGCGTCCCCTCACTTCATCGCGCCAGGGTGCTCCCGCTACCAGCCGGCATGTCAGCGGTCGCCCCTGACCTGCGATCTCGGTTGCACGCCTTCAAGAACGTCTCAGGAGTGTCCTGGTGAAACCCCTGCTCAAGTCCTCCCGGGCCTCGGGCGCCACGACGAAGGCGGCCCGGGGCGGATCTCCCGTGGTGCTGGGAGCCGCTCTGCTGGGCTTCTTCCTCATCTCGTTGGACGCGTTGATCGTCACTGTCGCGCTGCCTGAAATCGGCCGGAGCCTCGGTGGCGGCATGTCCGGTCTGCAGTGGGTGGTGGATGGATACACGCTGGTGTTCGCCGCCCTGATGCTCTCCGCAGGCGCCCTCTCCGACCGCATCGGGGCCCGGCAGGCGTACGGCGGTGGGCTGGTGCTCTTTGCGCTGACCTCGGCCGCGTGCGGGCTCGCGCCCAACCTCGGCGTGCTGGTGGCGGCGCGGCTGGTACAGGGGGGCGCGGCGGCGGTGATGATGCCGGCGTCGCTGGCGCTGGTCCGGCAGGGCTTCCCTGACCAG
This sequence comes from Nonomuraea sp. NPDC049695, assembly GCF_040674955.1. Taxonomy (NCBI): domain Bacteria; kingdom Bacillati; phylum Actinomycetota; class Actinomycetes; order Streptosporangiales; family Streptosporangiaceae; genus Nonomuraea; species Nonomuraea sp. NPDC049695. The sequence continues at coordinate 13,714 of NZ_JBFANV010000145.1, read as the reverse complement.
GCGAAGCGGGCGCGGGCGATCGCCATCTGGACCGTGGGCGGGGCGGCCGCGGTGGCGGCCGGGCCGGTGCTCGGCGGAGCACTCACCGCCTCGGTGGGCTGGCGGTGGATCTTCTTCGTCAACCTTCCCGCGGGTCTGCTGGCGCTCGCCCTGCTCGCCCGCGTGCCGGCCTCCTCGCGGCTGCCCGCGCGACTGGACGTGGTCGGGCAGGTGACGGCGGTGGTCGCGATGGGCGCGCTGACGTACGGCGTGATCGAGGGCGGCGACAAGGGCTTCGGACGGCCGCTCGTGGTGGTGGTGCTGCTGGTGGCCGTGGCCGCGGCAGCCGCCTTCCTCATCGCGCAGGCCAGGGGCGCGCACCCGATGCTCCCGCTGGCGCTGTTCCGCTCGCGGGTGGTGGCGGTGTCGATGGTGGTCGGCTTCATGCTCAATGCCGCCTACTACGGCGGGGTGTTCGTCTTCAGCCTGTACCTGCAGCAGGAGCGCGGGCAGTCGGCGCTGCACGCGGGTCTGATGTTCATCCCGATGACGGCACTGGTCGCGGTGGTGAACCTCGCCTCGGCGAAGCTCGCCGGGCTGTTCGGTCCGCGAGTGCCCATGGTGGCGGGACAGCTGGTAGGAACGGCCGGACTGGTGGCGCTGCTCACCGTCGGCGCGCACACCAATGTGTGGGCGGTGGCGGCGCTGATGGTGCCGGTCGGCCTCGGCGGGGCGCTGACGGTGCCGGCGCTGACCGCGATGCTCCTCGACGCGGTGCCCGCGGACCGGGCGGGCACCGCCTCCGCCGTGCTCAACACCGCCCGCCAGGTCGGCGGAGCGATCGCGGTGGCAGTCTTCGGGGCGCTGCTAGCGGGGGCGGACACGTTCCTGTCCGGAATGCGGTGGAGCATGCTGCTCGCGGCGGCCGGGCTGATCCTGACGGCAGGCACGACACTGACCCTGCCGCGAGGCGGGCGCCGGGACACCGAGGCGTAAGCCTTGCCGCGGTGATCGCCTCGTGAGCCGCCATCCCGTCACCAGGTCTGGGACGTCCGCCGACAGCTGGAGCGGACGGCGGCCGCACACGAGCTCGGCTTCCTGAGAGCGGGCTTGCTATGCGGACCGCCCGACCGGGAGTCCATCTCCACGAGGTGCGGCGACCTCGAGGAGGATTTCCACGAAGGCTTGGAGCTTGGCGGATTCACTGCCTTTCCGCCACATCGGCGCATAGCCGACGGGTGGTGCGTCGTCGAATGAGATGTAGGTGACGTCCGGCCGGGCGTGGTAATCAGCCGCCTGCGCACCGACCGGAGTACCCCCTTTGCCCGCCCCGACCAACGACAGCATCTCCTCCCAGCCGAAGGCGGCCGGGCCTTGGGGGACGGGTCGGCCACCCGGTGTGCGGCGTGGATAGTGGGCATCGAGGAAGCCCTGGGACGCACCGACGGGCGTGATCAGTGGCAGGAGGGCGAGATCCTCCAGCGAGACCGTTCGCTGAGCCGCCAGCTGGTGGGAGGCGGGCACTACCAGGGCACGGCGTTCGGAGAAGAGAACGGGCCCGGCGATGACGTCGGGCCCGTCGACGGGAAGTTCCTTGACCAGTATGTCGAGTTCGTCGCCCCGCAACGCTGTGAAGGCGGCAGCGAACGTCACTCGATGGATCTCGACGGTGCACTGAGGATGGCGGGCTTGCATCTCCTCAGTCGCCCGCACGATGAGGTCGCCGCACCACAGGGCGGAGAAACCGACGCGCAGCATACCGCTGAGGCCCTGGCAGGCCGCCGAGGCGTTGGCGATGGCACGCTGAACCTGCTGATACGCGGGGAGCAGTTCGGCGTGGAGCTGTCGCCCGACCGGGGTGAGGGTCACGTGGCGGTTGCTGCGTTCGAACAACGCGCCGCCGAAGCGGCGTTCCAGTTTCTTGATCGTCTGGCTGACTCGGCCCGGTGAGATGAGGAGACGTTCAGCGGTGCGCGTGAAGTGAAGCTCTTCGGCCAGGACCAGGAACGTCTCGATCTCATGTCGCTCCACTGGGCCCTACACCTTCCGCAGCCATGCCACCGCCGCTCCAGGCCGCAAGCTTACCGCCGACAGTGAAGGTGCCTGCAGGTCCGCTCGTCCAGGGTCTTGACGAATCCGACGCTGCCGTTTTGTATCCACTCGCCACCACGCTGCGGCCAACTTCTCCTTGGGGAGAAACGTCTTGCTGATACCGCCGACCAGGGCGACCACGGCCAGCAGTCCGGCAGCGATCCACAGCGCGAGGTCCATGAGGTTCTCCTGTCGAGTAACTGGTCGAATCTCAAGTGGTGGCGACCCGATCCCACGGCGGGTGTGGCCGCCTGAGGACGGGATCCCCGGAGCAGCGCCGGGGATATGCGCGGGGATATGCGCGGGCCCCGGCCCGGATCGGGTGATCCTGGGCCGGGACGGGATCGGCGTGTCGGTCAGTTGGCCATGTCGGCGAACTTGCCGGGCTGGTAGGACCCTCCGGGGTTGCGCACGATCACGTTGAGCCGGTTGTTGGCATTGATCATGGCGATCAAGGAGACCAGCGCGGCGATCTGGTCGTCGTCGTAGTGCTCGCGCACCTGATTCCAGGTCTCGTCGGAGACCGGGTGGCGGGTGTCGGCGATCCGGGTGCCCTCCTCTGTGAGCGCCAGTGCCGCGCGTTCGGCGTCGGTGAACACCGTGGACTCGTACCAGGCGGCGACCAGGTGGAGCCGGTCGGCGGTCTCGCCGGCGGCGGTCGCGTCCTTGGTGTGGTAGTCGACGCAGAAGCCGCAGCCGTTGATCTGGCTGGCGCGAAGCATCACCAGGTTCTGGGTCGCCTCGGGCAGGGACGACTGGACGATCGCCAGGGAGACGTTGTAGATCCGCTTGGCGATCTTGGCGCCGAGCGGGTTGGCCATCAGGTCGAAACGGGCTTCCACGGATCTGGTCCTTACTCGTGGGTCGGGATACCGCGCGGGTTCCTCGCGCGGCGGATTACGTGGTGCGGAAGGCGGATGTGCTCAGCCGAGGTTGCCGGGCTGGTAGCCGCCGCCGGGCTGGCGGACGATGACGCCCATGCGGTTGGTCGCGTTGATCAGGGCGATGAGCACCACCAGATCGGCCAGCTGGTCCTGGTCGTAGTGCTTGACGGCCTGCGCCCAGGCCTCGTCGCCGACACCGCCGGCCGCATCCGCGATGCGGGTGCGGGACTCGGCGAGTTCCAAGGCGGCGCGTTCGGCGTCGGTGAACACCGTGGACTCACGCCAGGCGGCGACCAGGTTGATGCGGGTGGCGCTCTCCCCGGCGGCGGCGGCGTTCTTGCTCCACACGTCGGTGGCGTAGCCGTCGCCGTTGATCTGGCTGGCCCGCAGCAGCACCAGCTTCTAGGTCGCGGCAGGCAGGCTCGACTCGGTCAGGATCGTCTTGCTCGCCGTGCCGAGGTGGGTGGCGGCTTTGGCAGCGGTCGCGTCCGGGTTGCCGAACAGGTTCAAACGAGCGGTCATGGTGTGCTCCTTGCGGGGCGTCGTTGGTCGAAGTCGAACAGGAGATGCCGGTGACCCGGGCGGCGTGACAGCGCGGCGATGTGACCTTCGTCACCGATAGCGAATGTCACGAAGTCGCTCGGCACGGCATCGTGTGGGCGGCACCGGGTTCCGCCGCCCGAAATGGTCGTGGGCACGTCGCAGCACCGGAAGAGGGCCGCTTTGTCGGTCGCGGCCACGGGTGTCGTCACCAAGCGACGGGGCCAAGGCGGTCGGTAAAGGTTCCGGTCGGCCCGTCGGTGTCGAGCATCGCGAGCCTCACGATCGAGTCGGTGCCCTCGGTAACCGTCAGCTGACCGGTGTGGTTGTTCATGTCGGTGGCCGCGTACGTGCGGTTGGCGACTTCGCCGGGCGTGGCGACGTTGAACTTGATGTCGGGGAGCGCCTGCGCGTAGCGCAGGGTGATCATGTTCAGCGCTGCCTTCGACGAGCTGTACGCGAGCTCGTGCATCTTCGCCACCGGCTGATCGGGATCGGTCACGACCGCGAAGGAGCCGCCTGCGCTGGACACCATTACCACCCGCGGGCAGTCGGAGGACCGCAGCAGGGGCAGGAAGGCGTTCGTGACTCGGATCGGTCCGTACACGTTGGTGTCGTAGACAGAGTGGATCTCGTCGGCGGTCGCCTCTGCGGGCGCGATGGCGCGTCCGGGCGTGCCGGCGTTGTTGATCAGCACGTCCAGCCTTTCGGTGTGGTCTCGGACCAGCCGCACGGCGTCGGCCACGGATGCCTCCGAGGTCACGTCCAGCGGGACCATGATCACGTTCGCGCCGCCGCCGGTCAGCTTGTCGGCGGCCGCCTGCCCGCGGCCTTCGTCGCGTGAACCGAGGAAGATCGTCCAGCCCTGCTCTCCGAGTCGGCGGGCCGTCTCGAAACCGAGTCCCTTGTTGCCTCCGGTGATCAACACCGAGGTTTGTGGCGAGTCCGTCACGTCCTCAGCGGGGTTCGAGCGGGCATCCATGTTTCGGCCTCCTGCCGCGGATGACTTTCGTCGGGACAGCCGACCCAGGCGAGCCGGCACGGCACGGTTCGTACCGTTGGCGGACAGCATCGTTGGGCGGGACCGCGTTGTCAACACGGCACGTGCCGTTCCAGTAGAGTGGCAGCATGACGGATCAACGCGTCACCCGCGCCGATGGCCGAGCCGAAACGATCATGCAGGCCACCCTGGACGTGGCCCAGGAGACCGGCTACACCAAGCTGAGCATCGAGGCGGTCGCAGCCCGCGCCGGCGTCGGCAAGCACACCATCTACCGCCGCTGGCCGTCGAAAGGGCTGCTGTTCCTCGACGCACTCCTGTCACTGAACGAACCGGTGCTCGACTTTCCCGACACCGGCGACATCAGGGCCGACCTGCGACGGCAGATCCACGCGACAGTCGACCTGCTGGGCACCGAACCCTGGGCCCCGCTATATCAGGCCCTGGTGGGCGAGGCCCAACACGACCCCGCGGTCGCCGCCGGCCTCAATGAACGCTTCACCCGCCCACAGACCGAGAAGACCATCGCCCGCCTCAAAACCGCCCAACACCAGGGGCAGATCTCCCCCGACCTCGACCTCGATCTGGCCATGGCCATCCTGTCCGGCCCCCTGTACTTCACGTTCCTGATCACACAGGAGCCCGTCACCCACGACTACGTCGATCGCGTACTCGACGCCCTTTTCGCCGGGATGAGCCCCAGACCACCGATGCGATAGATCAGGGTCGCGGTGGCCTGGACCGCACGCGGCAGCGCAGCGATATGACCTATGTCACCAGCAGCGTGCGTCACGAAGCCCGCAGAGCCGGCATCTCATGTGCGGTGCCGGGAAGATCCAGAACGCATGGGAGCCGGTGATGCGCGAGCATAGTGACCGAAGTGCGGAGAACGCCGAGTCGCCCGCCGCCAGCGCGGGGAATCCGTCCGCACCATCGCCGCCGGCGTCAAGGTCTCCATCGGCGTCATCCGCAAGACCCTCGCAGACGCCAAGGATTCGTAGGCCGCCTCCGGCAGCCACCCGGATCGGAACGGCGAGTGGCGGTAAGCCGCGCCCCGCGTTCAAGGGGCCTTCCTCGGGTCGACGTTGGACCAGCGTCCGCGCACGGCTGCCACGGCCTTGGCGACCTGGGCGTCGAAAGTGTCAAGCTGCTCAGCTTCGGCAGCGCTCGCGACGAAGGCGCGTCGATCGCAGGCTGTGCCCGCGCGCCATATCCGCTCAATCGCGCGTGTTGCGGTGATGTCCGTCAACGGGTTACCGGACACGAGGACCAGGTCCGCGCGCTGCCCGGCCGCGACACGTCCTCGGTCGGCGAGACCGAACACTCGTGCCGGTTCGGTGGTGGCAGCGGCCAGGGCCTGCGTCGGGCTGATGCCGCACCGGACAAGGAGTTCCAGCTCCCGGTGCAGGCTTGCTCCGAACACGGTCCCCGGGTTCGGGGCGTCGGTGCCCGCCAGCAGAGTGACCCCCGCATCGGCCAGTCGTCGCACGTTGTCCTCTGCCCGCGAGTAGGGCGGCATTTCCTGGCCACGCCGTACCGAGGCACCCGAGGTCAACCGACGTGCCCAGGCATCCCCGAGCGCCTCGGCGAGCCGCGGGTCACCTACCACTGCCGCGCCACCCGGTTCACCGAGGGTGTTCTCGACGGTGGCCAGCGTCGGACCGACCACGATTCCGGCCTCGGCCATGCGTTCGACCAGGGCCTTGTCCAGCTCAGCGTCCGCGGGGACGTGGGCCACCACGTCGACACCGGCGGACACGACCTCCTCGACACCGGCCGTCGAGCTCACGTGAGCGACGACGACCAGGCCGCGGGCGTGCGCGGCAGTGACCAGTGCCTTGATGGTTTCGGAGTCCAGCGACGGCCATAGCCCCCCGGTGCCGGAGAAGATCTTGAGATAGTCCGAGCCCTCCGCGATCCGTTCCGCGACGAACTGCTCGGCCTGGTCAGCGGCGGTCAACGTCGGGAACGGGGCGTACATCATCGACGGGTGTCCCCCCGGCGCGGTGGCACCGACACCCGAGGAACGCACATCGGCCACGTCCGGACGGGAGCCAGCCTGCTCCTTGGCCCCGGCCACCAGGTCGGGTCTGCTGAACATGTCGAGAACGGTGGTAACGCCGAAGGTCAACGATTGCGCGAGGGCGCCGGGAACGAGGTGCACGTGCGCGTCGATCAAACCGGGAAGCACAGTCCCGCCACCCGCGTCGATCACTTCGTCGCCTTCTTCGGCGGCCGAGGCGGCCGAGCACGTGGTGATCAGGCCGTCAGCGAACCTGACCGAAGTCCAGTCCTGCGCCTTCGTCCCGTCGAATACCTTCGCGTTCACGATCGTTGTTGCCGCCCCTGACACATACATCGGTTCCACCACGCTGACCCCTTCCACACGGGCTGATGACGTCTACTCGCACGCTCTACTCCAGCCGGTCTCACCAGGGCCGATCAACGACCAACCCAGCCATGGAACAATCACCCAAAGGAATCGATCGAGCCGAGGAGGGCAGTGGCGATGGAGGTCCGGCAGCTGCGCTATTTCGTCACCGTCGCCGAGTGTGAACACTTCGGCCGGGCCGCGGAGGCCCTGCGCATCGTTCAACCCGCGGTAAGCAAGCAGGTCGCGCGGCTGGAACGCGAACTCGGACTGACCTTGTTCGACCGGTCTCACCGTCGGGCCCGGCTCACCCCGGACGGCCAGGCATTCCTTGTCCACGCACGCCGCGCGCTACGCGGCATCGACCGTGCCGCCGCTGCGGCCGTCGACATCGCCGCCGGCAACATCGGCTTGCTGCGCATCGGCAGCAGCATCGCATTCAGCCCTCGTATCGAAACTGCTCTTGCCGCTGTCCGCGACGCCCACCCCGGCATCACGCTCCAGGTGACAAGCTCCGCCTCAACGACCGGTCAGCTCGCCGCACTCGCCGCCAACGACCTCGATGCCGCGTTCGTGGCGGCGCCACCGGACACCCCGGGCGTGCGGGTTCATCACCTCTGGGACGAGCCGCTACTCCTGGCCGTCCCCGCCGCATACGCCCGCACCGCCAGCAACCTCGCCACGCTCGCTGAGCTCCCCCTGGCCCGATCCGCCCGCGCAGACAACCCCGGCATCTACGACCTGATTACGGCCGCCTGCCAAGCGGCCGGGTTCACCCCCCGCGTGGGTCCGACTCTGACCCGAGTCCAAGACCTCCTTGTCGGACCCGTTGCCTCCGGAAGGTGCTGGGCCCTGCTCCCCGCCGGCGTCGTCTCGCAAGACTCCACCGCCGTCGCCCTCGTCCAGCCCGACCAACCGATCCGCGTTCCCGCCGCACTCGCACTACCCGACCCCACACACCGCGCCTCCGCGCTGAGCCTGCTCACCGCTGCACAGACCAGCGCAGCAAGCAAGCTGGCGCCAACGAACGGTAGTTGACTCTGCAACTACCGTTCGTGGTTGCCAGCAGACAGGCCGACTCCACGATGAGCGGGCCACCTGCTCAGACTCAGTGACGCCAACTGAGGATTGTCATGAAGTTGACAGACCCAATTTGCCACGACTTGTCACTTCGCAGGTCAGCGCGCCAAGCTCCCGCGAAACTCACACGACATTGCCGATGCACTGCTGGCTCGGGGGCGAAAGCATTCTTGGATGCTCCCATGCTGCGTCATCTTCACAGATAATGATCTTTGTGCTGCCACCCAGTGGCATGACGTGACTGACAAACGTGGCAAAGTCGCCGTTGACTGACAGGTGTGATTCTGCATGTGACCTGCATTTTTGTCACGTCCTGACGCTGAAAATGTCATGTAAGTGTCCCTGGTGGCACGTCCAACATATGCCGCGCAATGTGAGTGACGCACGATCTCAGGCAGGGCGCGCGCGGGGCTTCGCGTAGGTGACGCGTTCCAGGCGCGGAACGTGATGAGCCTGAAGTGTGGGCCATCGGTTACAGTGACAGGCGTGGCGGTAACCAGCGCTCTCGCACAGGGATCTCTCTATCACCTGTTGAAGTCCACATCGATGGCGACGCATGAGGAGCCGCCGGATACGATCAACACTAAGGCGATCGAAACGGTCGATGAGGATGCATCGTTCGCATTACTGGGCATTTCGGGCTCGCCGCTCAGCTGACTGACACTATCTTATTGTGGCAGCACGACCTTCATGGACAGCGGTGTGCCTGCTTCCGTCTGCATGACGAAAGAAGGCATGTATCGTTTGCTGGCCGAGCCGGCAGGTACTGACGAGGACGAACCTCCGCCGGACACGACGCTGACCAGACAGATTGAGGCCCTCGACAATGACCGGGCGATCGCTGGGCTGGCAGGTGCCGGACTGCCCCTGCCATGACTGATGCAGCGGAATGGGTAATCGTTGGGGATGCCGATGATCCGCATGTCAAGGCGGTGACATCACGGTTGACCAGGTCGCACGCCGGCTAGATCGTCAACGCCGCGACGTTAGCCGAGACCTCCTACGCGTGGCAGGATGCACGGCTGAGCTTGCGTGACTCCCGTCGAACCGCGGCCATGGAGCCCGGGGACCGTACGCGTGGCTGGATCCGACGCTTGGCTCCCGCCGACTGGCAGCGCGGCGTGGTGATCGAGTCGATCGAGGCGGCGGAGAAGACTGCGTGGCTCTCGCTGCTTACGGCCGTGCTGCGCACATGTGGCGTGGGCTGGCTCACCGGCATCGATCCACTCGTCACGGCCGAGAACAAATTGGTGCAGCACACCGTGGCAAGGCGCTTGGGCATTGCCACTCCGGCGACTGTGGTGACCAATGACATCACCACGGTGCAGGATGCCGTCGGATTCGACATCGTGGTCAAGCCGTTGGGGCCGGGACACTTCTTCGACCGTGACGAGCCGTACACGGTGTTCGCGGCTGCTGTGCGTGCTGATGACGCCCTTCTGGAGGCGTTGGCGGGTGCGCCGTTTCTGGTGCAGCAGCGGGTCGTCGCACGGTCGCATCTGCGGGTGGTAACAGTGCGTGAGCAGGTGTGGGGAGCCGCCTTGGACGCCACGCATCAGCCGCTCGACTGGCGAGCTGCGCCAGTCGAGCATCGGTCTTTTTCCGTGGCCGCCCTGTCGGCCGAGGTCGCTCGGGGGGCTCTCGCCATGGCCGAGGCGCTGGATTTGGGTTACAGCAGCCAGGACTGGGCGGTGGCCGACGATGGTGCTTACCTTCTGGATGTCAATCCGGCCGGTCAATGGTTGTTCCTCCCCGAGGAGGTCGCGGCCCCGGTGAGCGCCGCTGTGGCGGCCTGGCTCAGCGGACCGTGATGGCGCAGCAAGAGCGGCTCCCGTCCGAGTGGAGGGTGTATCTGCAGTACGTCCTCGGCTTGTGGCCTGGCCGGCGGGTCCCGGTGTTCGACGTTCATTGCATCGAGCCGGGGGAGATGAACGGATGGCCAGATGGTGATCTGGCGATGGTGATCGATGAGGGTCGGCGGCAACTCGATCGCAGCACGGCGATCTGGAGCATGTCCGGGGTCGTGCTCAGTTCTTGTTCGCCACGGCTCTGGGGTTGCTGGTCGTGATCTTCACCAGTGCGCCCGGCATCATCGCGGCTCTGTCACTGTGGGTCTTCGTCATCTGGCTCATCGGTGTCTTCGGTACCACGCTCGGCCTGCTGGGCGCTGCGGCGGTCACCGTCGCCCGCAAGGATGTCGGCTGGATTGACACCACCCGTCTGTCACGACAGCCTTCACCGCTTCTGCCTCAGCTTGCCGCCGCCTACGCCCGGGCGGTCAGGACGGGAGAAAACACCATGGCAACCCATGTCACGGTGTTAGAAGGTGTCTTTGATCCCCATTGACTCCAGACCCGTTCCCAGTTCGAGCTCGGCGACCTGGCGCTGGAAATCGAGCCGATGCAGCCGCACGGCGGCGCGCACCCGGACCGGGGCGAGGCGCTGTTCGGCGTCTTGGAATCCCTGCAGAGCTTCGCCGACGATCTCGCGATTCCGGTAAAGACGCTGGAGACCTATCGCTGGGTGGCCTCGCGCTGGCCGGCCCAGCACCGCCGGCACGAGGTCCCGTACTACATTCAGAGACGTTGGCCTAGCTCCGCGACGATGAGGAGCGGTGGGAGCGCATCACCAAGCCTCCGCTGGACAAGCGCACCAGGACGCACCGGTGGACCGACACGGCCGCCAAGCAGGCCGTCGACCAGAAGTTCGCCGACACCACCTCGGTGCAGCAGAAGGTGGAGCGCATCCACGACTTGGCCCGAGACGAGCAGGTCGCCGCCGCCGTGGCCACCGATCTGCTACGCCGCCCGGAGGTCGCCTTCAAGGCGATGACCGACACCACCGCCCGGCACCTGGTCAACCGTGCGCAGGTCGACCAGGCCCGGCAGGCTGGCGAGGCGGTCCGGGAGCGCACCCCGGCGCTGCCCCGGATCGAACGCAGCCGCGACTTCATCGAGTTGGTCGGCGCGTGCTCGGTGTTCGTGGCCGCGGTGGGCCGGGTGCTGCCGACGCTGCGCGGGCACGCCTTCACCGCCGAGGAGAAGGCCACCGTGGCACGCAATCTCGGCCGGGTACGCGCGACCGCTGACTGGCTGGAGGCGGCCGTCGAGTCCGGCGACGTGAGCCTGGACGAGGGCCTGGCCCGGCTGCTGCGCGCAGAGTAGCGCCCATGCCCTCCAGGGGCCTGGCCGCCAACGTCTGCGGCGACCAGGTTCGTCTCGCGCTGCTGGAGGCCCGCCCGGCCGGACTGACCGCCCGGCAACTGGTCGGCGCCACCAAACTGAGCCTCTATCAGGTCCGCAAGGGCATCCTCTACATCCGGGAGGTCTCGGCGATGGCCCACTTGACCCCGCTGATCTGGACGCCGGGCGACGGCTACCGCTTCTCCTCCCAACCCGATGACTGGATCGCCTACGAGCGCTCGCGGATGCGCACCGAGCTGACCCGGATCAGCCGCCTGTTGTCGGCGACGGTCGCACCACACGCAGCCGCCCGACCGGAGGAGGAGTGGGTCAACCTGGTGCTGGGCCAGCTCAATGTGGTGCAGGCGGCGCTGACCCTGCTCAACAAGGCGGGGACGGCGTGAGCTGATGCGCCCGCGCCTCTACCCGTCTGACACCTCCGACGCCGAGTGGGCACTGATCGAGCCCCTCCTGCCGGTGCCCGCCTGCCAGACGCGCACAGGCGGGCGCCCGGAAAAGCACCACCGCCGCGACATCATCGACGCGATCAGGTATGTGACCGACAACGCCAGCAAGTGGAGGGCCCTGCCCGCGGACTTTCCGCCTTATCAGACCGTGTTCGGGTTCTTCAGCCGCTGGACCAGGGCCGGGGTCTTCAACCGGGTCCGTGATGAGCTTCGCTGTGCCATCCGGTTGCGCGCCGGGCGCTGCCCCAACCCGGTCGCTGGCGTCATCGATTCCCAGTCGGTGCGCGCCGCGGCCACCGTCACCGGCCGCTCCCGGTCTTATGACGCGGGGAAAAAGGTGCCGGGGAGAAAGCGCCACCTGGTCGTGGACACCTTCGGCTTGCTCATGATGGTCATGGTCACGGCCGCCGGACAGCCCGACCGCGACGCCGCCCGGGAGTTACTGGCCCGGCTGCGGATGCTGCACCCGCAGCTCACCCTCATCTGGGGCGACAGCGCCTACGCCGGCACGCTGGTGGAGTGGACCCGCCGTTTCCTGCACCTCACCTTGAAGATCGTGACTAAACGGCCAGGTCAGACCGGGTTCAAAGTACTTGCGAGAAGATGGATCGTCGAGAGGACGCACTCGTGGATGATGAACGCCCGTCGCAACGTGATCGACTTTGAACGCAAGCCCTCACACAGCGAAGCCCACCTGACCATTGCCTCGATCACGCTCATGACCAGACGGCTGACCAGGAAGAGGCCGCCGGCATGGACCCGAGAGCCGGGCTCTGCGCTGCAGGGCGCCTCAGAGGCTGTCGCGTGTCACTGAGCCCGAGGGCCCAGGCACCGCTTCAGGCAGCACCTGCGTCCCAGCCCTACCGATCTAGCGATGTCGCGCTAACTGTTGGCCACCAAGGCCACGATGTCCTCGATGCGGACGATCTCCCCGCCCGCTCCCCAGTTGCCCTCCGGAATCTCGTCGATGTGCACCCACGCGGCGGTGGCTTGGGTGAACCGTCCCGGATCGGTGTCGGCGTCCGCGAGCACCCGGGTGACCCGCCGCACAATGTCACGGCGTTTGTCGTCGTTGAGCGAACCGGCCGGCACCCCCACTCGCACCACGTATTTCGGCTTCTCTCCGGCGGGCAGTTGCCGGCCGCCCACGAACCAGGCGTCGATCTCGTTCACCACCAGCCACGAGATGGCCCTGGCCGCCTCGACGTCGGGGGCGCCCTCAGCGATCATCACCTCCGAAACCAACCGCCCACCGATCTTCTCGCGGTGCTCCTGGTCGAGCGAGCCCTTGGGAACGAACAGTTCTACGAACGGCATCAGTCAGTCCTTTCATTAAACCCTGATGGTTCGCAACGTACAGCAGTGCGTTTAATGAAGCAACCCACTACACTGAGGGCCATGCAACGGACCAGCTTCGCGGAGATGCACTGCTCGATCGGGCAATCCCTGGAACGTGTCGGCGAGTGGTGGACGCCACTGATCGTGCGGGACATCTACCTCGGCCTGCACCGGTTCGACGACATCGCGGAAAACCTCGGTATCGCCCGCAACCTGCTCACCCAACGGCTCAAGATGCTGGTCACCGACGGCATCGTGGAGCGCAGGGCGTATCAGGAGCGCCCCCTGCGGCACGAGTACCACCTCACCGAGGCCGGTTGTGAACTCGTTCCGGTCCTGATGGCGCTGATGGCCTGGGGCGACAAATGGGCGACGCCGGCGGGTGGCCCGCCGGTGCGCCTGGTGCACCACGAATGCGACGCGGAGTTCACGCCGCAGGTCTGTTGCTCGGTGTGCGGGCAACCGGTGACCACCACCAACGTCACCGCGATTCCGGGCCCAGGTGCCGCCTCCGGACCGGGGACCAGGGTGCTCGCCCGGCGCAGCGGCATCGCGGTCGAGCAGGAGTAAGGAACGGAATCGCCGGCCACCCTTTGAGGCCCCACCACAGCGTGCGGCGATCCCCCTGGCGCGTACGGTCGTTCCGGTGCCGGAAGATCGTTAACAGGGGATCAGAGACACCCTCTGAGCTTGTTCTTTAAGGTCCGAGATCGCGTTTGGTGGTCAGGGACGTGGGCCGCTTGTTGACTTTCCCCAGGTTGTAGCGGGGAGCGCGGCTTCGG
>NZ_JBFANV010000144.1:0-20082 GCF_040674955.1 Nonomuraea sp. NPDC049695 | reverse complement strand
GCTCCGGCCGTGCGTTCACGGCCGGAGCGCCCACGTGTTTGGCGCCCCAGTCACTTTCCCTGACTGGGGCATGTCGAGACTATGGCTTTTCGTCCTGTTTGTATAGCTTTGGGGCGAAATTTCATGACGATCTGGGGTCGGGTGGCCCTGTCACCGAGAATGTCGGCGGCCTGGCCTAACCTCTGGCGAATGGACATCATCCTGATCCCCGGGTTCTGGCTTGACGGCTCGTCGTGGGACGAGGTCGTTCCCGCCCTGACACAGGCGGGGCATCGCACGCGCGCGCTCACGTTGCCCGGCATGGAGTCGAAGGACGCCGACCGCTCCAAGATCACCTTGCGCGATCACGTCGACGCCGTCATCGAGGCGATCGACTCGTACGACCCGGCCGGCGGCAAGGTGGTGCTCGTCGGGCACTCCGGCGGCGGCGCGGTCGCCCATGCCGCGGCCGACGCGCGCCCCGACCGTGTCGCCCGCGTCGTCTACGTCGACAGCGTTCCCCTCGGGGAGGGCGGGGTGATCAATGACGAGCTCCCTGTCGTGAACGGTGAGGTCCCGCTGCCGGATTGGTCGCTGTTCGAGGCCGAAGACCTGGTCGACATGGACGACGAGCTGCGTGCGGCGTTCCGCGAGCGTGCCATCCCGACGCCCGAGCACGTCACGAGCGATCCGCAGCGGCTGTCCGACGAGCGCCGCTACGACGTGCCCGCCACCGTCATCGCGTGCGAGTTCTCGAGCGCGAAGCTCCGGGAGTGGATGGAGCAGGGGCAGGGGTTCGTGCGGGAGCTCGCGAAGATCCGCGACGTCGACTACGTCGACCTGCCCACGGGGCACTGGCCGCAGTTCACCCGGCCCGAGGAGCTCGGGCGGGCGATCCTGGCGAGCGTCGGCCCTGCCTGATCGCCCAGGCCCAGCACTGCGGCCCCCCGGCGGTGTGGCGCGCGCCTGGGGGCCATCCAAAACCATCGAGGCATTCTGATTACGGTAGATCTCGGAGAACCCCTGGCTAAAGAATCCCCTGTACAGGTCTCACCCGCAGCCAGGACACATGTAGACAGATAGCGTGAAGTTGCCCAGGGGACGCCCGCACCGGCTGCTACTGGCGCGTCCCAAACTCATCGCCGTCCCGCTGAGCATGGTCGTCGCGATCGCGCTCACGGACCTGCTGACGCCTCGGAGCATCCACCTCGCACCGCTGCTGGTGGCCGCCCCCGCGGTCACGGCCTCCTTCGCCGGTCCCTGGCTGACCGCCGCCATCGGCGTCCTGGCGCTGGCGTCCGAGGTCTTCATCGACGTGCACCACCATCTGATGAGCAACCAGGACGTGCAGGCCGGGCTGGCCGGCTTCGCCCTGGTGTCGCTGTTCGTGGTGCTGTTCGCCGTGGTCAGGGACCGCCAGCGGCGCGAGCTGACGCAGGTCCGCTCCGTGGCGACGGCGGTGCAGACCGCCCTGCTGCGTCCGGTCCCCGAACGCCTCGGCCCGCTCCACCTGGCCTCCGTCTACCTGGCCGCCGAGGCCGAGGCCCAGATCGGCGGCGACATCTACGCCGCCGTCCGCACGCCGCACGGCACCCGGCTGATCATCGGTGACGCCCGGGGCAAGGGCCTGCCGGCGATCTCCGAGGCCGCCGCCCTGCTCGGCGCGTTCCGCGAGGCCGCCCGCCGGCGCGCGGAGCTGCCCGACCTGGTCGCCGACCTCGAGGAGAGCTTCGACCTCACGTGCCAGGGCGAGGGCGAGGAGCAGGCGTACGCGGAGAGCTTCGTGACGGCCGCGATCGTCGACATCCCCGACGATCGGCCGGTGCTCACGATCGCCAGCTGCGGCCACCCGCCGCCGCTGCTGCTGCGTGACGGTCTGGCCGTCTCCCTCGACTGCTCCCAGCCCGCGCCGCCCCTGGGCCTCGGCGGCCTCGGCGAGCCACAGAACATGCTCGCCAGCTTCCCGTTCGAGCAGGACGATCTCCTCCTGCTCTACACCGACGGGGTCATCGAGGCCCGTGACGCCACGGGCACGTTCTTCCCGCTGGCACAGCGGGCCGCGCTCCGGACGGAGGAGCAGCCGGACGCGCTGCTCAAGGACATCTGCCACGACCTGCTGGCACACGTCGGCGGCCGCCTCGGCGACGACGCCGCCCTCATCGCGATCCGCCGCCACGCCGCGGTGTGACCCCGGCCGCGCCGCAGGCGCGCTAGCCGTGCGAGCGGGCCGCCTTCCACTGCGGGCTGTCGAGGAAGTGGTTGTCGTACAGGTCCTGCGAGTCGAGCAGTTCCTGGAGCGTGGCCTCGCCCTTGCGCAGGCGGGTCAGCAGGCGGAAGTACTCGAAGCGCTCCACGCCCGGCGTGATGACGATCAGCAGGTCCGCCTCCGTGCCCGGTGCGGCGGCGAAGGCGTGGGCGACGTTCGGCGGCACCACGGCCAGGTCACCCTCCTCCAGCGTGAGCACCTCGTCCCCCGCCAGCACCTGGGCGGCGCCGCCGAGGATGTAGAACAGCTCGCTGGAGGCGGTGTGCAGGTGCGGCGTCGCGCCGTCGGCGCCCGGGGCGAGCGTCATGCGGAGGCTGCTGAGCGCGCCGCCGGTGGCGCTGGAGTCGAGCAGCAGCCGGCCGGTGGCCGGCGCGTCACCACCGCCGATGATCTCGGCGTCGGCGGCACGTACGACTGCGGTGCTCGGAACGGTGAGCGACATGATGGGTCCTTTCGGGGGTCAACTGTTGATCGTCTTTGGGAGTGGGAGTCAGAGAGCGCCGTCGAGCGCGGCGTTGACCAGGCGCTCGGCGCAGGCGCGGTCCACCGGGTTCCCGGTGATCAGGACGCGGTAGCACAGCGCTCCGGCCAGCTGCTCCAGGAGCGTCATGGCGGCGACCAGCTCGGCCACCGTGCCCGCCGACCGGCTCTCCTGACCCGGCGGCCGGCCCGCGACGCGCATCCGGTTGAGCCCGGCGGCGATTCTCTCCATGTAGTCGGTGAGGTCGCGCCTGATGTCGCCGGTGTCGGTGATCTCGTCGTGGGACCGCAGCCTGGCGATCACGGCCAGGGCCAGGTGGTCCTTGGCGGGCCGGCGGCGGTACAGCGTCGCCTTGGCGATGCCCGCCCGCTCGGCCACCTCGTCGGTGGACAGGCCGCCATATCCGTGGCCGGCCAGCAGCTCGGTGGTCGCTTGCAGGACCCGTTCATCGACGTCCGCGTCGCGCGGCCGTTCCCGTGGTGCCATCCGAAACCCCCTCCATTCCGCTACCCGAGTAGCGAAACTAACGATACGCCAGGGTCGTTCAATTCCGCAACAGCGGTAGCGTAAATGGCGCGGCTCATGCGTGGACGTGGCCACCCCTGGGGTCGTCTTCGCGGATCATGTCGTCGGCGATGACGGAAGGAGGGCCCCTTCACGCTGCCGGTGGACGTGGTCCAGGGCGGCCAGGTCCCTGTCCGACAGGCGCAATGTGCCCGCGGCCACGTTGGCGGCCAGGTGATCGAGGTCGCCGGTGCCCGGGATGGCCAGCATGTGCGGGCCCTGGTGCAGCGTCCAGGCGATCCGGATCTGCGCCGCGGTGGCCCCGTGAGCGTGGGCGACGGCCAGGATCTCTTCGCGGTCGGCGCTCTGGGCGCCCCTTTGGCGGCCGGTGGCGGCGATGGAGTAGAACGGCACGAACGCGATGTGCTGCTCGCCGCAGAAGCGGACGATCTCCTCCTGCTCGGGGCGGACACCGATGCCGTACATGTTCTGCACGCAGACCACCGGGGCGATGGCCCGGGCCTCGGCCAGCTGGGCGTGAGTGATGTTGGACAGGCCCAGGTGGCGGATGAGCCCGGCCTGGCGCAGCTCGGCCAGCGCGCCGAACCGCTCGGCGATCGAGTCGGCGCCGACGATACGCAGGTTGACCAGGTCCAGGTGGTCGCGGCCGAGCTGGCGCAGGTTCTCCTCGACCTGACCGCGCAGTTGCCCCGGGGTGGCGTGCGGGGTCCACTCGCCGGACGCGTCACGGCCCGGCCCGACCTTGGTGGCGATGACCAGGTCATCGGGGTAGGGGGCGAGCGCCCGGTTGATCAGCTCGTTGGCCGACCGCAAGGGGGAGAAGTAGAACGCGGCGGTGTCAATGTGGTTCACACCCAGCTCGGCCGCCCGTCGCAGCACGGCGATCGCCTCCTCGCGGTCGCGCGGAACCGCCTCGGGCACCAGAGCCTCGCCGTACTGCGGGAGCCGCATGGCGCCGAAACCGATCCGATGAACCTCGAGGTCACCGAGCATCCAGGTGCCCGCTGCCACTGCTGTGATCGTCATGGCGGAATCATGGCCGCGCGGTAAAGTGGCCGGCCATTGATTCAGACATAGGTGAATAGTCATGGTGGAGCTGCGGTTCTCGGCGGGAGACCTGGCGCAGATGCGCTTCGCCGTCTCGCCCATGTGGGAGGTGGGGACCAGCTTCCGGCTGCTGGCCTCCGGCGGCACGCATGCCGTACATCGACCCTGGATGGAGCAGGTGCGGCCGAGGGTGGCGGCCGCCGGGCTGCAAGGGGGCTGGCTGGCCGAGCTGGTCGGTCCCGCAGGATACGTCCCTGACTTCCTCAACCCGGCACCGGCCGGGCCCGGCCCCACCCTGGCAGACGAGCTGGGGCACGTGCTGGCCGCTCCGGAGGACCAGATCCGGCGCTACCTGGACCGGCTGGCGGGCGAGCGCGGGCTCGGCCCCCGGCTGCGCGCCCTGTACGCCGAGCCGCGCTCCCGGCTGCCGCGCCTGGCGGAGGAGATCGAGGCCTACTGGGAACTCGCGCTCTCGCCCTACTGGGCACGGATCCGGGTCGTGCTTGAGGCCGAGGTGTTCCATCGCGCCCGCCAGGCCGCCGAGTACGGCGCGGCCCACGTCCTCAACGATCTGCATGCTTCGATCAGCTGGAACGAGGACACGTTGCGGCTGCTGCTGCGGCGGCGGGCGCTGACCCGCGAGACGGCGGGCCGAGGGCTGCTGCTGATCCCGTCCGCCTTCACCGGGCCGGGCCTGTTCTCCCGCGTCACTCCGCCGGATCCGCCACAGCTGGCCTATCCGGCACGCGGCATCGGGTCACTCTGGACACCCCGCCCCACCGTTGCGACCGACGCCCTGGCGGCTGTGCTCGGCCGCTCGCGGACCCGGCTGCTGACCGAGCTGGACGCCCCCGCCTCCACCACTGAGCTGGCCGCGCGGACCGGGCTCTCCCCGTCGGGGGTGTCGCAGTACTTGACCGCGATGCGCGATGCGGGCCTGGTCAGCGCCCATCGGGCCAGCCGCTCGGTCCTGTATGCCCGCACCGCTGCCGCCGAAGCCCTCCTCACGGCACCGGCTCAGTAACGTCCGGCACAGCGACCCACGCCTCTGCCGAGGTTCGGCAGAGCCCAGTTGAGCGGTTGGGCCCGGGGCTACGGTGCCCTCGACGCGGCTCAGCCGGGATTACACGGCAGCTGTAGCCGGGAGAGGGCAGCCGGAGAAGCATGGACGACTTCGAGCCACACCACTACGCGTTCATGGTCAGCGAGCAGGAGTTGGACGCTGCCGCGCGTGGATCCTGCGGTACTTCGGCTGCCACATGGTGTCCTGCACCATCTGGATGGGATCGTCCAGCTCGACGCGGGCCAGGTCCTCTTCGGCGGCCTGCCGGGCGACGGCCACGGCGACCGTGGCCGAGATCTCGCGCAGGTTCTCCACCTGGGGCAGCAGGCAGGCGCCCGGGGAGGAGACGTCGACCATGCCGCCGACGGCCTCGGCTGCGGCCTGGAGCATGCCGTCGCTGATCCGGCGCGCCCGGGACACGATCGCGCCCAGTCCCAGCCCCGGGTAGAGCAAGGCGTTGTTGGCCTGGGCGACGGCGTACGTGACGCCGTTGTGCGTGATCGGGTTGACCGGCACGCCGGCGGCGATCAGGGCGCGTCCGTCGGTCCAGCGCAGCAGGTCGGCCGGCCCGGCCTCCATCCGGTCGGTCGGGTTGGAGAGCGGGAAGACGATCGGCCGGTCGACCTGCGCCGCCATCGCCTTGACGATCTCCTCGGTGAAGGCGCCGTGCACGGTGGAGGTGCCCACCAGCATCGTCGGCTTGACCCGCCGCACCACCTCGGCGAGCCCGAGGCCGCGGACCTCCTCCTGCGCGGGGCGGGCGTAGGGTTGCTGGAAGTCGCGCAGGTCCGTCATGTCCTCGGCGAGCAGGCCCTGCTTGTCGATCAGCCAGATCCGCCGGGTGGCCGCCTGGCGGTCCAGGCCGTCGCGGACCATCGCGTCGCGCAGCTGGTCGGCGACGCCGACGCCCGCGGTGCCCGCGCCGAAGACGACGACGCGCTGCTCACGCATCGGCGTGTCCGTCACCCTGATGGCGCCCAGCACGGCGGCCAGCACGATCGCGCCGGTGCCCTGCATGTCGTCGTTGAACGTGGGAATGCGGCCGGTGTACTTCTCCAGGATGCGCCGCGCGTTGGACGGGCCGAAGTCCTCCCAGTGCAGCATCGCGCCGGGGAACATGCGGGTGGCCGTGGTGACGTAGGCGTCGATGAAGTCGTCGTACCGCTCGCCGCGCACCCGTGAGTGCCGCTCGCCGACGTACAGCGGGTCGTTGAGCAGCGCCTCGTTGTCCGTGCCGACGTCGAGGGCGATCGGGATCACCCGGCCGGGGTCGATGCCCGCGGCGGCGGTGTAGACGGCGAGCTTGCCGGCCGCGATGCCGGCGCCACCGCCCACTCCCCAGTCGCCGATGCCCAGGATCTGCTCGGCGTCGGAGGCGACGATCAGATCCACCTCGTCGGCGCCGAGCCCGACGTTGCGCAGGGCCCGTTCGATGCCGCCGAGGTCGTCGATGGACAGGTACACGCCCCTCGGGCGGCGGTACTCGCGGCTGTAGCTCTTGATCGCCTGCGCGACGGTCGGGTCGTACACGACGGGCAGCATCTCGCGGAGATGATCGCCGAGCAGCCGGTAGAACAGCACCTCGTTGCGGTCCTGCAGGGCCGACAGGAAGACGTTCTTGGCCAGGTCCGTGGGCTGGCGGCCGTACTGCGCGTACGCCCGGTCGGCCTGCTCCTCGAGCGTCTCGACCACCGGCGGGATCAACCCGTCCAGCGCCAGGCTCTCGCGCTCCTCCGGGCTGAACGCCGTGTCCTTGTTGAGCAGCGGGTTCTCCAGCACGGCCAGGCCGACCTCCGACGTGACATAGCCACCGTCGGGCGTTTCCACGAAGTCCCGGTGCCTGCGCTGGTTCATCAAGGCTGCTCTTCCCTTGCCTGGACACGACGCGTTCGTCGTTTCCAGGCCTGGGTAAGGCTAAGCGCCGGGCACCGGAGATCAATCCTCATGGCCTCAAGGTCACCGGCTGGGGATCAGCCAACCGAGCACCGGAGTCGACTGCAGGAACACCAGCACGCAGAGGATGAGCAGCAGCACCGCGCTCCATCCGATGACCCGGCGGAACAGGTTGCCCTCCTCGCCGACCATCCCGGCGGCGGCCGTGCCGATGGCCAGGTTCTGCGGGGAGATCATCTTGCCCATGACGCCTCCCGAGCTGTTGGCCGCGCCGAACAGCTCGGGAGGCACGCCGAGCTGGCCCGCCGCGGTCGTCTGCAACTTGGCGAACAGCGCGTTCGCCCCCGCGTCGGTGCCGGTGATGGCGACCCCGAACCAGCCGACGACCGGTGACAGGAACGCGAAGAAGGCGCCCGCGCCGGCCAGGAACAGCCCCAGCGTCTGGATCTGACCGGAGAACTGCATGACGAAGGCCAGCGCGAACACCGCCAGGATCGTGACGATGGCCCAGCCGAACTGCCGGACGGTGGCCCCGTACGTCCGCAGCGCGGAGCCGGGGCCGATGCGCAGCGCGAGCATCGTCAGCAGGCCCGAGACGAACAGCAGCGTGCCCGGGTGCGCGGCCCAGGGCAGCTCGTACACCACCTGGACGGGCTTGCCCGCCGGATTGAGCAGGTGCAGCCCCGGCCAGACGGGCTTGACGACGAACCGGGCCAGGGCGTCCTTGACGGCCGGGAGCTGGGCGATCGAGAACAGCACGATGATGATCACGTACGGCGCGAAGGCCGCGATCCGGTCCCCAGCGGTGTCCCCGCCGGGCCGGCCATGGAGGCGGACGAACGCGGGATCGTCCACCGAGCCGCCCGCGATGGTCGGCACCACGCCCACCTTCTCGGCGGGCCGCCACACCTTGCCGAAGGCCACCAGCACGACGGCGGAGACGAGGGCCGCGAAGATGTCGGTCAGCCGGTAGTTGAACTGGGAGAACAGCAGCTGCGCCGCGCCGAAGCTCACGCCGGCCACCAGGGCCGCCGGCCAGGCCTGGCGCAGCCCGCGCCGGCCGTCGGCGATGAAGACGATGATGAACGGCACGAGCAGCGCGATGAAGGCGGTCTGCCGCCCGGCCATGGCGCCGAACGGCTCCGGCGGCAGTTCGGTGACGCTGCCGAGAATCGTGATCGGGTTCCCCATGCCGCCGAAGGCCACCGGCGCGGTGTTGGCGATCAGGGCGATGACGGCGGCGCGCATCGGCTCGAACCCGAGCGCGATGAGCATCACCGCGCAGATCGCGATCGGCGAGCCGCCGCCCGCCAGCGCCTCGATGAGCGCGCCGAAGGAGAACGCGATGACGATCGCGGTGATCCGCCTGTCGTCGCTGACGCTCTGGAAGGCCCGGCGCAGCACCGCGAAGTGCCCGCTGCGCTCGGTCATCTTGTAGATCCAGATGGCGTTGAACGTGATCCACAGGATGAGCAGCACCGCTCTGGCCGCGCCGTACAGGCCCGCGTCGAGCGCCTGGCCGACCGGCATGGCGTACGCGAAGGGCAGGACGGCGATCACCAGGCCGATCGCCAGGCCCGCCAGGCCGGCCCAGTGCGCTCTCGCTCTGAAGACCCCGAGCAGCACCAGCACCGCGATCAGCGGGAGGGCGGCCAGTAAGGCGGACAGCCACAGCGAGCCCGTGGGGTTGAAGTTCTGCTGATACACCGCGCGCCTCCCAAGGGCGTGTGTTCCATTGGATAGAACGGTGTTCCGTGTCTAGGATCGTAGGACGGAGCCTGACCGGAGGGAAGACATGGATGTGAGGCACGCGACGGGGCCCGACCAGATCCGCCACTTCGGCACCGCGGAGCTCCGCGCCCGTTACCTGGTGGAGAACCTGTTCGGCCCCGAGGTGGACGGGGTCTACACCCATCAGGACCGGATGGTGGTGGCCGGGGTCAAGCCGCCGGGCAAGGCCCGCCTGCCCGTCTTCGACCCGCTGCGCAGCGCGTACTTCCTGGAACGACGCGAGCTGGGCGTGGTCAACATCGGCGGTGCCGGCGTCGTGGAGGTCGACGGCCAGGCGTACGAGCTGGACACCAAGGACTGTCTCTACATCGGCAGGGGCGCGCGCGAGGTCACCTTCGAGGGCGGCACGTTCTACCTGGTCTCGGCGCCGGCCCACACCGCCCTGCCCACGGCGCACGCGCGGCTGAAGGACGCCGAGCCGGTACGGCTGGGCAGCCCGGACGGCTCGAACGAGCGCACGATCTACAAGTACGTCCACCGCGACGGCATCCGCAGCTGCCAGCTCGTCCTGGGCGTGACCGTGCTGGAGCCGGGCAGCATGTGGAACACCATGCCGTGCCACACCCACGACCGGCGCACCGAGGTCTACCTCTACTTCGACCTGCCACCCGACCAGCGGGTCTTCCACCTCATGGGCCGCCCCGACGAGACCCGCAACCTGGTCGTGGCCGGTGGTCAGGCGGTGATCTCGCCGAGCTGGTCGGTGCACTGCGGGTTCGGCACCAGCAGCTACGCCTTCGTCTGGGCCATGGCGGGCGAGGACCAGGCCTTCGACGACATGGACCACGTCGCGGTCACCGAGATGCGGTGACCGGATGGAGCTGTTCTCCCTCAGCGGCCGCACGGCGCTGGTCACGGGGGCCCGCGCCGGCATCGGCCGGGCGATCGCGGTCGGCCTCGCGCGGGCCGGGGCCGACCTCGTCCTGCACGGCCATCACGACGACCTCGAGGAGACCGAGCGGGCCGTCAAGGAGAGCGGCAGGCAGGCGCGCAGGCTCGTGCTCGACCTGTCCGACCCGGCCGCCATCCGTCCCGCGCTCGACCCGCTGCTGGCCGAGCACCCGGTGGACATCCTGGTCAACAACGCCGGGACGATCAGGCGGGGCTCGTCCAGGTTCGAGGACTGGCGGCACGTGCTGGCCGTCAACCTCGACGCCGTGTACGTGCTCAGCCAGGCTCTGCTGGAGCACGGCGCCACGAAGATCGTCTCCATCGCCTCCCTGCTGTCGTTCCAGGGCGGCATCGACGTGGCCTCGTACGCGGCGGCCAAGCACGGCGTGGCCGGCCTCACCAAGGCGCTGTCGAACGAGTGGGCGCCGCGCGGAGCCCAGGTCAACGCCATCGCCCCCGGTTACATCGCCACGGACGTGACCGAGGCCCTGCGCAGGGACGCGGCCCGCGAGCGCGAGATCAGCGCGCGGATCCCCGCCGGCCGCTGGGGCGACCCGTCCGACCTGCAGGGCGCGGCGATCTTCCTCGCCTCGCGGGCGTCGGACTACGTCACCGGTCACGTCCTGGTCGTGGACGGCGGCTGGCTGGCCCGCTGAGTATGCTTGATCGGTGGAACAACGGCCGAGCACCGCGATCGACAAGGCACTATGGGTGCTGGAGGCGCTGGCCGAGCACGAGAGCGTGACCAAGATCGCGACCGCGACCGGGTTGCCCAAGTCGACCATCCACCGCATCCTGCAGGCGCTGGCCGAGCACGGCTTCGCCCGTCCCGACGGCTCCGGCGGCTACCTGCCCGGCCCCAAGATCCTCACCCTGGCCGGCCGGATGCTGACCCGCTTCGACCCGGTGCGGCAGGCCTCGCCGGTGCTGGCCCGCCTGCACGAGCAGACGGGCTACACGGTCCACTTCGCCGTGCTCAACGGCGACGAGGCCGTGTACGCCGCCAAGCTGGAGGGGCGCAAGCCGTATCAGATGCCCTCGCGGGTGGGCATGTCGCTGTGGCTGCACTCCAGCGCGATCGGCAAGGCGATGCTCGCCGCCATGTCCGACACCGAGGTGGCGGGCATCGCGGCCCGCACCGGGCTGCGCAGGCGCACCCCCAGCACGATCACCACGCAGGCGGCGCTCCGCCGGTGCCTGGCGGAGGTGCGGCGGCAGGGCTTCGCCATCGACGACGAGGAGAACGAGCAGGGCGTCCGCTGCGTCGGCGCGGCCGTCTTCGACCACAACGGACACGTGGTGGCCGGGGTGAGCCTGTCGACCCTGACGCACGAGCTCTCGGTGGACGACGCCCGGGAGCTGGGGCCGCTGGTCGCCGACACCGCACGAGAGGTGTCCAGGACGCTGGGCGCGCCCATGGAGTCACTCGCCTCTCACGGGTGAACTTCTTCATCCGGTGTTCATCATCCGGACAACGGGCGGCGCGATCGTCTTCTCCGTGACATCGTTGGGTCGGCTTGTGTAAAGCGTCCCCTGTTGGAGGCAATGTCCCATGCCCTCACCTGTATCCCGTCGTTCCTTCCTCGGCCACGCCACCGCGGGCAGCCTCGGCATCGCGTTCGCCGGCAGCATCGAGGCGATCTCCGGTCCCGCCGCGTTCGCGGCCTCGAAGCCCCCGGCCGGCTACGGCCCGCTCGTCGCCGACCCGAAAGGGGTGCTGGCCCTGCCCAAGGGCTTCTCGTACAAGATCGTCGCTCAGGCGGGGGTGACGCTGCTGGAGAGCGGCGAGCCGACCCCGAGCGACGCCGACGGCACCGCGAGCTTCCCGCACGGCCGGGGTGCCACGCTGGTCAACAACCACGAGGTCGGCGGCGGCGAGCCGTACCGGGTGCCCACGCTGCCCGGCCTGACCTACGACCCGGGCGCCGGCGGCGGCACCACGAACATCGACGTGGACGCGCGCGGCGAGCGGATCCGCGAGTACGTCAGCCTGGCCGGCACGCACAACAACTGCGCCGGCGGCAAGACCCCCTGGAGCACCTGGCTGACCTGCGAGGAGACCGAGCAGCGCGCCGGTGGCGCCTTCCAGAAGGACCACGGGTACGTGTTCGAGGTCGACCCGTTCGACCGCGAGGCCAACCAGGACCCGGTGCCGCTGAAGTTCCTGGGCCGCTACTCGCACGAGGCCGTCGCGGTCGATCCGCACACGTCGGCGATCTACCTGACCGAGGACGCCGGCGGGCCGAACGGGCTGTACTACCGCTGGACGCCGCCGAGCAAGTTCCGCGGCGGCAAGGGCAAGCTGCGGGCGCTGGCGCTGTCCGAGGGCGGCGACACCGCGGGCAAGCTTGAGGCGATGAGCTGCTACCAGGACGACCAGCACATCGCCGACCTGTCGGAGGCGACGGCGCCGGGCACGCGGTACAAGGTCCGCTGGATCGAGGTGCCCGACCGCGACGCGAAGACCACGTCGACCCGCAAGCAGTTCACCGACGACCAGATCACCCGCAGCCGCAAGCTGGAGGGCGCCTGGTGGGCCGACGGCGGCGCGTACTTCGTGGCCAGCTTCGCCCGCCACACCGACGGCAGCGTGAACGAGCACGACGGCCAGGTGTGGTTCTACGACCCGCGCCACGAGACGGTCACGCTCAAGGTGCTCTTCGGCGTCAACCCCGACCCCACCCAGGACACGAACTTCGACGGCCCCGACAACATCACGGTCTCGCCGTACGGCGGCGTGATCCTCGCGGAGGACGGCGAGGGCATCCAGCACCTGGTGGGCGTCACCGATCGGGGCCAGACGTACCCGATCGCGCGCAACGAGATCAACGACGGCGAGTTCACCGGCCCGAACTTCAGCGCTGACGGCCGCATCCTGTTCGCCAACATCCAGTCGCCGGGTTACGTCTTCGCCATCACCGGCCCGTGGCGGCGATCCGGCCACGCCGAGGAGGACTGAGGCACTGACGGCCCCTCGGTACCCGGACCGCCCGCGTGCGGCCGGGTACCGAGGGCGCCCCGTTCACCCGGTGAAGCGGATCGTCGCCCCCGTGCCGGTGATCGACAGCACACGGAAGTCGAGCTTGTTGATGCCTCCGGAGGTGCCCTCTCCCCCGTAGGCGCTGCTGCCTCCGCTCCACACGGCGACGACGTCCGTGCCGAACAGGTCGCTCCACTCCTTGGCGACGTGGACCCAGCCGCTCAGCCCGTACTTCTTGGCGACGCGGAACTTCACCGGCTTCGTGAAGGTGAACGTGCACTTCCCGTCGTAGCAAGCGCGCAGGTTCGGCTTGGCCGCGGCGGCGGCCGGGGTCGCGGTGAGGGCCGGCGCCGCGACCAGGGCGCAGGCGAGGGCCAGGGCGGTGATGGTCTTGCGAGGCATACTCCCTCTTTCTTCGGGTTTCGTGGGATGTTGTCTACCGGCCCTCCTCCGGGAGGGGTCCCGGCGCAGGGCATGAACCATCAAGGGGGATCCGATGACGGTGGACCGCGAGCGGAGCGTGGTGTTCGGAGAGGCGGTCGAGCAGTACGACTCGGCCAGGCCCGACTATCCCGCCCAGCTCATCACCGACGTGCTGGAGTACGCGCCACCCGGCCCCGCGCTGGAGGTGGGCGCGGGCACGGGCAAGGCCACGGCGGGCTTCGCCGCCCGCGGCACGGATCTGACCTGCGTCGAACCCGACCCCAGGATGGCCGCCGCGCTGACGGCGAAGTGCCCGGGCGCCCGGGTGGAGATCGGGTTTTTCGAGGCGTACGTCCCCGACAGGGCGTTCGCCCTGCTCTACTCCGCGCAGGCCTGGCACTGGATCGACGAGCGCAGGCGCTGGGACCTCGCCCACGCGGCCCTGGCGCCTTCCGGAGCGGTGGCGGTCTTCTGGAACCACTACGTCGTCACCGACCCCGACCTGCGGGCCGCCCTCGCCGCGGTGGACAGCCGCTACGGAGTGACCACCTCGAGCATGCACCGGGACGGCTCGACCCGGGGCGAGCGCTCCGAGCACGAGCTGGCGCACGACCCGCGCTACACCGACCTCGACCAGCGCCACTACACGCGCACCGACCGGTACGGAACCGGCCGCTACCTGGACCTGGCCCGCTCCGTCTCCGCCTACCGGATCCTGGACCCGGACACCCGCGAGGAGGTGATGGAGGAGTTCGCCGCCTTGCTGGGGGGCGACGGCGTGGACCTGACCTTCACCACCGACCTCACCTTGGCCCGCAGAGCACGCTGAGGCTCACGCCGTACGGGAGTTTCGCCACCGGGTGAAGCGCAGGGTGCTGGCGCCCGCGAAGTACACGAGCATGGCCACGATCGGCAGGCCGGTCAGCGTATGACCGCTCGGGCCGGTCACCGCGAGGGTGAGAAGCCCCGCCACCACGCCGGCGATGCCGAGGAAGGTGAGGACACCCGCCGTCACCCCGGCCGTCGCTCCCGCCCCGGGACGGGGACCGGCCCGCCGCTCGACGGAACCGAACACCATGACCAGCACGCCCAGGATCAGGGCCAGGGCGGCGAGCCAGGGCAGCCGCAGCAGCAACCACATGGGCGTCCCCGGAGGCGGCGCCGGCAGCAGCCCGGTCGGATAGAGCGCGAGCGCGCCGAGGACGACGGCGGTCATGTGCCACAGGAAGAGCGTCATGACGATCGAGTTGACCGCCACGACGGCGGTCCAGGGCCGCGGCCGCCGCAGCCACCGGCCGGCCGGGCCGTGGACCGACAGAGCCAGCCCGGTCTGCGTCGCGGCCAGCGCCAGCAGCGCCAGCGTGGGCGGTGAGGTGTTCTGGATGCCCTCCCCCGCGATCCCGACCATGCTGATCGGATAAGGCCCCACCACGGTGAGCCCGACCAGGGCCGCCAGCCCCGAGAACGCCAGCGGCAGCCCGACGCGGGGCCGGGCGGGCAGGCGCCCGTCCTGCCAGGCGAAGCCCAGCTGATGCACGGCCAGCCAGGCGAACAGGAAGTTGCCCTGCCCCAGGGCGGGATCCCGCAGCGCCAACCGGGCCGCGTCGCCCAGGCCGACCAGCACGGTCAGCGCGATCGGCACGGCCAGGCCGTACCGGCGGTGCAGGGCGTGCGTCAGCGGGGTGAGGGCCACCACGGCCAGGTAGGCCACCAGGAACCAGAGCGGGATCCCGGCCACCCACACCCCGACGCTGATGAGCCCCGGATCGACGCCCAGCACCCGCGCCAGCAGGGCCGCCGCCGCCAGCACGGCCAGCAGCACGGTGGTAGGGCGGATGAGCCGGTCGGTACGGCGCAGCGTCCAGCAGGTGGCGTCACCGCCGAGCTCCCGGTGAGCGGCGAGCGAGGCGGCGTTGGCGTACCCGCCGACCAGGAAGAAGACGGGCATGACCTGGAACAGCCAGGTCAGCGGGCGCGTCCACGGCACCAGCTCCAGCGCGCTGCCGCCGCGCAGGCCCCCGTCGTAGCTGACGTGCACCGCCAGCCAGTGGCCGACGACCACGGCCGTGATGGCGATGGCGCGGAGCAGGTCGACCGTGCGGTCCCGATGCGCGGGCGTACGCTCGGCCAGCCGCCGCATCCTTCGCCCCCGTGACTAGCTCGACTTCACCGGACCGCATACCCAGGAGGAGCCGACGCCTCACCCGCGGGCGGTGAACGCGGCGAATCCGGTGGTCTGCCAGGTGTGGCCGCGCGCGGTCACCGCGTACGCCTCCAGGCCGGGCTGGTCCTCGACCCAGTCCCGGGCGGCCTCCCCCATGGCGAACGCGGCGGTCGCGTACGCGTCGACGGCGGTCAGGCGGCCCCCGACGAGCGTGAGGGACACCAGGCCGGCGGCGGGCAGGCGGGTGTGCGGGTCGATGATGTGCGGGCCGCGCTCGGCGCTGCCCGATGTGGCCACGGCGAGGTCGTGGCCGGTGACCACGGCGGAGAGAGCGCCGGGCCGCAGGGGGTGGGCGATCCCGATCCGCCACGGGAAGGGGTCGGGACCGAGCTGGATGTCGCCGCCGCCGTTGACGCAGTGGCGGGGCGCGCCCGCCTCGGTGAGCAGCTGGGACGCGTGCTCGATCGCCCATCCCTTGACCAGTCCGGACGGCTCCAGACGGCCGCCGGGAAACGCCGTGAAATATCCGTCAGTCTGCCGTTCGACCTCCGCGCACAGCGCGAGCACCCGTCCCACCTCGGGCGGACAGTCCGCCGGCCCGAGCTCGCCCCGGGCCAGGCGGCTGACCGGGCTGTCCGGCCGGTAGGTGGAGAAGACCTCGTCCACGTGGTGCAGCCAGGCGACGGCCCGCGCCACCGCGTCATCGGCGTCGTGGCGCACGTCGAACGAGAAGACCGTGCCCATCGCCTTCTCGACGTGGCGCGTCACAGCCCCGCCCGGTCGATGGCGCTCTGCAGGGAGCCCGTGTAGCCGTCGCTGGTGTACGTGGCCCCGGAGACGGAGTCGATCTGGGCGCTCTGGGCCGAGAGGGCCTCCTGCTGGAGGATGGGCAGCGCCCTGTTGTTGATCTCGATGTCCCGCCGGTTCTCCTGCGGGGCCTGGAGCACCTGTACGTCGGTGATCTTGCTGCCGGAGACGACGATCCGTACCTGCACGGGTCCCCAGCGGGTGTCGACGGCGTCCCCGTCGAAGGTTCGGCCGCCGGCGGACTCCGTGGAGCCCTGCGGCGACGGCGAAGCCGAAGCCTGGGCGGGGGCGACGGCGGCGGGCGGCTGGGCGACGCCCGCCATGTCGTGTGGCTTGAACGACAGCAGCAGTACCAGGCCGATGGCGGTGACCAGCACCGCGAACAGCACCCTGCGCATGGCAGTGACCTCTCATAACGTGAAAAATTCGGAACTCAGAACTCGAACGACTCGTGATGGATCTGGCGATGGGGCACGCCCGCCGACCGCAGCGCCTTGATCGCCGCCTGCGTCATCTCGGGCGGCCCGCACACGTACACGTCGTGCTCGCGCAGATCGGGCAGCAGGCGCCCGAGACCGTCGAACAGGTCCGGGGACCTGGGCCCGGTCGAGAAGTACGCCGTGGCGTCGCCGCGGGCCGCGATGATCTGCTCGAGTTCGTCCTTGAAGAGCATCTCCTCGGGCGTACGGGCCCGGTAGAGCAGCGTCACCCGTCCGGGCAGTGTCTCGAACAGGGCGCGCAGCGGGGTGATGCCGACGCCGCCCGCGATCAGCAGCGATCTGCCGCCCCGGCCGAGGCGCGCGGTGAACCCGCCGTACGGCCCCTCGGCGAGCACCGGGGTGCCCGGCCGCAGCCGGGCGAGCGCCGCACTGTGGTCGCCCAGCGCCTTGACCGTGATGCGCAGCCCACCGGCGTCAGGAACCGCCGACAGAGAGTACGGATTGGCCGACCACCACAGCTCGCGGGTCAGGAACCGCCAGCGGAAGAACTGGCCCGGCTCGGCCCGCAGCCGCCGCAGCCCGCGCCCCGTGAGGTGGATCGAGACCACGCCGGGAGCGTCGGCGGTGACGCCGGCCACGCGGAGCCGGTGCCGCGCCCACAACCTGACCGGTCCCAGGAAGCGGTACCAGACCAGCAGCGCGGCCACCCCGAGGTAGAGGGCGTACCAGGCGAGTCGCGCCACGCGGTCGCCGGTGAACTGGGCGCCGGTCGCGAGCTGGTGCCCGAACGCCAGCCAGGCCGCCAGGTAGGTGTAGAAGTGCAGGTAGAACCAGGTTTCGTAGCGCAGTCTCCGGCGCGCGGCACGGGCCGACACCACGGCGACGCCGAGCAGCAGCAGGCAGGCCGCCGTCGCCTTCAACACGTCGGGGAAGGACAGCACCATGGTCACCGTCTCGTCCACCAGGCCGACGCGGTCGGCCACCGCGTACCCCCAGATGGTGGCCAGCACGTGCGCCGTGACGAGCCCGATGACGTACCTGCCGCCCATGGCGTGCCAGCGGGCCAGGCGGTCGCTGCCCACGCCGTGTTCCAGGGCCGGGACCCTGGCCATGAGCCCGAGCAGCACCGCCAGCCCGTACCCGGCCAGCAGGCCCGTGACGCGGCCGCTCTCGGTCAGCCAGCCGTCCAGTCCCGACACCGAGGGCGTGCTGTGCCACCACAGTGCGATGACCGCGACCCCGCCCGCCGCCACGGCCGCCAGCAGCGCCTCGGGCCGGAAGCGGCCGCGCCGCGGCATCGCCGACGTGCGGACTGCAGTGTGAACAGTCGTCATGAGGGACAAAGTGCCAGGCCAGTCTCTGTTTTTCCTCTCAAAGGTATCTTTAAGAGGATTCTCAGAGGAGGCTCCTATCTTCCAGAGGATGAGCACCCTGTCGCGCCCGGACGGCACGCCGATCCGCGTGCTCGTCGTGGATGACGAGCCCGACCTGCTGGAGGTGCTGGACAGGACGCTGTGCCAGGAGGGCTGGCAGGTCCGCGCGGTGGCGAGCGGGAGCGCCGCCGTCCAGGAGGCGGAGCGGTTCGCACCCGACGCGGCGATCCTGGACATCATGCTGCCCGACCTGAACGGGCTGGAGCTGATGCGCCGGCTCAGGGAGCGGACGCCCGAGTTGTGCGTGCTGTTCCTGACCGCGCGGGACGCCGTGGAGGACCGGATCGAGGGCATCACGGCGGGTGGCGACGACTACGTGACCAAGCCGTTCAGCCTGGAAGAGGTGCTCGCCCGCCTGCGCGGGCTGCTGCGCCGGGCCGGCATGGCGCGCCAGGGCGACGGCGACCGGCTCGTCGTGGGCGAGCTGTCCATGGATGAGGAGTCCCGGGAGGTGACCAGGGGCGGCACGCTGATCGACCTGACGCCGACCGAGTTCGAGTTGCTGCGGCTGCTCATGTACAACCCGCGCAGGGTGCTGACCAAGGCGCAGATCCTCGACGACGTCTGGTCCTACGACTTCGGCGGCCAGGCGCACGTGGTGGAGCTCTACATCAGCTATCTGCGCAAGAAGATCGACGCGGGCCGCCGGCCGTTGATCCACACCGTCCGCGGCGTCGGATACGTGCTCAAGCCGTGAAGCTCATGCCACGCACGATCAGGGGCCGGATGATCGCCGGTCTGCTCGTGCTGCTGGCGCTCACGTGCGCGATCGTCGGCGTCGCCACGTTCCGGGCGATGGACAGTTTCCTGCTCGGCCGCGTCGACCAGCAGCTCGCCGGTTACGGGGTGCGGTTCGCCGCGAGCCTGGAGCACGGCGAGGACACACGCGGGCAGGCCCCGGGCATGTTCGGCGCGCGGCTGGTCGGCGGGCGGGTCACCCAGGCGGCGGTCGTGGCACGGGCGGACGCGCTCCCCGTGCGGCTGAGCCGCCAGGACGAGGAGACGCTGGCCGCCGTGCCGGTCGGCGGCCCTGCGCTGACCGTGGACCTGTCCGTCCTGGACGACTACCGGGTCCAGGCCGTCGCGGGCCGGGACGGTGACGTCCTGGTCAAGGGGCTCTCGCTGCACGGGGTGGAGGAGACCCTTGGCCGCCTGGCCCTGCTCGAGCTGGCGATGTTCACGGGCACGCTCGCCGTCGCCGGCGTCGCGGGCACCCTCTGGGTACGCCTGTCGCTGCGCCCCCTGCAACGCATCGCCACGACCGCCCGCAAGGTCAGCGAGCTGCCCTTGGCCAGCGGCGAGGTGAGCCTGGCCGAACGCGTGCCCGACACCGACCCGCGCACCGAGACCGGCCTGGTGGGCGCCGCGTTCAACCGCATGCTCGGCCACGTGGAGTCCGCCCTGGCCCGCAGGCACGCCGTCGAGCAGCGGCTGCGCTCCTTCGCCGCCGACGCCAGCCACGAGTTGCGCACGCCGCTCGCGTCGATCCGCGGGCACGCCGAGCTCGCGCTGCGCGAGGCGATGTCCGACGACGTACGGCACGCGCTGAACAGGATCGACGCCGAGTCCGGACGGATGAGCGAGCTCGTCGACGAGCTGCTCCTGCTGGTCCGGCTGGACGAGGGACGCCCGCTGGCCAGGGAGGAGGTCGATCTGACGCGCCTGGCCATCGAGGCCACGGGTGACGCGCGGGCCGCCGCCCCCGGCCACCGCTGGCGGCTGGAGCTGCCGGAGGACCCTGTCACGGTGACCGGCGACCCGCTCCGGCTGCACCAGGTGCTCGCCAACCTGCTGAGCAACGCCGCCGTCCACACGCCGGACGGCACCACGGTCACTGTGGCCGTCCGGCGGCTGCCGTCCGACGGGGAGGCCGGTCGGACGCCGTCCGACAGGGAGGCC
>NZ_JBFANV010000143.1:0-20195 GCF_040674955.1 Nonomuraea sp. NPDC049695 | reverse complement strand
GCCCAGGCGCCCCAGGCCGCCTTCATGCCGGGATGCATGCCACCCCGCCGTTCGGGGGTCTGGGACACCTTGGCGGGCGCGTGGCGCAGGTCCACAGCTGGCCGAGCGAGGTCGGCGCCTCCGTCCAGGCCAGCGCCTTCTCCTCGTAGACCACGCGCCATCCGGCCCGGCACAGCGCCATCGTGAGGTCGGTGTCCTCCGCCAGCGTGTCCGCGCTCACCGCGCCCAGTGCCATGAGCGCCGAACGCCGGAACGCCCCGATCGCGCCGGGTACGGTCGCCATGCAGTCGAGCAGCTCGAAGGCGCGCCGATCGAGGTTGAAGCCGATGACGTACTCGATGTGCTGCCACCGGCCGATCATGCCGCGCCGGTTGCCGACCTTGGTGTTGCCGCTCACCGCGCCGACCGCGGGGTCGGCCAGCTGGCGGACCAGGTGGCCGATCGTGGCGGGTTCGAAGACGGTGTCGCCGTCCACCATGACGACCAGCTCATGGGCGGCCTGGGCGATGCCGGTGTTGAGCGCGGCCGGCTTGCCGCCGTTGGGCCGGCGGATCACGCGTACCCCGGGGAGTCCCAGCGCCTCCGCCAGCTCGGCGGTGTCGTCCGTCGAGCCGTCGTCCACGACGAGGATCTCGAGTTCGCCCTGGTACGTGGTGTCGACCAGCGACCGCACCGTGGCCTGGATCCCGGCGGCCTCGTTGTAGGCGGGCACGATCACGGTCACCGGCGGGGGCGCGGACCACACGGGAGCCCGGCCCTTGCGCCGCTTGCCACCCCTGGTGCGGGCCGCGTGCACCCACGCGAGCACGGCGAAGAAGCCGAGCCGCCCCAAGGTGAGCGCTCCCGCGGCCAGCAGCACCCACGCCAGCGCGCCGGCGAACGCCTCCGAGGCACGCTGGGCCAGGTTGAGCGCGGAGCCGGCGAACTGCTCCACTCCGCCGGCCCGCTGGTGCGCCGAGGGCATGCCGAGCGCCGTCGTCACCGTGACGGCGCGGTAGCCCTTGCCGGTCAGCTCCCGCAGGACGGCTCCGACGGCCTCGACGGTCTGCCGCCTGTCGCCGCCCGAGTCGTGCATCATGACGATGGCGCCCCGGCCCCTGTCCGGGATCGACGACGCCACGATCTTCGATGCTCCTGGACGGCTCCAGTCCCTGGTGTCGAGGTCCGTCAGCGTGACGAGGTAGCCCTCGGCGGCCAGGGCCTTCATCCCCGCCCACTGCGGCCCGGAGATCGCCGCGGGGGTGGAGGAGTACGGCGGGCGGGCCAGCGTGGTGTGCAGCCCTGTCGCTCCGGCCAGGGCACGTTGCGTCAGCGACAACTCGAGCTTGAGCCGCCAGCCCGGCAGGGCCGCGAGGTCGGCGTGTGAGTAGGTGTGGTTTCCCAGCTCGTGGCCCTCGGCGACGATGCGCCGCGCCAGCTCGGGGTATTTCGCCACCTTGGAGCCGACGGTGAAGAAGGTCGCCTTGGCGCCGTACTTCTGCAGCATGTCCAGCACCTGCGGAGTCCACGCCGGGTCGGGTCCGTCGTCGAACGTCAGCGCGATCGTCCTGCTCGGCAGGCGGGCGCTGGCGGGCCCGTTCGCCGTGATGTTGAGTACGGGGCCGCCGCGCCGTACCTTCTCCAGCTCAGGGGGTGGAGAGCCGGCGGCGGGCGGGGGCGCGTGCGTCTCGCCGACGACGTTGGTCACGTATCCGTTGAGCACCAGCGCGGTGGCGGCCAGCAGCAGGAAGACGGCGAGCGGGAACCAGTGACCCTTGGGGTCGGCCGGGGGTCTCGCGGTCGACGCGGGCGGCTGCGCCGGCGGGATCCGCGGCGCGTCGTCACCTGGCTGAGCAGAGCGGTAGTCCTGCCAGGCGGGCACCGGCGCGGACGGCCACACCAGCTTGTCGCCCGGCGAAGGGCCGCGAGAGGGGTCGCCAGAAGGAGCGCCGGAGGGGGCGCTCACTTCTTCGGGCCCTTCGTCCGGTTCGGATCCAGTCCCGGCGTTGTCCTGTCCTTGCCGGGCGGCTCGTTCGCGGCGTCCGTGGGGTCGGCGGTAGGGCCGGTCGCGGTGGGCTCGGAACTGGGCTCCGGATCCGTGCTGGGCCGCGACGTGGTCCGCTCCGGCCGCGGCGAAGTCTGCCCGGATGTCGCCGACGGCCGGACCGGGCGGCTGGCGCTCGGGGTCGGACGGCGTGATGGCGAGCGTGTCGCCACCGGACGTGTCACTGAGGGGGTCGGCTGCTCGGACGACCTCTGCCGAGGCGTCGGCGTGCGATCCGGCGAAGCCGTCCGGTCCGCCGCTCCTGGGCGATCGCCCGGCCAGCCGTTCACAGACAGTGTCGTGCTGGAGAACATTCCGCCGATCACGACGGCGAGCAGCGCGAGAGCCAGGACGCTCGCGGCGATCGAGCCGATCATGATCAGCCTTCGACGGCGGCCGCTCTGGTTCACGAAGACGGCCGTCGTGTTGCTGTGTTGCTCAGGGGACACGCGGGAATCGTAGTGATAGGGGATGAAATAGGGGAATCCGGTCGTTTCGCACGATGATCGCGAAATCTACTATGGAAAGTAGTAAACATACCGATTGTGGTGGTGGGGCGATCACTCTTGCGGAGGGGCTCGACACGGCGTGTGACCCCAGGTTAGCGTCCTGACATAAGGATCTTTATCCGGTCAGGAGGTCCCAGTATGGAAGTTCCCGGCTACACCGAGATCCGGGAACTCGGACACGGCGGGACAGGGCGGGTGATGCTCGCCGTACGGGACTCCGACGGAGAATCCGTCGCGATCAAGCACCTGTCCGAGCCGCTGCGCGCGGACGAGGAGTTCGTGGGGAGGTTCCGGGCGGAGGCGGAGGTCATCCGCGAGATCGACAGCCCGCACACCGCCCGCCTGCTGGAGTACGTCGAGGGCGAGGACGACGCCGTCATCGTGATGGAGCTGGTCGACGGCGTGACGCTGCGGCGGCTCCTGGAGCACGAGGGCGCGACGGGTCCGGAGGCGGCGCTCGTGGTCCTGAAGGGCGCGCTGCTCGGACTGGCCGAGGCGCATCAGCGCGGCGTCGTACACCGGGACTTCAAGCCCGAGAACGTCATCATCACCCAGGACGGCGAGAGCAAGCTGGTCGACTTCGGCGTGGCGGCGCACTTCGGGGAGACCGCCTCCCTCGTCGGCACCCCCTCCTACATGGCTCCCGAGCAGTGGGAGGACGCCCCGGCCGGCCCCGCCACCGATGTGTACGCCGCCACGCTGGTGTTCTACGAGTGCCTGACCGGCCACCGGGCCTTCCACGGTGAGAACGTGGCCGCGCTCGCCTACCAGCACCAGCACGTGCCGCCCCCGCTGGAGGACGTCGACGAGCCGCTGCGCCCGCTGCTCGAACACGGGCTGGCCAAGGATCCGGCGGGGCGTCCGGGGTCGGCGGAGGTGTTCCTGACCGAGCTGGAAGAGGTCGCGCTGGCCACGTACGGGGAGGAATGGGATCAGCGCGGACGGGCCGGGCTCGGTGCCCTGGCCGTGCCGCTGGCCGCGCTGCTGCCGAGGGCGGAATCGGCCGCCGCGGAGAGCACCACCAGCGTGTTCAAGACGACGCTGACGCCGGCGGGCAAGTTCGTGGTGACGGGCGGGCTGGTGCTGGCGACCGCGGCCGCGGTGACGTCGGCGTTCGTGATCTGGGCCGATGCCCCGGAGCCTGGGCCGGGCGTCGCGCTGCCGCCCGGCACGTCCTCCCCGGCGGGCACCCGGGTGCCCGCCTCCCCGACGTCCGCGCCGCCCACGTCGGCGGCGCCCACCTCCGCGGATCCCACCCCGAGCGAGTCCGTCACGGCCACGCCGCCCGTCACGTACGTCGGTGAGCCGAGCACGGTCCCGACCGTTCCACCCGTGGTCCGTCCGACCGGAGGCGGACCACGCACCGAGCCCCCCGCGCCCACCCGGCAGCCGACCGGCCGCCCGACGACCCGGGAGCCGACGGCCTCCAACCGGCCGACCGCGCGCCCGACCACACGTCCGCCCACGAGCGAGCCGCCGGCCACCAGGCCCCCGACGACCCGGCCCCCCACGAGTGAGCCGCCGGCCACCAGGCCACCGGAGACCCGGCCACCGGAGACCCGGCCGCCCACCACGAGGGCTCCGGATCCCGGCACGCAGCCTCCGGCCAGGAACAAGCCGCTCATCTCCGTCTCCGTCAAGGTCTCGGTGAACGTGCCGCTCCTCAGCGGCAAGGGGGACGGAGTGCTGGACGCCGACGTCGGTCTCGGCCTGGGATCGAGC
Source organism: Nonomuraea sp. NPDC049695 (assembly GCF_040674955.1). Lineage (NCBI taxonomy): Bacteria > Bacillati > Actinomycetota > Actinomycetes > Streptosporangiales > Streptosporangiaceae > Nonomuraea > Nonomuraea sp. NPDC049695. The sequence goes on along the minus strand of NZ_JBFANV010000143.1, from coordinate 15,941 downwards.
CTGCTGGGGCTGGTGGTCGTGCCGGGCTCGGTGCTGCTCGGACGGCAGATCGTGGTGCGAAGGGTACGGCGACCGCGCGATAACGAAAAGTCATGAGTTGTGTGCCGGGGGGCGTGATCCTCTACTATCAGCAGTCGGATAGAGGGCGCCCCCCGGCCTGAATACATGCTGACCGGAACCTGCCCTGCGGCTCGGGGTAAGGAGAAGTGTGGCGGTTGCCTCCCGTGCCGACCGGCTACGCGGTCCAGTCCGTACGCTCTCTGCGGTGACGCTCGGGGCGGTGCTCCTGATGGCGGGGGCTCCGGCGGAGGCCGAGCCCAAGCCCACGGTGAAGCAGCTCAAGAAGGAGCTGTCCGCGCTCCAGAAGGATTCGGACAAGCTCATCACCGAGTACTACAACAGCAGAATCGCCCAGCAAAAAGCGGAAAAAGCGGAAAAATCCGCACGCGAGAAGCTGGCCGCCGCCCAAGCCGTCTACGAACGCGAGTCCCTCGAGCTCAGAGCCATGGCCGTCAGCCAGTACATCGGCGGCGAAACCGGCCAGCTCGCCTTCCTCGTCGGCAACCAGGACCCGTCCTCCTTCCTCGGCCGCATGGCGCTCAACCAGCACCTCGTCGAGCTCCAGGACGCGCGGCTGCGCGGCTACACCCAGGTCAGGGACGCCCACCAGCAGGCCAAGGACGAGGCCGACGCCCGCGCCAAGGAGCTCACTCGTACGGTCGACGACCTGGAGAAACGGAAGAAGAAGGCCGAGAAGCAGATCGATCGGATCAAGGACAAGATCGATCAGCTGTACACGGCTCCGGGGGTGCGGCGGCCGGACGGCACGTGGGTGCCGCAGCTGCCCGGCGGGTCCGACAACATCACGCCCAGGATGCGGCTGGTCAAGCAGCTCGTCAAGGAACGGTTCGACGTTCCGTTCGGGATCGGGTGCTACCGGACGATCCAGGACGGTGGCGAGCATCCGCTCGGGCGTGCCTGCGACTTCATGCTGAGCCGGGGCGGCGCGCTGCCGTCGGCGGGGGAGGTCGAGCGCGGCAACCAGATCGCCGCCTGGGCCATCAAGAACGCCAAGCGGCTCGGCATCATGTACATCATCTACCGGCAGCGGATCTGGCACGCCAGGACGGGCGCCTGGCGCACCATGTCCGACCGGGGTGGAACGACGGCCAACCACTACGACCATCCGCATATATCGGTGTATTAGGGCCCGTAGAGGTCCCTGATACACCGGTCATCCGTTGCCGGTGGCCGAGGCTGGGGGCTGACCGAGGACGGTGTGGAGCATGCGCTTGACCTCCGGCTCCGCGGTCTCCGTGGTCAGGCCGAGCCCGTTGAGCGCGGCCACGGCCGCCCCCTCGCCGAGGGCCAGCAGGCCGAGCAGGACGTGCTCGGTGCCGACGTAGTTGTGGCCGAGCCGCAGCGCCTCGCGCAGCGTCAGCTCCAGGGCCTTCCTGGTCTGCGGGGCGAGCGGCAGCAGGTCGGGCGCGGTCTGGCCGCCGGGGCGCAGCATCGCCTTCATGACGTCCTTGACCTGGTCCAGCGGCGCGCCGAGCCGCACCATGGCCTTGGCCGCCAACGCCTCCGGCTCGTGCAGCAGGCCGAGAACGAGGTGCTCCGGCTCGATGGTCTCGCTGCCGGCCTCCCTGGCCTCCTGCTCCGCCGCCACGACCACGTTGCGGGCGCGAGGGGTGAAGCGGCCGTAGGAGGCCATCTGTGCGGCCAGCCCTCCCTCCTTGGGCACGAACCGTTTCTGGACGGCCTGCTTGGTCACGCCCATGCTGCGGCCGATCTCGGTCCAGGAGGCGCCGGAGTGGCGGGCGTGGTCGACGAAGTGGCCGATGAGGTGATCGGCCACCTCGCCGAGGTGCTCGCCCAGCGTCACGGCGTCGGTGAGCTGCTCCAGGGCGTTGCCGTCGGGGTGGCGGCTCTTGATCGCGTTGATGAGATCGTCGAGACGTACGGTGGCTTCCATGCGTCAACCATAGGTTGACGAATAGAAGCCGTCAACCTTAGGTTGACGCGTTGTGATCACTCGCGATACTTGTCACCTGCAAACCGTTTCTGTCACCAAGGTCAATTCACCGGGCGCCCCGCTTGGTGAAGTTCCACTGGACTCAGGGGGGAAGCCTGAAGAGATCAGTCCGCTGTGGTTGCCTGAGACCACACGGCCTGCCGGCGTCCCTCGCGCAGCTCGTAGCAATCGGTATGCCAGCAGGTAAGGGACAGCAGGTCTCCGTGATCCGCGGAAACGTCGATCCGCGCGCGGTACCGCAGGATGGCCATCTGGTCGCTGGCGCGTACGACGATGTCCGAGACAGCCTCGAACACCTGGTAACGAAGTTGCCCCGAAGCGATTGCGCCCAGGTACTCCGCCTTCGACAGAGCAATGCCGCGCGGAGTGATCAGCTGATAGTCATCCGCGTGCAGGACGTCGGCGGGTTCCATGTCTCCCGTGACCAGTGAACGCAGGCGCTGCCGCTCGATGTCACGAATCGCCTCGGCTTGTGGGCCTCATCCCGCCTCGTTTCTCCGCCTCGTGGGCGTCCTCCGCGCCGAACGATCAAGATTCGATGGTCATGCGGCAGATCGCTGTCAGTCGCTGGAGTTGTGCCGCTTTGCGGGGCAGACCGGGCCGCTCGAATGCCGCACCAAGCCCGCTCGCCCTCCTAACCGTGCATCCCGAAGGCGACAACAAGGCTTGCAAACTGCACCTGGTGACGATAGCTCGAGCAAGGAGTGACAACTGTCGAGGGTTGAACACCCTTCCTGCCAGGCTCACGCTAACCAGCCGGTGACAACTAACGCGAGCGGTCGCAAGGCGGCGGCCGACTGCTAGCTAGCGGAGCGGGCTCGGACAGTAAGACTCGCCGTGGCCCGGTACGGCTCCCGTCGCTCACCGGCCCTTCACCGGCGGTCAATCCCTACATGAAATCGGGCTGCCGGGAAGATGACCGCCACATGTTTTCTTTCGAAAAGGGGAATTATCAGAAGCTGAAAAAGTCCGGACCAAAACAGTGCGACTCGTATTTGGTGATTTACAACCGCTCTGTCTCGTGTGTACCTTCGGGAGGCCTTGAATTCCCCGACGCCTTTTATGGAGGCTCCATGCGCGGATTTCGGTTACGCCCGTCAGCAAGGCGCGTGCTCATAGCGGGCACAGCCGCCGTCCTCATGGGCGGAGCCATCGTGGTCACCGCTCCGGCGAGCGGTGCCGCCGCACCGAACATGAAAGCCCCGGCCGAGGCCGTCGCCGTCCCCGCTCCCGTCAGCCCGGACGTGGCGCAGGTGATGAGCACGGCACGCAAGGCCAGGACAGAGGCCGTCCTGGCGTACTGGACAGAAGAGCGCATGCGCAAGGCGATCCCCGCCCCGGAATCCCCCGGCAAGAATCCCACTCAAGACTCGCCGTCCGACGTCCAGTCGGCGGTCCCCAGAAGCGTCCAGCCCGCGGCGCCGCCGTCCCTCAAGGGGGTGGAACGCGGCAAGGCCGGCCGAGGCACCAGCCAGAACGTCAACGTGCTGGTCAACGCGTCGATCGCCGTCGGCAAGGTCTTCTACCGAAACGCCGTGGACGGACGCGACTACGTCTGCTCCGCCGGCTCGATCAACAGCCCGTCCAGACGCATCGTGAGCACGGCCGGTCACTGCGTGCACGGGGGCAGCGGCGGGAACTGGCACCAGAACTGGGTCTTCGTCCCCTACTACAATTACGGAAACCGTCCGTACGGCACCTTCGCCGCGAATTGGCTGATCAGCTTCAACGGCTGGATCAACAACAGCAACTTCGATTACGACGTCGGCTTCGTCAAGACATTCAACAATGAGCAGGGCCAGGTACTCGTCGACACGGTGGGCGGTCACGGCTTCCAGACCGGACAGCCGAAATCGCGCTCCATGACCATGCTCGGCTACCCGTCGGAGTCCCCTTACCCGGGAGACTGGCAGTATTTCTGCCAGGGCACCACGTCCGCCTCCGGATCGAACCAGATCACGATGGGCTGCCCCCTGACGCGCGGCCAGAGCGGCGGCCCGTGGCTCGCGTCGTACGACGACAGCACAGGCCTCGGATATGTCAACGGCACATCCAGCACACTCGACAGAATTGTCAATCCCACCCAGTGGTGGAGTCCTTATTTCGACAATCCTGACTGGGATCTCTATAATTACGCCGACCAGAAATCCTGACGAATAGTGCGACGGGGCTCCCCGGCTCCACGCCGGGGAGCCCCGCCCCGTCCCCAGTCTCCCGTCGAGGGGAGGTCCCGGCCTTGTCCAGGACGGTCCTAGCGGCAGCCGCGACCGCGGTCCTGATCGCTCTCGCCGTGATCGCGGTGCGCATGGCGACGTCACAGCCCGCGGAGGGCGCTCGCCCCACTCCCGGTGACACCGGCATTCCCGCCTCGCCGACTGCTCACCGCGTCGCGACTCCCACGCCGGTTGAGGATTACTGGACGGACGAACGGATGCGTCGAGCGTCCCCGGCACCCGCGCCCGTCCAGACGGAGTGAGCGCGCCCCCGTTCAGCGCCTGCCTCAGGCACACCGGGGCCTCAGCCTGGACGAACGCCCGGCCGGCCGCACGACGACCATGCGCCGGCTCCGGCACCTCAGCTCCGTATCCGGCGCTTCCCGACCGGGCTGGCCGTGTTCGACCGGGACGACGACGGCATCGTGGTCCTGCGTACCGTCCGCCGTTGACGCGCGCGCCGGTCCGCCGCCGCACGCGCTCGGTGACCGGCGGCGTCTGGAGCCGGTGCGGCGCGGCCGGGCCAATCCCCGAGGCGACCAGCGCGAACGACGGTGCCAAGCCGCACACCGGCCGAACGACTGCGCGCAGTCGCGCACCACACCCCGCACACCGGCCCAGCCGCGCACCGGCCGAGCGGCGCCTAGTACTCCAGTGACATTTCGCGATCATGGTTCGGATCTGCGCTGGTAGTGGCAGTGCCGGGCCGTGGCCTGGTGGCGTCGGCGCCAGTGTGACCAGCGCAGAACGTCCGTGATGGAGCGGTGCTGGGGCAGTATGAGTGCGGCGAGCAGCCGGCGGATCTCGGGCAGTGTCAGTGGGATGCGGTCCTGGTCGCTGGGTGGCTGGGCGGTGGCGATGGCCGCCAGCAGGGCCAGCGCAAGCATGGCCAGGGTGATGTGCCGGTGCCAGGCCGTCCAGCCGCGTACTTGGTAGTGGCCCAGGCCGACCTGGCCCTTGGCTGCTTGGAAGGACTCCTCAACCGCCCATCGGATTCCGGCGACCTTGACCAGGGCCATCAACGGCTGCCGGGTGGGTGCGTAGCAGCGGTAGAACGCCGGCTCGCCGGTGGTCAGGTTGCGCCTGATCAGCAGCCACCGATATCCGCGGGCCTCGCTTTCGTCGATCCGTGCGCAGTACGTACCCCATCCGGGGCTCCTCCAGGGCGACGCGCGGGCGCGGGTCTTGCCCGTAGACCTCATCTCCGCTCACCCAGCTCGCCGGCACCCCCGCCTCGATCGCGGCCAGGAGCATCTGGATGGCCAGGGCGGGTTTGGTGGCGAAATGCGTCTCGTCCGGGACGCCGGCGGCATGGCAGCGGCCGGGGTCGGCCAGCCAGGTGTGCTCGGGCAGGTAGAGCCGCCGGTCCAGCAGTGCTCGGCCGCGCGTGGTGGCGTAGGCGAGGAACACGCCGATCTGGCAATTTTCGATCCGGCCCGCAGCGCCGCTGTATTGCCGCTGCACCCCGGCCGAACCGACGCCTTTCTTGACGAACCCGGTCTCATCCACGATCAGCACGCCATCGGGGCCGAGCCGTTCGACGACGAAATCACGGACGTCATCGCGGACGGCGTCGGCGTCCAGCGGGTGGTGCGCAACAGCCGCTGCGGCGCCTGCGGCCCGGTCGGCCCGGCATGTTCGGCCAGGTTCCAGCAGTTCTTGCGGTCGATGTCGGGCCAGCAGCTTGCGCACGTAAGCACCGGCGGCGCGACGTGGCTCGATGCGGCCGAACCGGCCGGCGATCCGCGCCATCAGCTCGTTGAGGATGACCATCCAGCCGTCAGGGTCTACGCTGTGGCTCGCGGCCACCGCACGATCTTTCGTTGTCCTCACAAACTCCGAATGATCACGCGGTGGCCGTTGCCATGTGCCCCCAACGCCTCACGATCGCGAAATGTCACTGGAGTACTAGACGATCACGGCGACAACAACCTCGGGCAACCCTTCGCAGGTGACAATTAGCCCTGGGAATAGGTGACATCTATCGCTGGGCAAGGGCGGCTGCGAGCCTGGACGCGGTGGGTAGCTAGTGCTGTGACCGGAAAGGTTCACCGGCTCGAGTGCCTCGACCGTCAGGCCGGCGAGACTGGCGGCCCCGCGAATATCGTGGTCCGATGTCACGCCGTCGAAGGCGAGGTCACGTTGCTCATCACCCTCGACGAGACGCATGATGCGGAATACGGTGCTCGCCTTGTGTCATGACGTGGCGTCGTCTTCACCCGACTGGCCGAGCTCGGCGACGAGTAGCTGTAGCAGGCCGGGATAGTGCTGCTCGATGTCCTTCCTGAGCAGCCTCAACGTGCTCCCGTTGCCATGATCGCGCTGCGCGACCAGGCCGGCCTCCCGCAGAACCCGGAAGTGATGGGTTCGTGTGGCCTTTTTCACCGGCAGGTCGAAGGACCCGCATGCCCGCTCCTGATCCTTGGGATCGGCCGCGAGCTCGGCCACCATGCGCCGCCGGGAGTCGTCGGCGAGCGCGGCGAGCACTTTGCCGAGCTCCATATCTCCTCCTTCAGGTACGACTTGCATCATACCTCGGGCATGGCTAACCTCCTCAGGTATGAATATCGTCATACCTGAGGGAACCGGCCCCATCGGCATCTACGGATACGCCCGCCCCCGCCCGGAACGCGCCCAGGAGCTGGAAAGCCTGCTCCTTTCGTTCGTCGAGCCGACTCGTGCCGAGCCGGGCGCCTGGCAGTACCAGGTCCATCGCGATGCCTCCGACCCCACCACGCTGGTCTTCTACGAGCTGTGGCGTTCGGGGGACGACCTGCGCAATCACCTCGCCCAGCCCAACCTCGTCCAGTTCCAGAAAACTCGCATGAACTACCTGCGCGAGGACCTGGAGATCCACTGGTTGACGCCTCTCACCGCGAACGCTCCGGCCGAGTCACCACAGCAGGACGCGTAGCGCGATCGCTTCTGGAACACGCAGGCCGCCAACGTGGTCCCCCTGAACGCTCACCGAATCGAACACCCAAGCGTGGATATTCGCCGTCCCCCAACCCGGTGAACCTTTCCGGTCACCGCACTGGTGACACTTATCGCTGGGGGCCTCACGCGTTCAGGTGAACGGCCGGCCGTTGAGCAACCCCCTGCCCAGAGCGGTGATGTGATGGAAGATGGTGTTGCGCTCACGCCTGGAGACGACCAGGCCGGCATTGCGTAGCACGGTCGTGTGCCGGCTCGCCATAGCCAGCGAGATGCCGAGGCGCCGGGCCAGCTCCGTCGTGGTCACGGGCCGCGCGGCCTCCTCCAGGACGTACGCGCGCGTCCGCCCGAGCAGGGCCACGACCGGTTCGTGTTCCGTCGTGCCGTCCGCCCGGACGCGAGGCAGCCAGCCGACAGGAGGCTGTACGGGCAGGACCAGCACAGGCGGCAGATCGGTGTCCCGCAGCGTGATCGGATGGCGGCGGCAGAACGCCGACGGCAGGAGCACGATTCCGCGTCCCTCAAGGTGCACGTCGTGTTCGACGTAGTCGAGCACGCGCAGGACCGGTGGATCCCACACCACGTCAGGATGGAGATTGCCCAGCAGGCGATCGACGCCGCCGTCGGCGAGCCCCTGCAGCCGCCGGTCGCGGTCGGCCTGGAGGTGCGGTCGCAGCATGCGTTTGTACGGAGCTATGCCGGCACGGTGATACCTGGTGATGGCATGGCCCAACCGGTCGAGCATCGGAGCGCCACCGTCCAGCAGCGCCCTGATGGATGAGGCGTTCGGCTGCTTGTCACTGAAATAGCTCAGCTCCTCGCGGAAGCGTGGTGTCGGGGTGGACAGCAGTCCATCCAGCTGCTCCTCCAACGTGGCGCCCCCGCGCCCCGGGGTGAGGAAGTCCGGCGAATATCCCCGGGGCGGCGTCAATGACAGCAACAGGCGAATATCGGGGACTTTCACCTGCCGGGTCCGCCGCCACCATTCCCCATAAACCAGATCCCGCCCTTCCTGCAGAACATGCAAGCTCAACAGAACATCCCACAACGGGTCCGTGTCCTCGGCCAAAGTAATCCGCCGTAAATCCTGGCCGGTGAAGTGTATGCGCAGCACTTCTTGCCCCCTTTTGTCGCGTTCGAGCGGACCTCCTCACCCTTCGACTACCGTTCGGGCGGAATGGTTTGGCTCTTCGTCAGGATGCGTCCGATCTGTCCTCTACGCCCAGGTCACGGGCGTGATCAACCTGTCATGGGAAGGACGTCCGGCGGCCGACCGGCGCGTCGCGGACAGGGCCACGCGGCCGACCTGGGCAGGCGAGTGAACTGTGCTGTTGCGTCAGCGTGCAATTGTTTGACCCGGCCGAGCCGCCTCCGGCACCGTCTGAAGAAGTCAATTCATCGGGGCGGTACATATATCGGCCGATACGAGTCTGAATACTGCGGAGATCAGAGGGACGGACTTGTGGCGTCCCTCGAATCCGAAGGGAACCACTCGTGACCGAACTCATCACTCGTCTGGCTCGCTCACGTCCGACGAGATCAGCAGGATCGTCAGCCCGTCCACCGCCAGCCCGTCCAGCAGCGCCTGCATCTCCAGCTTGGTCGCCACGTCCACCCCGCGCGTCGGCTCGTCCAGCAGCAGCGCCTTCTGAGGCAGGGCCGCCGGCGCGATGTTGTCGCGCGCCGACAGCGTGGGCACGATGCCCTCGGTCTTCCGGTCTTCCGGTTCTCCGGCACGAAGCCGGCTCCGGTGCGGACGGCGTTTCTGATCGACCACTTGCGGGAACGCGCCCCGGCCACCGTCACCTGGCCCGCGTCCACCGGCAGCACGCCCGCGATGGCCCGGGCCGTCTCGCTGCGCGCTGCTGCGCAAGGCGCAGGGGCTGACGTGAGCGTGCGGCGGGCCAGACGGAAAGCATTTCATGAAAGCGCTTTGCAAGATTAGGGGCTCATAATTCGCGTATGCCGTCGATAACTGAGCTCAGAGCAGGGGATCCGGCTGGTCTCGGGGGCTACGAGATCCGGGGGCGGCTGGGAGAGGGCGTACAGGGCGTCGTCTATCTAGGCGTGGACGAGCAGGGGAGACGGGCGGCCGTCAAATGGCTGCGTCCCGAGCTGGCCGGTGATGAGGCGGAGGCGGAGCGGTTCGCCGGGGAGGCGGCTGCGGCGCAACGGGTGGCGCCGTTCTGCACCGCGAAGGTGCTGGACACCGGCGTGCACCAGGGCCGTCCCTACATCGTCAGCGAGTACGTCGACGGGCCGACGCTGCTGCGCGCGGTGCGTGAGGAGGGGCCGCGCAGCGGGGCCGCGCTCCACCGGCTGGCCATCGGCACCGCCACCGCGCTCGCGGCGATCCACCAGGCAGGCATCGCGCACCGCGACTTCAACCCCGGCAACGTGCTGCTGGGCAGCGAAGGGCCCCGGGTGATCGGGTTCGGCATCGCCACCGCGCTCGCCAACGTGCTCGACGCCACCTCCAGCACGGCGACCGTACCCGTGAGCGGCTCCCTGTCCCTGACGCCCGAGCAGCTCCTCGGCGATCCCGTCGGGCCGGCGGCCGACCTGTTCGCCTGGGCGAGCACGATCGTCTTCGCGGCCGGCGGGACGGGGCCGTTCCAGGCCGAGACGGTGCCCGCGACCGTGCAGCGGGTGCTGAACGACGAGCCGGACCTGGCGCGGCTCTCGGGCACGCTGCGGGAGCTGGCCGCGGCCTGCCTCGCGAAGGACCCCGCCCGCCGCCCGACGGCCGAGCAGGTGATCCACCGCCTTCTGGAGCACCCGGCGCCGATCCCGGACGGCCTCCACCGCGCGGCCACCACGGTCGGCGGCACCCCTCCAGCCCCACCTCCGGTGAGCGCCGCACCTCCGGTGAGCGCGGTACCTCCGGCCGGTGGTGCGCCTGCGGTGGGTGGCCCACCTCCGGTAGGTGGCCCACCTCCGATGGGCAGCGCGTCGCAGGCCGGTAGCGGGCCTCCGTGGCAGCCGCCCGGTGCGGAGCAGCCCGCCGGCTCCGGTCCGCAGCCGTGGCCAGGCCAACCGCCCTACCCTCAGCAGCCGCAGGTGCAGTACCGGCCGCTGGGAGGCGACCAGCCGCCGCCTCCCAGCGGCCGGCCGGTCTTCGAGCCTCCCGCGGCCTACCACCAGCCGGGGACCTCACCCCGGACCATGCCGTACGGCCCCCCGCCCCTGCCCCCGTCCAACAGGAAGAACTGGCTGATCGGCGGCGCGATCGCGGGCGTGGCCCTGGTGGCGGCCGTCACCCTCCTCGTGGTCACCGTCATCAACCTGCCGCACAGGAAGCCGTACACGCTCCCCACCCCCGCCACCACCACGGCGTCCCCCAGCCCCACCGCCTCCCCGGTCCCCACCGCGGACCTCACCCCGATCAGGCTTCCCGGCACCGCCGCCACGTTCTACGAGAGCCCGGACGACCCGGTCAGGCTCACGACGTACTCGGTGAGGGACGCCAGGACCAAGGAGTGGGTGTACTACGCCCGCGACTCCCTCACGGGAGGGTTCACGAAATATCAGGACCAGTTGGAGGCCATGCTCTCGCCCGACGGCCGCTACCTGGCCAAGCGCGGCAAGAGCTTCATCGACTTCTACGACAACGTGGAGATCACCGACAGGACGACGGGCGAGAAGTTCTCGGTCAGGACCTCGAAGCAGCCGCTCAGCGCGTACATCCAGGCCTGGTCCCGCGACAGCACCCGCCTGCTGCTCAACGTCGGCAAGCCGGTCAAGGAGGTCTGGCAGTCGACCGGCTTCGCCGTCCTCGACGTCACCACCAGGAAGGCCACGGTCGCCTCCCTCAGGGAGGGCTCGCTGAAGAACATCAGGTACGGCTTCGACGGCACGGACACCGGCGTGGTCGCCATGTCGAACGACACCGACCAGCAGGCCCTGCGCTTCTTCGACGCCGCCGGCACACGCGTCCGCCGCATCCCGAACGTGGGCGCCGGCTTCGCCGACGCGCTGTTCTCCCCGTCGGGCACGCTGTTCGTCACCGACTGCCCCGGCCTGACCAGCGGCAACAACTGCGTGTACGACGCGCGGACCGGCGCCGAGGTCAAGCGGATCGAGTCGCCGTGCGGGGGCCTGGCCACCTGGTTCGACGACGATCATCTGGTCTGCTGGGTGACCTCGGGCAGCACGGGCGGCCAGCAGATCCAGGTGATCGACTTCACCGGCAGGATGGTGCGCCTGCTGGCCGAGGTCCCGGTCGGAGCCGCCGACCTCGGCGTCATCTACACGTACCGGAGCTAACGCACCCGCCCGCGCGGCTTCAGCCGGGTGGCGGGCAGGACGGGCGCGGGGAGCGGCCCCCCGTCGAACCCCTCGACGGAGCCGAACCCCTCGCCCTCCATCCAGTCCTTCCTGAACGCGGCGATCTCCTCGTGGGAGCGGCCCACGAAGTTCCACCACATGACGATCTCCTCGCCGAACGGCTCCCCGCCGATCAGCAGCACCCGCCCGCGCCCCGACAGCCGCAGCCCGGACCGCCCCGGCGGCAGGTACGTCAGCGAACCGGGCCTCACCTGCTCGACAGCGCCGTCGATCAGCAGCACCCCGTGCTCGAATCCGGGCGAGAGCGGCACCTCGCACGCGCCGTCCACCGCGATCTCGGCCCCGACCAGCGGGCTGAACGCGGTGGCGGGGGAGGAGACCCCGCCGAGCGACCCCATGATCACGGTCGCCTCGAAGCCCGGACCCGTCAGCATGGGCAGCACCGGATGGTGCTCGAACGCGGGCCCGGTGTGCCGGTGCTCGCCGGGCAGCGCCACCCACAGCTGCACCCCGTGCAGCACCGTCTCCGGCGACTCCTCCGAATGCGAGATGCCGCGACCGGCGGTCATGAGGTTGAGCTGCCCGGGGCGTATCTCCTGCAGGGTGCCCAGGCTGTCGCGGTGCAGCACCTCGCCCGCGACGAGCCAGCTCACGGTCTGCAGGCCGGTGTGCGGGTGCGGCGGCACCCGCATCGTCGCCCGCTCCGGCCCGTAGGCGTCGACGAAGCACCACGCGCCGATCATCCGCCGGTGCGCGCCCGGCAGGGTCCTGCTCACCGTCATCGCGCGCGGCCCGCCGAGCGGCACCGCGCGCCCCTCCAGGATCTCGCCGTCCGCGCCGGCGTCGGCGCCGCAGCGGATCTCCCGCGGGTCAAGCTCCAGGTTGCTCACCCCAAGACTGTACGGCCCGGCCGAGGACGGTCAGCTGAGGAGCTCCCACCAGCCCTCCACCACCTGGGCGGCGGAGGTGTCGACGGCCTCGCCCGGACGCGGAACGACGATCTTGACGTCCCGCGCCTTGGCCTCCCGCCACAGCCGCTCCACCGGCTCCGCCCACGGGTGCAGCGCCAGCGTGAACGTCGCCCAGTGCACAGGCAGCAGCAGCTGACCTCCCAGATCGAGGTGGGCGTTGACGGCCTCCTCGGGGTTCATGTGGATGTCCGGCCAGGCGGGGCTGTACGCGCCGATCGGCATCAGCGTCAGGTCGAACGGCCCGTGCTCCGACCCGATGCCGCGATAACCCTCGAAATAGCCGGAGTCGCCCGCGTAGAAGACCCGCTTGTTCGCCCCGGCCACCACCCAGGACCCCCACAACGTGTCATTGCGGGTGAGGGACCGGCCGGAGAAGTGCCTGGCCGCCGTGGCGACGAAGCGCAGCCCCGCCACCTGGACCTCCTCCTCCCAGTCGAGCTCGATGATCCGGTACGCCGGCACGCCCCACCGCTCGAGGTGCGCCCCGATGCCCAGCGGCACCAGAAAGGGGGCCTTCTGCGTCCCGAGCAGCGAGCGCACGGTCGCCAGGTCGAGGTGGTCGTAGTGGTCGTGCGAGATCGCGATCGCGTCGATCTGGGGCAGTTCGCGGATCTCGATGGGCACCGGGTGGTGCCGCTTGGGGCCGACCAGCTGCGACGGGGAGGGCCGCTTGCTCCACACCGGGTCGAACAGCACCCGCTTGCCCTCGATCTCCACCAGCGTGGAGGCGTGGCCGTACCAGACGACACGGAGGCCGTCGGCGGGCGGCGGGTCGGACGGCGGGACGCGGAGCGGAACGGGACCGCCGGGGCGGCGCTGCTCCTTGTTCCTGGCCATCTCGCCGAGCAGGCCGGCGGGCGGGGTGGTCATCAGGTTGGTGGGCTCCGGCATCGGATTGAAGAACGTGCCGTCCCTGAACTGCGGCGAGCGCCGCATCCTCGCCACCCGGTCGGGCCCCGACGTCAGAGGCCGCACGCCCAGCTCAGCGGGGACCTCGCGCACTGCCCAGCCCGCCGCTGCCAGGGCCGCGCCACCCATGAGGATCCGCCGCGCCGTCCGCATTCCTGCCATTGCTCACTCTCCCCTGAAAAGTCTGTCCATCCCGCCCAACCGAACGGGATTCCCCAGTGTTCCCGTCTGTACGATATATCGCGATAGGTCATACCGCGACGGCACTCCCTGCCTGCGACACGCAGGTACCGGGTCATTGTGGCCGATCTTCCTTTTCGTCCGGTCGGCGGTCGGGGAAGGGCCACGGGTTGGGGCGGCAGCGGCCCAGCGACTTCGACTGCTGGGTCATGACGGGGGCCAGGCGACCGGGTCCGGGGCAGGAGCTGTGCTCGTGGCCCAGGCTGTGGCCGACCTCGTGGCTGATCAGATAGTTCCGGTACGCGGTGAGGTCGCCGCCGTACTGCGGGACGCCCTTCGCCCAGCGGAGGGCGTTGATGATCGAGCGCTCGCCGTTCCAGCAGGACAGCTCGCCGCCCGTGCGCAGCGGACTGCACTGGCGGACGGTGAGCCCGGGGCTGGACAGCGCGACGCGGACCTGCACCGGGCCGTGGTCGACGCGCTCGAAGCGGGCCCAGCCGCGTACGTCGTTGAGCGTGCGATGCACCTGGGCGGCGAACGCGTCCGGGTCGAACGGCAGGCCGCGCTCCACCTCGACCAGGTACCGCACCACCTCCCCGCGCCCCGGCCTGGGAGGCGCGCCGCCGGGCACGACCCTGTAGACGCCGGAGGCCTCGTACGGGACCTTCACCTCCTCGGCCGGCCGCCCTCGGGGGACGGGGGAAGGCTTGGGCGGCGGCGGCGGAGCCGCCGGTGGAGGGGGCGCAGGCGGCGCGGCCGCGAAGGCGGACGCGAACAGGAGCAGCACCAAGAGCGCGAGCAGCGGCAACGCGGCCTCCCCACAGGGTCACGGTGGGGAGGAATCCGATGATACGTGGCCGCTTGCCGCTATTTTCCGGCAGGTATCCGCTCAGGCGGGGGCGTAAGGCGTGATGTCGATGGGCGGCTCCTCGCCGAGGGCGAGCGAGGCGGCGATCTCACCGGTGAACGGGCCCGCCGTCAGCCCGTACGCGCTCAGTCCCGTCGCCACCACCACCCGCCCGGTCAGCCGGCCGATGAGGGCCCGGCCGGGGGCGTACACGGGGCGCAGACCGACCCTGGCCTCCGCCACCGTCGCCGCGAACAGCCCGGGCGCCACCCGCAGCCCCGCCGAGATCACCTCGTCGAGCCCGCCCATGGTGACGCGCGGCGCGAACCCCACATCCTCCACGGTCGCGCCGATGACGACGCGCGAGTCGGGGAAGCCCAGCAGGTACGGGCCGACCCTCGGCAGCACCATCGGCCACCACGCGGTGTCGACGCCCTCCATGGTGACGTGCAGGATCTGCCCCCGCCTGGGGAAGACCGGCAGTTCCACGCCCAGGGGCCGGCACACCTGGCCCGTCCACGCCCCGGCGGCCACGATCACGCTGTCGGCCTCGAGCGGCACGCCCTCGCCCGCGAACCGGGGGGCTCTCGTGGACACGGGGCCCTGGGGCTGCGCGGGCGCGAGCGGCGCGCCCTGCCGCCAGGACCCGCCCTGGCCGGCGACCTCCCCAGGGGCGGGCTCCGGGGGCAGTGGCGCGGCCGGCGCGGCCTCCGTGACGGGCTCGCGGGCGAGGGCGTGCAGGACGACCTCTCCGGCCGGGGTGAGGGCCGCGGCGCCCGTACGGACCTCCGCGCCGTGGGCGACGGCGGCACGCAGCAGCGCGTCGCGCACCGAGCACCCGTCCACCCGGGCGGCGCCCGGCACGAGCAGCGCGCTCAGGGTGTCGGACAGCGGCGGGAACAACTCGGACGGCGTTGCCACGTCGGTGACCTCGCCCATCTCCGGCGCGCCGGGATAACGGCGGCGCAGCAGGGCGCGCACCGGCTCCAGATCAACCGGGTCCTCGGCCACCAGCAGGGCGCCCACCGTGGCGTAGCCGATGTCCTCGCCCAGCTCCTCCACCAGCCCCGGGTAGTGGCGGGCGCCCTCACGGGTGAGCCGGTACCAGTCGTCGTCCTCCGGGTGGTCCACCCACGGGCACACGATGCCCGCTCCCGCGTGGGTCGCCTCGCCCGTGTACCCGCCGTCCACCACGGTCACCGCCGCGCCGCGCCGGCTCAAATAGTAGGCCGCGCTGGCTCCGACGATGCCGCTCCCGATCACCACAACACGCATGCGTCAATGATCGCAGCCTTGCTGACCTCGGCTGATGCCGACATGCCTCCGTGTCCGGGCACCCCTGTCCTGAGCTCGGATCGCGGCCGGTTATGGTCGGCGCATGGACGTCGCCGTCACGAGGATCGACCTGCCGAGCCCTGTCCTGGCGGCCGCGTCGGACGGCGCCTCCGTCTGGTGCGCGGGCAGCGGCGGGGTTGCGGTACCGGTACCGGGCCGACAGGCGGACCTCCGCGAAGGGGTTGCCGCCCGCCGGACCGGCCAGCTCGAGCTCGTGGACGCCCCAGCGT
>NZ_JBFANV010000142.1:0-20522 GCF_040674955.1 Nonomuraea sp. NPDC049695 | reverse complement strand
TGCACTCCCCCTCATGTCACCCCGGAGGATCGGGCTTTCGATTGCCCTCCTCCCCTGGTCGTACAGTAGCGTGAGCCCCGCCATGAAGCAGTTCCCCGACTCGCCGCAGGCCCCCGCGGAGACGCGTGCCTGGCCCCCCATTTCCGTCATCATGCCGGTCCTCAACGAGGAGCGGCACCTCCGCGAGGCCGTCGACCAGGTCCTCGCCCAGAGCTACCCAGGTGAGATCGAAGTCGTGCTCGCCGTGGGTCCGTCCCAAGACCGCACCCAGGAGGTCGCCGACGCCATCGCGGCGGCCGATCCCCGGGTGACCGTGGTCCCCAACCCGACCGGCCGCACCCCCAACGCGCTGAACGCCGCCATCGCCGCCTCGCGAAACGGCATCATCGCCAGGGTCGACGGCCACGCCATGCTGCCACCCGACTACCTGCGCGTCGCGGTCGAGACGCTGGAGGAGACGGGCGCCGACAACGTCGGCGGCATCATGGCAGCCGAGGGCGTCACGCCGTTCGAGCAGGCCGTCGCCTGCGCCATGACCTCCAAGATCGGCGTGGGCGCCGCCGCCTTCCACGTGGGCGGCACGCCCGGCCCCGCCGACACCGTCTACCTCGGCGTCTTCCGCCGCTCGGCGCTCGACCGGGTGGGCGGCTACGACGAGCACTTCCAGCGTGCCCAGGACTGGGAGATGAACCACCGCATCCGCCAGAGCGGCGGCCTGGTCTGGTTCCAGCCGCGCATGCGGGTCTCCTACCGGCCCCGGCCCAACGCCAAGGCGCTGGCCAAGCAGTACTTCCACTACGGCCGGTGGCGGCGGGTGGTCTCGCGCACCCATGAGGGCACGATCAACCTGCGTTATCTCGCGCCGCCCGCGGCGGTGCTGGCCATGCTGCTGGGGCTGGTCGTCTCGCCGTTCTTCCCCTGGTCGCTCGTCATCCCGGGGGGCTACGCGGTCGCCATCGCGGCGGGCTCCGTGCTGACCGGCTCCGGGCTGCCCGGGGCGGCGCTGCTGCGGCTGCCCGTCGTGTACGCGACCATGCACTGCTCCTGGGGCTGGGGCTTCCTCACAAGCCCGAAGAAGCTGGCAAGACCGCCCGGCTCATGACTCCGCGAAGACCCGCTCGATCGCCGCGTCGAAGCGGGTCAGCGCGTCAGGGGTCTCCGGTCCGAGCAGATAGGTCCTCAGCTTGACCCTGGCCCGGGCGAGCGTGTCCTCCCCGTCGAGGAGGTCCGCGAGCCCGGCCAGGTCCGTCCCGAGCAGCACGCCCGCCTCGGTGCTCGGGTAGCGCTCGTGGAAGGCCTGCTCGGGCAGGCCCGCGACGTTCGTCACCGCGTACGGCTTCTCGCTGGCCAGGAAGTCGGCCACGACGCTGGAGATGTCGCTGATCAGCAGGTCGCACTGGTTGAAGCAGTCGTACAGGTGCGGCTCCGGCCCGGTGACGATCAGATGCTCGATCCGCGGCGTCTCCCCGGACGCCCGCGAGGGGTGCCTGGCCTTCGACTTGGCCAGCTCGGCCGCCTCGATCATGGTCACGATCTTCTTGTGCGCGCGGGTCGCGCGCTTGTCGCGGTGGCCGGTCAGCGGGTGCGGCTTGTAGATCACGCGCAGCCGCGGCCGGTGGTCGAGCAGCGCCCGCACGATGCGCGGGCCCATGGTGATCAGCGAGGTGTGGAACAGGTCGTCGTTCCAGCCCTCCCAGGTGGGGGCGTACAGGACGGTGCGGTACGGCAGCTCGGGCCCCCGCGTCGAGATGCCTTCGAGCTGCGGCCGGCCGACCTCGTGGACGTTCTCGTCCCTGACGCCCACCTTGGCCCGGCGGTAGCGGTCGCGGCCCGCGGGCCCGGCCACCCACACCTCGTCGTACACCCGCGAGAACGGGTTGAACGAGGCCTCCTTGTCGCTGTCGCCGTGGTTGAGGAACGCGCTGCGCAGGTGCGGGATGCGCAGCATGTGGACGTTCCTGCCGACGTTGGCGACGTACAGGCAGAGCTTTGCGCTGGACAGGGCGCGGAAACTCATCAGGTCGGCCGCCGACGGGATGCACACCATCGGCAGCGTGGTCGAGTCGAGGTGACCGGCCATGCCGCGCTCGCGCAGCACGACGATGGCGCGCCTGCTGATGCGCTCCAGCGTGGGCAGCCACATCCTGGCCTGGTAGGCGGCCGCGGTGGCGCCGGAGAAGTACAGGATGACCTCGGGGCGGTACCTCTCGACCTGCTCGCCGACGACCGTCAGGACCTTGGCCCTGTCGGTGAGAGGGGTGGCGCGCCGCACGTACGGGATGAGCGCGAGCGCCCCCGCGGCGCCCAGTGCGAGCGCCAGGACGGCGCCGATCGCGGCGGGTTCGGCGCCTGCGGCCGCGCCGAGCACGGGGAGGGCGTCCAGGTAGAGGAAGCGCACGCTGCGGCTGTCACGCAGGTACGGGGGCGGCATCTTCGGGATGCGCAGCGCCGAGACGTCGAGGTTGCGGGTGGTCACCGGCATCCTGCTGAGCATCCCCTTGAGCCGCAGGGCCAGCCCGGTGTGCCCGGCGCGCACCACATGGATCGCGAACATCCCGGCCGCCAGCGCCATGAACCACGGCGAGTCCACCCCCGCGGTCCGCGCCACCAGCAGCAGCGCCATCGTCTCCCTGACCGCGAAGCGCAGCGTGGTCCCCAGATGCACCCTGCTCAGCAGCTCGGGCAGCGGCCTGACCGCGCGCGCGGTCACGTACTCCATGACGTAGGAGAGCGCGGCGACCGCCCCGAACACCGCCGGCGCCGGCCAGAGGGCCGCCACCAGCAGCACGGGGTAGCCGCCGAGCAGGGCCGCGATCGCGATGAGTCTCCTCATGTGTTCGCACGGTAGCAATCGGCAGGTCAAGCGCCGTCCACGCGAACGTCTGCGACGTATCAGGGCAAGTCGGAGATCGACGGAGTTGAGGCGAGCTGGAAGAGCAATTCGGCGATCCGCAGGTCGGCGGGGTGGGTGACCTTGATGTTCTGCTCGCTGCCCGGGACGAGGTGGATCGGCACGTCGGGCAGGTAACGCAGCACCACGCCGCAGTCGTCGGTGGCCGGCCGGGAGGCGAAGCCGGGGTCGGCGAGCGCCCGCTCGTACGCCTCGCGGATCACCGAGAGGCGGAAGCACTGCGGCGTCTGGCTGCGCCGCAGCACCGAACGGTCCAGCACCTCGCCGATCACCTCGCCGTCGGGCGCCGGGACGGCCACCAGGACCGTGTCGGAGCTCGGGATCGCCACGTTGACGGCCCGATGCGTCTCCAGCGCCTTGACGCACTCGGTGATGATCCGGGGCTCCAGGAGGGGGCGTACGGCGTCGTGCAGCAGCACGTTGCACTCCTCGGAACCCAGCGCCTGAAGGGCCAGCCACGTGCTCTCCGTACGGCTCGCGCCCCCGTCCACGACCGTGCTGACCTTGTCGTAACCGCCCTTGGCCACGATCTCGCGGATCCGGTCCGCGTAGCCCGGCGTCATCAGCACCACGATCTCGTCGATCTCCGGCGCCTCCTGGAACACCGCCAGCGAGTGCTCGATGATCGTCTTACCCGCGACCTCGATGAGCTGCTTGGGCCTGCCCAGCCCGATCCGCTGCCCCACGCCGCCTGCGAGAAGCACCCCGACCGACCGCAACCGTTCATCCATATCGGCAGCGTAAGCCAGGTCTGCCGGACAAAGCCCACCGAGCGCTGCCCGGTTTGCTATCGTGATCTTGGATTTGTGCGGACGCGCCGAGGAGGTCGCATGACGACGGAAAACGCCCCTAACATCCCGTTAGGTGTGCCAACAGCCGCGCGCATGTACGACGAAGCGCTCGGCGGCAAGGACCACTTCGAGGTGGACCGGGCGGCCAACGCGAAGCTGTACCAGGTCATCGGCGAGAACCGGGTGCGCTCCACCGCGCTGGAGAACCGCCGCTTCCTCGGACGCGCGGTGCGGTACCTGTCGCAGGAGTGCGGCATCCGCCAGTTCCTCGATGTCGGCTCGGGGCTGCCGACCGCCCGCAACACCCACCAGATCGCCAAGGAGGCCGACCCCGGTTCGCGCGTCGTCTACGTCGACGTCGACCCGATCGTCGCCGTGCACGGCAGGGCGCTGCTGGCCGACAACTCCACCAAGATCGTCACCGCGGACATGCGCGAGCCCGAGACCATCCTGGACAACGCCCAGGTCAACGGGTTCCTCGACTTCGACGAGCCGATCGCGGTGCTGTTCGTCGCGGTGTTCCACTTCGTCACCCCGGCCGAGGACCCCTCGCGGATCGTGGCGGCCTTCCGCGAACGGCAGGCGCCGGGTTCGTACGTGGCGATCTCCCACCTGACCACCGATGGGATGTCGGAGAAGGAGCAGCAGGGGTGGTACGCCGGGTTCGCCGGCGCGACGGTGCCCCTCGTGCTCAGGGAGGAGAAGGAGATCCTCCGCCTTTTCGACGGCTACGAGCTCGTCGAACCCGGTCTGGTGCGCCCGTGCGACTGGCACCCGGCGGATGACGGGTCGCCCCGTACCACCTCCTTGTTCGGCGGCGTCGGGCGGCTCGCGCGCACTTCCTGAGGGCCCGGCCCCGCAGGCCGTCCCGGCCGCGCGCACTTTTACGGCAGGCGCAACGGTCTCGTTCCGTGATATCGGCTTGACCTGTCGCTACGCTGTGGCTACGCACCCCCAAGCCACGCGGCTCCCGTGCGACCGGGAGGAGACCTGCGCTTTGCCCGACTCATTGACCCGCGAGAGCACGGCCACGTCGGTCGTCCTGCTCGCGACGACCCCGGCATGCAAGCTCTCCTGTGCCGGCGGCACGCTGCTCGACCGCGTCACGGACCAGCTCGCCACGCTGCCCGTCCGCGAGATCCAGGTGGTGACCCCCGGCGGCGGCCTCGCGGCCGACCTCCGCGGCATCGCCAAGATCGCCCGCATCTCGGCCGGCACCGTCGCCGTGCTCCCCGCCGACCTGGTGGCCCACACCGAGGCGCTGGCGCTCCTGCTCGACCACCCCGCCCGCGACAGCGCGGCCCTGGTCTCCTACGACGCGGCCGCGGCGCCCATGCGGCCCCCCGTACGCGTGGAAGGCGGCGAGATCGTCGCCGCGGGCAGCTCCTTCCACGTCGTCCCCGAGGCGAACGCCACGTTCAGAGGCGTGCTGCAGGCGGGCGAGTCCGACCTGGCCTCGCTGGCCGACATCGCGGAGGAGCTGGCCGAGCTGGCCGACACGGGCAAGCTGGGCCCGGTCACCCCCGTCGAGGCGGTCGATCTGCTGCTGGTCGGGCTGGTCAGGTCGGGCGTGGCGGTGCGGGCTGCCGGGCTGGGGCCGCTGCACGCCGACCGGGTGGCCGGCCAGAACGCCGCCGACGCCGCCGTCACCAGGCTGGCCGAGGTGGACGAGGCCAGGGTCAGGCTCGACCTGTCGATCAAGGAGAACGACGGCTTCTTCGCCACCTTCTTCGTCTCCACCTGGACGCGCCACCTGATCAAGCCGGCGGTGCTGATCAAGGTCGCCCCCAACACCGTCACCGGCGCCTCGATCGGGCTGGCCGGGCTGGCCGCCGTGTGGTTCTCGGCGGGCACGCAGGGCGGCCGGCTGGCGGGGGCGCTGCTGTTCTACCTGTCGTTCGCGCTCGACTGCCTCGACGGGCAGCTCGCCCGCTACACGCGTACGTTCTCGCCGCTCGGCGCCTGGGCCGACGGCATGGCCGACAGGGCGAAGGAGTACATCGTCTATGTCGGCCTGGCCATCGGCTTCGGCGGCGACGAGATCTGGCGCCTCGCCGTGGCCGCCATGATCCTCCAGGTCGTCCGGCACACCATCGACGTCACGTACGTGGGGGCCGTCGCCGACGCGGGCCGCGTGGGGGCGCTGTGGGGCCGTCCCGCGCGCTCCCTGCTGGAGTCGGCCGACGGCGGTCGCGCCAAGGGCGTGCTCGGCTTGGCCCAGCGGATGGAGCGCGACACGGTCGTCCGCTGGCTCAAGAAGATGATCGCGCTGCCGATCGGCGAGCGCACGGCCCTGATCGCGATCACCGCCGCGATCTGGAACGCCAGGGTCACGTTCCTGTCGCTGCTCTGCTGGGGCGGCGTGGCGGCCCTCTACCAGCTCGGCGGGCGGATCGCGAGGTCGGCACGGTGACGTCCACCCACATGACACCCGTCCCCAGCGGCACGGTCGTGGCCTACCGCGACGACGGACCGCTCTCGCGCGCCATGGGCCTGCTCGTGGCCGGGCAGCTCCCGCCGCTGCCGCCGGTGATCGCGGGCACGTTCGTGACCGCGGTGCTGCTGATGCTGGGCGTGGCGGGCACGGACGGGCTCGCGGTGTTCGCGCCCGCGGTGACGCTGCTGCTGGCCGGGCCGGGAAGCACGCACGCGCACGACGGCAGGTTCGACTGGCTCGTGCCGCCGATCCTGCGGGTCATCGAGTACACCTTCGTCGCGGCGTGCGGGTTCGCGCACGGGCTGCACCCCGTGCTGATCTTCCTGCTGCTCGGGGCACTGGCGTTCCACCATTATGATCTTGTTTACCGGCTGCGGCAGCGGGTCTACCCGCCGCCGTGGCTGGCCACGTTCGGCCTCGGCTGGGACGGGCGGATGATGGCGGTCTCACTGATCGCCCTGTCCGGCTGGCTGGCCGCAGGCTACGTGCTGCTCGCGCTCTACCTGTGGGCGCTTTTCGGCTGGGAGAGCCTGACATGCTGGCTGGCCGCGCCCGGGTCCGGGGTGGAAGCGGCCGATGCGGGAACGCAAGAGTAACCCCGGATTACCCGCAGAGGGTCTAAAGACGAATACTCTTTGGACCCACGAAGTCATGCTCGACCTAGGAGTGCACGTTGCTGGGAATGGTTCTGGCCGCTGGAGCCGGACGACGCCTGCGGCCGTACACCGACACGCTGCCCAAGGCGCTCGTGCCGGTCGACGGCGAAACCACGATCATGGACATCTCGCTGCGCAACCTCGCCGAGGTGGACCTGCGGGAGGTCGTGGTCGTCGTCGGTTACGCGGCGCAGGCCGTCCACGAGCGCAAGGAGGCACTGGAGCGGCGGCACGGCGTCAAGCTCACCCTCGTCCACAACGACAAGGCCGAGGAGTGGAACAACGCCTACTCCCTGTGGTGCGCCCGCGACTACTTCTCCCAGGGCGCGCTGCTGGTCAACGGTGACACCGTGCACCCGGTCTCGGTCGAGAAGACGCTGCTGTCCGCTCCTGAGACGAGCGACATCCTGCTGGCCGTCGACAACGTGAAGAAGCTCGCCGACGAGGAGATGAAGGTCACGCTCTCGCCCGAGGGCTCGCTGCGGCGCATCACCAAGCTGATGGACCCGTCCGAGGCGTACGGCGAGTACATCGGCGCCACCCTCATCAGGCCCGGCGCCGCCGAGCGGCTGGCCGACGCGCTGAAGGCCACCTTCGAGCGCGACCCCCAGCTCTACTACGAGGACGGCTACCAGGAGATGGTCGAGCGCGGTGAAGTGATCCACACCGCGCCCATCGGCGAGGTCGACTGGGTCGAGGTGGACAACCACGACGACCTGGCGAAGGCTCGCACCATAGCCGTTCGCTACTGAGGGGGCGCGCATGCCGCTTCTAGCGAGGATGCTGCCGGCGCCGCTGACCATGCAGGTCAGGCGGGGCGCCGTGGCCGAGCTCGGCGCCCTGCTGGCCGACAGCCGCGTGGCGACCTCGGGCCGGGTCGCCGTGGCCGTCGGCCCGGGGCAGGGTGACCACATCGAAAGCCTGATCGCGCCCACGCTGGGCGAGGCCGAGGTGTTCCGGGTGGCCGACGGCACGGTCGACGCGGCCGTCTCGCTCGGCGCCGACCTGCGTAAGGCCGCCTACGAAGTCGTGGTGGGCGTCGGCGGCGGCAAGACCATCGACGTGACCAAGTACGCGGCCTCGCTCGCCGGCATCCCGATGGTCGCGGTGGCCACCAACCTCTCCCACGACGGCATCTGCTCGCCCACGGCCTCCTTGGTGTACGAGGGCGGCAAGGGGTCGTTCGGCGTGCCGATGCCGCTGGCCATCCTGGTCGACCTCGACTTCGTCCACAACGCGCCGGAGTCGCTGGTCAGGGCGGGCGTGGGCGACGTGGTGAGCAACCTGTCGGCCATCGAGGACTGGCAGCTCGGCAACACCGAGCGCGGCGAGCCCATCGACGGGCTGGCCTGCTCGATGGCCCGCACGGCCGCCGAGGCGCTCATCGGGCGTACGGACTCCATCGAGTCCGACGCGTTCCTGACCGTGCTGGCCGAGTCTCTCATCCTGTCCGGCATGTCGATGGTGGTCGCGGGCTCGTCCCGGCCCGCCAGCGGTGGAGACCATGAGATCATGCATGCCGTGGATCAGCTCTTCCCCGGCACCTCCAACCACGGCGAGCTCGCCGGCATCGGCGCCGCCTTCTGCTATTTCCTGCGGGAGGACGAGACCCGGGTCACGCAGGTCGTCGACTGCCTGCGCAGGCACGAGCTGCCCGTCGTGCCCGCCGACATCGGGCTGACGGTCCAGCAGTTCGCCGAGGCCGTCGCCCTGGCCCCGAGCACCCGTCCCGGCCGCTACACGATCCTGGAGCACCTGCGCATGCAGGACTCCGAGATCCACGATCGGGTGGGGGACTATGTCCGGGCCTTCGGTAGCTGAGCTGCGGCGGGTCGCCCAGCCCGCCGGCCACCTCGAGCGCAGGAACGGCGAGCACTGGGCAGGCGTGCTCTACATGCGCCGGCTGTCCATCTACGTCACCTGGCTGACGACCAAGACGTCCGTCACCCCCAACCAGCTCACCTGGGTGATGACGGTGGCCGGGATCGCCGGCGGCGTCGTGCTCGCCCTGCCGGGGCTGTGGGCCGCCGTGGCCGCCGCCCTGCTGATCCAGGTCTACCTGCTGCTCGACTGCTCCGACGGCGAGCTGGCCCGCTGGAGGGGGCAGACCTCGCTCGTCGGCGTCTACCTCGACCGCGTCGGCGCCTACTTCGCCGAGGCCGCGGTGCTCGTCGGCCTGGGCTGGCGGGCCTCGGCCGTCCTGCCCGACTGGTACACCGTGCTGGGCCTCGCCGGCGCGCTCGGCGCGATCCTCATCAAGGCCGAGACCGACCTGGTGGAGGTGGCGAGGGCCAAGGGAGGCCTCCAGTCCTCCACCGAGGCGTCGGTGGGGCAGTTCCGCTCCGGGCTGCTGGGGCTGGGCAGGCGGGTGCTGTCCGCGACGAAGTTCCACCGGATCGTGCAGCCGATCGAGCTGTCCCTGCTCGCGCTGGCAGCCGCGGTGATCGACCCGTTCACCGACGGCCTGACGGCGACGCGGGTGCTGGTCGTCGCCTGTTTCGTCGCGGCCTGCCTACAGGTTGTCCTGCATTTGGTAAGCATCCTCGCCTCGAAGCGGCTGGCGTGATCTCATGTCGGAACCGGAAGAGGTCCTCGTCCGTCGTATTGATCGGACGTCCGCCGTTCGGTGGGGGTTCACTGTCGGTTCCGATACGCTTAGCCCCAGCCTTTCCATTACATGCAGACCAGCAGACTCGGTGATCATGAAAGAATGCTCCGCTCGTGTTCTCAACGCGTCAGGACAGTGATTCGTTGAAGATCTCGTGCGTCATCCTCACCATGGGCAACCGGGTCGCGGAGCTGAACCGGGCAGTCGAGTCCGCGCTCAACCAGATCGACGGCGACGTCGAGGTGGTGATCGTGGGCAACGGCGCCGACGTGCCCGAGCTGTCGGCGACGCCACCCGAGGGGTCGGCCGCGGTCGTGAAATCGATCCGGCTCGACCAGAACACCGGCATTCCCGCGGGCCGTAACCGGGGCGTGGAGGAGTGCTCGGGAGACGTCGTGCTGTTTCTCGACGACGACGGCTGGTATGCCAGCCAGAAGGTCGTCGCGCACGTACGCGACCGCTTCGCCACCGAGCCGGACCTCGCGGTGATCTCCTTCCGGGTGATGGACCCCGACGGCGGCATCGGCCAGCGGCGCCACGTCCCGCGCCTGCGGGCGGGCGACCCGCAGCGCTCCTCCCCGGTCACGACGTTCCTCGGCGGCGCCTCGGCCATCAGGCGGTCGGCGTTCCTCCAGGTGGGCGGCCTGCCCGAGCGGTTCTTCTATGCCCATGAGGAGACCGACCTGGCCTGGCGGCTCCTGGGCGAGGGCTACCGCATCGAGTACGACGCCGAGACGGTGATGTACCACCCCCAGGTCCCGCCGACGCGGCACGCCGAGTTCTACCGGCTCAACGCGCGCAACCGGGTCTGGCTGGCGCGGCGCAACCTGCCGTGGCCGCTGGCGTTCCTCTACCTGACCAACTGGGTCGTGCTCACCCTCGTGCGCGAGCGCCGCTCGGGTGAGGCGATCAAGTCGTGGTTCGCCGGGTTCTTCGAGGGGCTCCGCACCCCGGCGGGGGAGCGGCGGGCCATGGCGTGGCGCACCGCCTGGCGCATGGTCAAGCTCGGCCGCCCGCCGATCGTCTGACGTCGGTTGCCCGGCTCAGACCTCGACGGCCTCCCCGAAGGACATCGCGGCCCGCGTGACCGTGCTGGTGAACATCGCCCGCTTGGGCAGCCCCAGCTCGCTCAGCTCCTTGGCGATGGGATGGTTGCCCAGGCGGATCAGCGCGCCGCCGGGGCGCACCTTGGCCCCGCGGGCACGTACGGACCAGGGGATGCGCCGCGTGATCCCGTCACGGTGCGTATAGGCGTCCAGCGGCGCCATGACCGTGGCGCCCGGCGCGGGCACGCCCGCCTTGATCAGGATGTCCAGCACGAGCCTGCCGTCCTTGCGAAGGATGCACCGTTTGTACGGCGAGCCGAGCCGCAGCTCGATGTCCGCCAGCTCCTTCGGGAACCCCCACAGCGTCCGCCCGGCCTCCAGCGTGAACGACTGGTCCACGGGCAGCCAGTGCACGAACACCCCGGCCTGCCGCAGATCCCTCAGCCCTCCGGTACCTGAGACGCCTGGAGGGCGCACCAGGAACGCCATGCCGAACTCGTGATAGGGGTCGAGGTCGCCGTCACGGTAGTCCACGAACAGCAGCACGCAGACGGCCTTGCCGGGCAGGATCTCGGCCACGTCGAGCCCGGAGTACGCGATCACCGCCCTGGCGGCGTCGGCGCGTACCGCGTAGAAGGCGCTGCAGATCTCCGCGTCCCGCACCCGCACCGGCATGGCCACCGTGCGGCCCTGGATGAGATGCGTTGCCATACTTCCCAGTACATCAACCCGTCGGTTCTGTCGCCATTGCCGCCCCCGATGTCCTTCCGTGGTGTGGTGGTCGGCGCCCGCCTCTCACCCCCACATGACGCCGCGTGCCGCCTCCGCCCGGACAGCCGGTCCCGGGGCGGACGGGTCAGACCGCCAGGGCGTGGGTGGGGAGGCCGGCCCAGGACTCGGCGCGGCGTACGAAGGCGGCCGCGTGGTCCGGCCAGTGGTGGCGCAGGCGCGCCTCCGTGTGGCCCAGCGCGCCCAGCCTGGCCCGCCGTGCCGGGTCCTCCTTCAGGTCCAGTACGGCGTTCAGCACCGCGTCCACGTCCAGCGGCACCACGAGCCCGCACCCCGTGGCCTCGACCAGCGCGGAGCCCTGGGGCGTCGTGATCACCGGCAGCCCGCGCCCCATGTAGTCCATGATCTTGGTGGGTAGCGTCCGCACCGTGTCGTCGGCCAGCGAGAGACCGGCCAGCGCCCCCTCGGCCATCCGCAGCGCGTGCCGGTTGGGCACGTACCCGAACCAGTCGAGCAGCCCCACCCGCTGCGCGTCACGCAGGAGCGGACGGACCTCGCGGGCGGCGGCGCCGATGAGGTCGAGCCTGACGCCG
Organism: Nonomuraea sp. NPDC049695; assembly: GCF_040674955.1. Lineage (NCBI taxonomy): Bacteria > Bacillati > Actinomycetota > Actinomycetes > Streptosporangiales > Streptosporangiaceae > Nonomuraea > Nonomuraea sp. NPDC049695. The sequence goes on along the minus strand of NZ_JBFANV010000142.1, from coordinate 8,751 downwards.
TGCGGGATCAGCCGCTCGGCCAGCCCGATCAGCTCCGAGACGCCGCGCTCGGCCGAGAGGCGGCCGATGTGCACGACCCTGGTGTCGCCGGGAGGAGGCGGGCCGGGCGAGACCAGGGTCGCCTCGGGCACCACCGCGGGAGTGATCACCTGGTGGCGTCTTCCGGCCCTGACGAGCTGCTTGGGGGTCACCTGCTCGCGTACGTCCCAGACCACCGGAGGGCGCCTGTAGGGCAGCACGCGCAGCAGCCGGTGCTCGTGGACGATCAGCAGGTCCGCGTCCTTCACGCCGCGTCTGAGCGCCGTACGCGCCCTGCCGTACGTGGCGTGCCGCGCCACGTCGATCGCGGTGAGCCCCATGGCGGGGGTCACGTTGAAGTACGTGAACGGCGCGACGTAGGTGACCTCGTGGCCCGCGTCGAGCAGCGCCCTGATCTGCCGGTGCATGATCCGGGCGTCCTCGGGATGATGGACGGTCGTGGCGACACATACGCGCATGCGTCGATGCTCCGCGCCCACCAGGTCAAAGGCGTAAATATGGGTGAAACGGTCGCTTAACTTCGTGAGGGGCGACGATAGAGCCAGGTCAGGCGAGGCTCCAGCACCCACTTGAAGATCGTACGGGTCTCAGGCAGGCACAGCACGATCGCCAGCGCGAAGCAGCTCGAGGCGATCGCCAGCGCTCCCAGCGGCCCGAACAGCCACGGGAAGTCGAGCCAGCCCATCTCCTTGGCGATCAGCACGGGGATGCCGTGGAGCAGGTAGCAGTAGAGCGTACGGGTGCCGAGGTCGGAGAACCACGTCTCGCCCCTGGGCACCAGCGCCAGCACGGCGAAGCACATGGCCAGCGAGCACACCAGCAGGCCGCTGCGCAGGGCGAGCCCCATGTACCACGACAGGTGGAGGTCCTGGTAGCTGGCCTTGAAGTAGAACGGGTCGAGCGGCGCCCTCGGCGCGATGTAGATCGCCACCGCCGCCGCGCCGAGGACGGTGAGGGCCGCCAGGATCTTGATCCAGCGCCGGTTGAGCATCTCGAAGTGCTCGGGCTGCATCACCAGGCCGATCACGAAGAACGGAACGAGGCCGAAGAAGCGGTCCATGCTGAAGTCGCCGGAGATCTGCGAGAACCCGGCGAACAGGTAGATCGCGATCGCCACCGGCACGGGGAACTTCATCCGCTTCCACACCGGCGTGGACAGCCGCCAGAACAGCAGCGCCAGCAGATACCAGTTCAGCCAGGCCGGATCGATGATCGTCAGGCTCCACTTCTGGCCCACCGAAGTACGGAGGATGGCGTAGCCGACCTCGACGATCACGTACGGGATGAGGAACGTGTCGACCAGCTTGTTGGTCTTCGCGTTGGAGTTCCAGAAGTTTCTGGACAGGTAGCCGCTGATGAGCACGAACAGCGGCATGTGGAACGTGTAGATGAAGATGTAGAGGGCCCGGTTGGAGTCGGCCGCGAGCGTCGGCACCAGCGCGTGGCCGATCGGCACCAGCGCGATCAGGACGAACTTGACGTTGTCGAGGAACGGGTCGCGCTTGCGCCTGGACGGCTCGGCCTCGAGCTTCGGCTCCGGCTGCTGCTGGGGCCGGTCGTCCTTCGTCGTCCGCGGCTGCGGCTGGGACTGCGGACGCTCCTCCGTGACCGTCGCCCGCGCGTCATCCTTCACCGCGCCCTTCGCAGAGCCCTTCGCTGCCGGGTCCTTCACAGGGGCCTTCACCGCGGGCTGAGGCTCGGTGAGCTCCCCTGGCGCGACCCCGTGCGGGTCGGCGGCCTCGCTCCAGAACGCCTCCTCCGGCAGCGGCCAACGGGCCCCCGTCTGGGCAGGGCCGCCGGCGTCCTCCTCGGGAGTCCGCGGAGTCGTGACCGATGGGGAGAATCTGGTGTCAGACACAGGGGAAGTCGCTCAGCTTCGCTCTCGGGGCCGGGGAACACGACGTCAACACGATCAGCGAATGCCTCTCAGCACCGTGTCGCGCTGCGTCGCCGACCCGCAACAGACTATCCCGCCCGCGCGGGTCCTGTCCCTCGCGCGGACGGAGAACACCCGATTCCACAGGGAACTTGGAGGTCAGGTGCAGGCGTTCTTCTGCTCGGACGCGGTGATGGTGCTCTGGTTGACGCTGTCGGGCAGCTTGGTCACCTTGACCGACTCGAAGTCCTCACCCACGACGAGCTGCATCACCGGAGTGCCCTTGGGCGAAGCGGTCGTGACGGGAGTCGCGGGGGTGTAGGGCTGCGGGTTGGTGGCCGTGACCTTGCCCGACACCGGGGCGGGCTTGGGCACGACGGCTCCGGCCAGCGTGCTCGCGTGGTCGGGGGCGGTCTCGATGGTCTTGGCGTAGTGGATCTCGGTCTTGGCCAGGCTCTGGCCGCCCGCGGCCTCGTAGTTGCCCAGGCCGACGACGTTGAAGCCCTCCTTGGCGAGCTGGTCGGCGACCTCGCGCCCCTTGCCCACGGTCTTGGTGCCGTTGAGCACCTGGACCTTCACCTGCTCGGGCTTGATCGTGACCTTCGGCTTGGTGCCGGTGCCGGTGCTCGCGGACGGCGCCGGGGTGGCGACCTCGGTGTCGGTCTTGATCGAGGTGAACAGCTCGTCGGCGTCGGGCTGCCTCCAGACCACGCGGTTCTTGTCCTCGGGGTCGGGCCCCCACGGGATCGTCGTGAACTTGACGCCCCCCGCCGTCAGCTGCTTGGTGCTCATCGCGATGTTGATGAGCTGCTCGGTGTCGTTGGCCAGCTCGGGGTCCATGGTGACCGACTTGCCCGCGGCGGCGATGAAGTCCCTGAGCTTGCCGACGTCCGTGAGCAGCTCGCTGCTGGTGGCCTTGGCGACGACCTTGCTCAGGAAGATCTGCTGCCGCTTGATGCGCTGGATGTCGCTGCCGTCACCGTAGTGGCGCAGACGCACGTACCCCAGGGCCTTCTCGCCGTTGAGCAGGCTCTTGCCCGGTGGCAGGACCAGGTGCGAGTTCTTGTCGTTGACGCCGGACTTCAGGCAGATCTCGATGCCGCCGAGCGCGTCCACGATGTTCTTGAAGCCGCTGAAGTCGACCTCGACGAAGTGGTTGACGCGGATGCCGGTGAGGGTCTCGATCGTGGAGATCGTGCAGGCGATGCCGCCGGAGTTGTACGCCGAGTTGATCATGTCTCGACGCGGGGGCATCTCCTGCTTGGTGGTCTCGTTCTTGCACTTGGGGATCTGCACCATCGAGTCGCGCGGGAAGCTGATCAGGCGCGCCTTGTCCCGGTTGGGGGAGAGGTGCATGAGGATGATCGTGTCGGTGCGCTTGCCGCCCGCGTCGGCCGTCCTGGCGAGCTGCTGGCCGTACTTCGCGTTGCCCTTGCCCGCGCGGGTGTCGGAGCCCACGAGCAGGACGTTGAGCGCCCCGGTGTCCGGCGGCCTCGGGTTGATGATGTCGCTGTTGACGCTCTTCTTGTTGATGTTGCCGAGGGCGTCACGGAAAGCCACGTAGCCGGTCAGCGCGCCGGCCACCATGACCGTGGTGAGGCCGATGCTGACCCAGGCGAGGATCCGCATCTTGTTCTGGCCGCCGCCGCCACCGCCGCCGTGGTGACCGCGCGCCGACCGGTCGTCGGGCGGCGGGGGAGGTGGCGCGGCGGCCGCCGCTCTGCGTGCCATCCTGCTGCCGGGCTGGGTGGGGGCACCCCTGTAGCCCTGTCCGGTGTCGACTACGGGCACGCTCCTGTAGTCAGTCATACGTCCCCTAGCCTCACTTCTTGCGCCTGACGCGCGGGCTTCGTCGCCTCGCGCCACGAGGCGAGGTCACGTACGGCGTGCCAGGTGTCATGACCGTGGGGGACGACCGTGACCCGGGCCTGAAGTTTCCGCGGCAAAGCATACTCAGAGCCGGACATTGGGTGGAATATCATCGCCAAACTCATTATCGCCTCCGGACTGTGTCAGCACGTCAGGCCTGATGCTCAGGGCCGCCGCCAAACAGGCCAGGGGTACGGCCGGCAACACGTACCGATAGTCGAACTCCGCCGCCACGGCCGGTGTGACCAGCAGCACGACGGCCGCCGACCAGGGCACCAGCCAGGGCGGGGGATGCCTTGGCCGACGCCTGCGCGTGACGGCCGCCACAAGGGGCACCAGCAGGGCCCCCAGAAGCAACAGGCCGGGCAGCCGCGCCACGCTCTGGTAGGCCCTCAGCCATCCGGCGTAGGGCTCGACGATCTTTGTACCGATCGCACCCTGTTCGTAGAGCTTTGCATAATCCGCACCGACCTGTGCGGGATAGCGGCCAGGTGGCCCCGGCTCCTTCACCGGGAACTGGTAGTAGCCGTAGATCTCGTGATCGGGATAGACCGGACGGCCCCAGGTGAAGGTGCGCCCCAGCTCGGTCAGCACCGAGGCGGCGTAGTCGAGCGGCTGGCTGGTGATCGCCAGCGTCGCGAACCTGCCCGCCAGGTCGTCGTTCTTCTTCGTGAACGTGATGCCGGGCAGCTCCACGAGAGGGGAGTCCTTCGCCCAGATGTACTCCTGGGACGGCGGGCGCCGCTCCGGCGGCCGCGGGTCGCACAGGACCCTCAGGTCGGGCGGCGGGTCCATCTTGGCGCAGTCGGCGAACGACATCGTCCTGGCGTACAGGAAGACGCCGTTCGCGCCCACGAGGCCGACGCGATGGTACGTGGCGTAGAACCAGCCGCCGTACGCGACGAGGGGCACCAGCGCGGCCGCGAGCAGTACCCCGGCGAGCCGCACCCGCCCGCGCAGCACGAACCACGCGGCGAACAGCACGATGAGGGGCTGGCCGATGGTCCTGGTGAGGGTGGCGGCGGCCAGCAGCAGCCCGATGGCGACCACCGTGGCCCGCCGCTCCGTCACGCACAGCGCCGCCGCGGCCACGACCAGGAACATGAAGAGCGTGTCGGAGACGAGCAGGTGCTCCAGCTCGATCTGGTACGCGTCGAGCAGCACCGGCACCGTGGCCAGCGTCGCCACCCACCGGGGCGCCCGTCTCGCGGCCCGGTAGATCAGCACGCCGATGGCCAGGCCGAGCAGGTGCTGCGCGGCCGTGACCACCCCGAAGCTGTGGAACGGCTGCAGCAGCTTCATGAACATCGGGTAGCCGGCCGGCCTGACCAGGTCGGGGCTCGGCTTGAAGACGGTGACGATGTAGGTGTAGGAGTCGGGGAACCACAGGGCCGGCCGGTAGCCCAGCATCGCCAGTGCCCGCAGGACGGTGCCGAGGGCGAGAACCCCCAGGAACCACCGGTGCCGCTTCCACCAGGACGGATCCTTGACCAGGGCGAGCCTGCCCCGGATCCCTCTGCCGCTCCGGCGGGACGGGTCGCGCGGCGCGCGACGCCTGCCGCGGCCGGTCTTCGCGGGCTCATCGGCGCGAGCCTCCGCCATCACCCCGCCTGTCCTCCCGCTTGTCTTTCCGGCACATGTACGCTACCCGCGATTCCGCGAGCCCCGTGCCATCGGCGCCGCGCCCGCCGCGTTCGTCGAAGTGGCCTATCAGGTTGGATACGCTCGCTCATCGATGGAACTCGATCGACCCGGACGGGTCCTCGCCGTGCTCTCGGTGGCGCCCGCGCTCGCCGTGGCCGGCTGGCTGCTGGCGGGGCTGCCGCTGCTGCTGCTCGGCTGGTTCGCGCCGCTGCCGGCCGGGCTGGCCGGGCTGTCCGCCGCCGCCCTGCTGTGCTGGGCCGGCACGCGGCGGCTGGGCGCGGTCGTCCAGGCCACGTGGCGGCAGGTCGCGGGGGTCGTGGCGGTGGCCGTGGCGTCGGGCGTGTTCAACGTGGTCATGCATGCCGAGCAGGTCATCGTCCGGCGGGATCCGGCGACGTACGCGCAGTACGCGGCCTGGATCGCGGGCCACGGCTCGCTGCCCATCCCGACGCAGGCAGCGGCGTTCGGCGGGGCCGATCCCGCGCTGATCTTCAAGAGTGTCGGGTTCTACGACGTGAACGGGACGGTGGTGCCGCAGTTCATGCCGGGGCCGCCGATGCTGTTCGCGGTGGGCGACTGGCTGGGGGTGCCGTTCGCGGTCCCGGCGGTGCTGGGCGGGCTGGCCGTGCTCGTGGTGGGCGGCGTGGTGGCCCGGCTCGCGGGAGCGCGCTGGGCCGTACTGGCGTCGGCCGCCTTCGCGGTGAGCCTGCCGGTCCTCTACACCTCGCGGACCACGTTCAGCGAGATCCCGTCGCTGATCCTGCTGTTCGGCGGGCTGGGGCTGATCTACGACGCGCTCGCCCGGGTGAACGTCGAGTCCTCGGACGTCGAGTCCTCGGACGTCGAGTCCTCGATCGGCAGGCTCAGGCCCGGCTGGTCGGGCTGGGGCCGGGGACTGCTGGCGGGGCTGGTGTTCGGGCTGGCCGTGCTGGTCAGGGTGGACGGGCTGCGTGACGTGCTGCCGGTGCTGGCGTTCGCGGGGCTGCTGATCGCGATGCGGCGCTTCGCCAGGCCGCAGGGGGTGCTGGGGCCGCCGCTGCTGGCCGGGCTCCTCGTGGGCGCCGGCACCGGGATGCTCGCGGCGTACCTGCTCGCCCGGCCCTACCTGTCGTACCTGTCGAGCTCGGTCAGGCCGCTGCTGTTCATCTGCGCCGCCGTCCTCCTGCTCACCCTGGTCGGCACGGCCGCCGCCCCGCTGCTCGCCAGGATCCGCCTGCCGCAGTGGGCCCCCGCGGCCGGCGCCGGGCTGGTGGTGCTCCTCATGATCGGCCTGTACGTCCGCCCGTGGCTGCAGACCGTCACCCGGATCCCCACGACGATGGAGGACCGGCGCACGGAGCTGATGATCAGGCAGACCCAGGAGGTCTACCGGCTGCCCGTCGACGGCACGCGGCTCTACTTCGAGAACTCCCTGCACTGGGTCATCTGGTACGTCGGCCTGCCCGTGGTGGTGCTGGCCACGCTCGCGGCGGCGGTGCTGGTACGGAGGCTCCTGCGGGACGGAGGGCCGTTCGAGTGGCTGCCGCCGCTCGCGGTCATCGGCTGGACCACCGTCACCACGCTGCTGCGCCCCGAGATCACCCCCGACCACCCGTGGGCCGCCCGCCGCCTGGTCCCCATCGTGATCCCCGGAATGATCCTGCTGGCCTCGTACGGGCTGGCCTGGCTGCGCGACCAGGCCTGGCTACGCGACCTCGCGGTACGACGCGGCCCCGCCTGGCTGTCCGGCCCTCAGCTCCCGCGCTGGGGGATGGCGCTCGCGGTGCTGGCGCTTCTCGTGCCGCCGGCCGTCACCTCGATCGGCACCGCGTTCACCCCCGTCGAGCGAGGGGAGGCGGCGGCCGTGGCGGCGATGTGCGCGAAGATCCCGCCCAACGCGTCGGTGCTGATCGTCGAGCGGGTCACCGGCGACCGGTTCACCCAGCTCGTGCGCGGCATGTGCGACCGCCCGGCCGCGGAGGTGGCCCGGGAGGACAGAATGAGCGTCGCCCCTGAGGCGCGGGTGCGCCGCCTGATCGAGCGCGTGCGCGCCACGGGCCGCGTCCCCGTCGTCCTGGCCGCCGAGGAGGGCCAGGTCTCGCCGTACGGGCCGGCGTCCCAGGTGCTGGCGCTGGTCACCCGCCAGGACGAGCGCTCGCTCGTGGACGCGCCGGACGGCACCTTCTCCCTGCGGATCAACGCCTGGATGGCCCTGCCCTGACCTCCCCCGGGACCCGCAGGTGATCTTGAAAGTAGGGGCTCCCGCTGGGTGCACGTGGACTCGTCTTTGATTTGGGCAGAGTAACCTCAACCCCCGTGAGCACGCTTGAGACCCCCAAGAGTGGACCTGCCGTGGAAGAAGCGCCGTACGTCACCATCGTCCTGCCCTGCTACAACGAGCAGGATCACGTCATCGACGAAGTCGAGCGCATCACGAGGGCCATGGACTCGAGCGGCTACACCTACGAGCTCGTGGCCGTGGACGACTGCTCGACCGACGGGACGCTGGCCAGGCTGAAGCAGGCCGCTCCCGACTATCCTCACCTGCGCGTCCGCGCATTCCACCGCAACGGCGGCGCGGGCACGGTGCGGCGCATCGGGACGCAGGAGGCCAGGGGGGAGATCGTCGTCTGGACCGACGCCGACATGACCTACCCCAACGACCGGATCCCCGAGCTGGTGCAGATCCTGGAGAAGGATCTGACGATCGACCAGGTGGTGGGGGCGCGCACGAGCGAGGAGGGCTCGCACAAGTTCCTGCGGGTGCCGGCCAAGTTCGTGATCCGCAAGGTGGCGGAGGTGCTCGCCGGGCAGAAGATCCCCGACCTCAACTCCGGGCTGCGGGCCTTCCGCCGGACGGTGGCCAAGCCCTACCTGCGGCTGCTCCCGCCCGGGTTCTCGTGTGTGACGACGATCACGCTGTCGTTCCTGTCCAACCAGCACGACATCTACTACCTGCCGATCGACTATGCCAAGCGGGCCGGGAAGTCGAAGTTCAGCTTCGTGTCCGACGCGTACCGCTACATCCTGCAGGTGCTGCGGATGATCATGTACTTCAACCCGCTCAAGGTGCTCATGCCGCCGGCGTTGTGGCTGGTGGGCATCGGGTTCGTGAAGGGGCTCTGGGACATGGTGCAGCATCCGTTCTACTTCCCGGCCAACACCGTCATGATCTTCCTTTCCGGCATGCTGATCGGGTCCGTGGCGCTGCTGGCCGACCTGATCGTGCGGTCGCGGGGAGAGTAGGCGCGTGCGGATCGCGATCGTCGGCCCGAGCTACCCGTACAAGGGGGGCGGGGCCCAGCACACCACCGAGCTGGCGCACCGGCTCGCGGCGCAGGGGC
>NZ_JBFANV010000141.1:0-21089 GCF_040674955.1 Nonomuraea sp. NPDC049695 | reverse complement strand
GCGTTGCCTGGCCCGCACCCAGAAGGGCTCGGCCCGGCGCAAGCACGCCGCCGCGAAGCTGGGCAAGGCGCTGGCGAAGGTGCGGCGTCGCCGCGCTGACTTCGCCGCCAAGACCGCCCACACCTTGGCCACGAGTTTCGAGCTGATCGTGTTCGAGGCCCTGGCGACCAGGAACATGACCGCCGCCGTGGCACCCAAGCCAGACCCCGAGCGGCCGGGCGTGTTCCTGCCCAACGGGGCCGCTAGCAAGTCCGGCCTGAACCGGTCCATCCTGGACAAGGGCTGGCACCGGATCGAGCTGGCCACACACAGCAAGGCCCGCTCCACGGGCACCTGCGTGATCACCGTGAACCCGGCGTACACGAGTCAGACATGCAACGTGTGCACGGTGGTGGATCGGAAGTCCCGCGAGAGCCAAGCGGTCTTCCGGTGTACCTCGTGCGAGTACACCGAACATGCCGACGTGAACGCCGCCAAGAACATCCTCACCGCCGGGAGGGCGGAGTTCGCACAATCCAGGCCGGGTGTGCGGGCTGGGGCGCGCAAACCACGCAACCGTGTGGGCCGGAAGGCGAACCGCCAAGCAACAGCAGCCCAGGCCACCGCGCAGACGGAGCCCGAGCTGGCTGGAATCCCCCGGCTTTAGTGGTGGGGAGCACTTCAAGCCCGTTGCTGGGTACATCCCTGGTGTACGGCGGAACGTCGGCAGGGGGTGGCGTGTGAGTGAGGCCCGAGCGGCGACGGAGAAGCTCCAAGCGGAGCTCCATGGTCTGGGCGTCACCAGCGCGTACGAGGTAGGCGACGGCGGGACCATCTCCGTGTGGATAGGCCTGGTCGTACGGTATAGAGATGGTTTTTACCGTTGGCAGGAAGGACCGGTGAAACGTCGGCATCTGGGTACGGATCCGGTTGGATGTGCCATAAGGGTGGCGCGCCGCTACACGGAACTGCAGGCCGATATCCCACTCTGGTGGGACGACCTGACCAGGGAGCTGCGGGGGAGACCGGTCCAGGATTATCCATGAGCCCCCGCGCGCAGCGTTTCGGGGGGAACCATGCGCGTGTGGGCTTTGCCGTTGGCCCTGCTCGCTCTGGCGCTCTGCGTCACGTACTCGGTGGCGACCCGCCCGCAGGCCTGGACGCCGCCCGCGCCTCTCAGGCCGGCGGTCGTCGCCCCCGAGGTGCTGGCCAAGCGGCTGGTCTCGATGCAGGCCGGCTGGCCGCGCAGCCGCAAGTTCGACTGCTCGAAGCTGAAGTGCGTGGCCCTGACCTTCGACGACGGGCCGGGCGAGTACACCGGGCGGCTGCTCGACCTGCTGCGCGCGCATGACGTCCGGGCCACGTTCTTCGTCGTCGGGCAGATGGTGGAGGCCGACAAGGGCGGCCGCCTCACGCGCCGCATCGTGGAGGAGGGCCACGAGATCGGCAACCACTCGTGGAGCCATCCGGCGCTCGCCGGACTGCCCCGCGAGCAGATCGAACGGCAGCTCAAACGCACCGACGACCTCGTGGAGAAGCTGACCGGGGTGCGGATGCGGGTGATGCGGCCGCCGTACGGGTCGACGAACGAGCGCGTGGTGGCCGAGCTGCGCCGCGAGGGGCTGGCGGAGATCCTCTGGAGCGTGGACACGCTCGACTGGCTGAACCGCGTGCCCTCCGTCGTGGCCAAGCGGGCCGGCGCCGCCAAACCCGGCTCGATCGTCCTCATGCACGACATCCACCGGAGCACCGTGGAGGCCGTGCCCACCATACTCGCCACCCTTCAGAAGAAGGGCTACACGTTCGTCACGGTCTCCGAGCTGTACGGCAGGACGCCCTCGGCCGGGCGGACGTACAGCGAGCGCTGAGGTCCGTCGTGCCTGCGAGGCGTGGCACCCTGGTGACATGGGTTTCAGCGGCTTCCCGGACGAGGCGTTCCTGTTCTACGAGGGGCTCGAGGCGGACAACTCGAAGACCTACTTCACGCGGCACAAGCACCTCTATGAGGAGGCGGTGCGGGAGCCGATGCTGGCGCTCACGGAGGAGCTGGCCCCGGAGTTCGGGTCCGCGCAGCTCTTCCGGCCCTATCGGGATGTGCGCTTCTCCAAGGACAAGTCGCCGTACAAGACCCACCAGGGTGCCTTCGTGGACCTGCAGCCGGGGATCGGGTTCTACGTCGAGGTGAGCGCGGCGGGGCTGTTCACGGCGGGCGGCTTCTACACGCAGGCGACCGACCAGGTGGCCCGCTACCGGGCGGCCGTGGACGAGGACCTGTCGGGCAAGCCGCTGGAGTCCCTCACGTCGGCGCTCGTGGCCCAGGGGTACGCGCTGTACGGGGAGCGGCTCAAGACCAAGCCGCGAGGCTTCTCGGAGGACCACCCGCGCATCGAGCTGCTGCGGCACAAGTCGCTCTACGCGGGGATGAGCTTCGAGCCGGAGCCGTGGGTGTCCACGGCGGAGGTGCTCACGCGCGTGAAGGACACGTGGCGCGCGTACGGCCCGCTGGTCGACTGGCTCTGCACCCACGTACGCGGCAGCGAACTCCCACGCCGCTGACCCCTCCTCGGGCCGGTCCCGCGCCGCGGCCGCCGCTCGCTGTCCGATGGCGCTGACCCACCCGCTACCGAGCGCCATGCCGAGGACACCGGCCACCCGGCGCGCGTGCGAGCGGCGTGGTCGCGCGCAGATGGAGATGCGCATTCGCTCTCCCCGCCCTGCGGCGCGCCGAGGGGGCGCCGGGGTGCCGCAGGCGCGAGGAGAGAAGCCTCACACAGCGAAGTGGCAGGCCACGAGATGGCCTGAGCGGCGCTCCTCCTGCGCGGGCGACTCGGTCTCGCACCGCTGCCTGTCCGGCGACGGCAGGCCCGCGTAGACCGGGCAACGGCCGCGGAACGGGCATCCCTGGTGGCGTTCGAAGGGGCTCGGCGGGTCGCCCGGCAGGAGCAGGTGCTCGCGGGCACGCTCGACGGCCGGGTCGGGGATCGGCACGGCCGAGATGAGCGCCCGGGTATAGGGATGCAGGGGTTCGCTCAGCACGGTCGCGGTGTCGCCGGTCTCGACGGTCCTGCCGAGGTACATCACGCTCACCCGATCGGAGATCTGCCTGACCACGGCCAGGTCGTGTGAGACGAACAGGTAGGCCAGCCCCAGCTCGTCGCGGAGCCGGACGAGCAAGTCCAGGATGCCCGCCTGCACGGTCACGTCCAGCGCGGAGACCGGCTCGTCGAGCACGACCAGCTTGGGCCGGGCCGACAGCGCGCGGGCGATGCCGATGCGCTGGCGCTGCCCGCCGGAGAACTCGTGCGGGAACCTGCCGGCGTGCTCGGCCTTCAGCCCTACCTGCTCGAGCAGTTCGGGCACGCTGTCGACGGGCAGCCCCTTGGCGCGCAGCGGCTCGGCGATGATCGCGCCCACGGTCATCCGCGGATCGAGGCTCGACATCGGGTCCTGGAAGACGATCTGCGCGTCCCTGCTGACTCCCGGCATCCTGAGGATCTCGAACAGCGTGGTGGTCTTTCCGGACCCCGACTCGCCGACCAGCCCCAGCGTCTCGCCCGGCCTGACGGTCAGATCCACGCCGTCCACGGCGTAGACGGTCCCGATCCTGCGCTTGAACGCCGACCCGCGCACCAGCGGGAACGTCTTGCGCAAGCCGGTCACCTCGACCAGTGGCGCCTCCCGCGCCGGCGTGCGCGGCTCGACGGCCGCGTCCAGCCGCGGCACCGCCGCCAGCAGTTCCTTGGTGTACGGCTCCCGAGGCCGGGCGAACACCCGCTCCGCCTCGCCCTCCTCCACGACCACGCCCCTGTTCATCACCGCCACCATGTCGGCGATTCCCGCGATCACGCCGAGGTCGTGGCTGATCAGGACCATGGCCGCGCCTGTCTCGCGCTGCGCCCTGCGGAGCAGGTCGAGCACCTGAGCCTGGACCGTGACGTCCAGCGCGGTCGTGGGCTCGTCGGCGAGGATCACGTCAGGGTCGTTGGCGATGGCCATGGCGATCATGGCGCGCTGGCGCATGCCGCCGGAGAACTCGTGCGGGTAGGACTCGGCCCGCTGTTCGGGCTCCGGGATGCCGACCGACCTGAGCAGCTCCACGGCCTTGGCATGGGCCTCCTCCCTGCTCAGGTCCGTGTGGGCGCGTAGCGCCTCGGCGATCTGGACGCCGATGCGGTAGACGGGGGTGAAGGCCGACAACGGATCCTGGAAGACCATGGCGACCCTGGCGCCGCGGACCCGCATGAGGGTGCGGACGTCGGCGCCGATCAGTTCGGTGCCGCCGAGCCGTACCGAACCCTCGACCGTGGCCGTGGCGGGCAGCAGTCCCATCGCGGCCAGGGCCGTCACGGACTTGCCCGAGCCCGACTCGCCCACGATGCCCAGCACCTCGCCGCGGCGCAGATCCCAGCTCACCGAGTCGACGACGACGGCGTCGCCGAAGCGGACCGTGAGATCGCGGACGCTGAGGACCACGTCGTCGGAGGGCGCCTCGGAGCGTGGAAGCGCCGTCACCGTACCCCGCTTGGGACGGGCGGCCTCGCTGGTGGGGTCGAGCGCGTCCCGCAGGCCGTCGCCGACGAGGCTGATCGCCAGCACGAAGACGATGAGCAGGCCCGCGGCGAAGTAGAACATCCACGGGTAGCCGATGGCGGCCTCGGTACCGTCGGCGATCAACGTGCCCAGTGAGACGTCGGGCGGCTGGACGCCGAACCCGAAGTAGGACAGTGCGGTCTCGCTCATCACCGCGCCGCCGACCGCGATCGTGGTGTCGATGATCAGGAACGACGCGACATTGGGCAGGATGTGTCGGGCGATGATCCGAAATTTCGGGACACCCATGAGTTCGGCCGCCCGGACGAAGTCGCGTTCCTTGAGGGAGAGCGTCATCGACCTGACGATCCTGGCGCTGATCATCCATCCGAGGACTCCGAGGAGGAGCGCGAAGACCAGCCAGCCCGATCCTTTCAGCCGCGGCGACACCATCGAGATGATCAGGAATCCGGGGAAGATCAGGAGCAGGTCGATGCAGAAGCGCAGGGCCCGGTCCGTCCAGCCGCCGAGATACCCGGCCGCGGCGCCGGCCAGTGAGGCGAGCACGGTCGAGAACAGGGCCACGACCAGGCCGATGATGAGCGACTTGCGGAGTCCGTACGTGGTCTGCGAGAAGATGTCCTGGCCGATCCTGTTGGTCCCCCACCAGTGCGCCGCCGAGGGAGCCGAACGGATCGACAGGTAGTCGACCTGAGTGGGCGTCCACGGGCTGATCACCGGGCCGAGGAAGCCCAGGAGGAACAGCAGGACGATGACCAGGGCGCCCACCAGGACACCCTTCGACCTGACGAAGCGGCGGAGCGTGATCATGCTTGGCGCACCCGGGGATCGAGGACGGCGAGGAGGACGTCGGCCACGAAGCCCGACAGCAGGATGACGACGGCGGCGAAGAGGTTGACGGCGACCACGGAGTTCAGGTCGTTGCGGCCGACGGCGTTCATGAACCAGTCACCCATGCCGTGCCAGCCGAAGATCCGCTCGGTGAAGGCGGCGCCGGTGAAGATGCCGAGAAACCCGAAGGCGAAGAAGGTGGTCATCGGCACCAGCGCGGTCCGCAGGCCGTGCCTGAGCATGGCCGCCCTCGGATGGATGCCCTTGGCCAGAGCGGTGCGCAGGTAGTCGGAGGCCAGCACGTCGAGCATGGTCGCGCGCTGGTAGCGGCTGTAGGCGGCGATGGCCCCCAGCGCGATCGAGAGGGTGGGCAGCAGCAGGTGCGCGGCCCGGTCACCGAACTGGACGAGGAACCCGCCCTGCAGGTTGGGCGTCTTCTCGCCGGTGAAGTCGATCAGGTGGCCCACGTTGTCGTTCAGCCAGGTGGTGCCGATCTTCAACAGCGTCGCCAAGAGGAACACCGGGGTGGACAGCAGGATGAACGAGATCACCGTGACGGCCCGGTCGGAGAAGCGATACTGCCTGATCGCCCCCCACGCGCCCGCCAGCACGCCCACCACAGTTCCGACCAGCGTACCGAGGAGCAGTAATCGCAGGCTCACCCCGATGCGCCTGCCGAACTCGTCGTTGACCGAGGTGTCGTCGATCGTCCTGCCCAGATCGCCCGTGACGGCATTGCCGGCCCAGGTGCCGAAACGCTGGAGAAAGGGCACCTTGTCGTTGATCCCGAGTTCGGTGAGCTGCGCGTCGACCATTTCCGCGGTCGGCTGGGGGCGCCTGCCCTCGAAATAGGCCCTGGGATTCATGCTCGCCGACGCGAGGGCGTAGGAGATGAAGACCGCTACCAGGAGCAACACGACGTAGTACCCGGCTCGTCTGCCGAGGTAACCCAGCACGAAGATCCTCCCGATGGCACGCTAAGGTTCCCTTACCATACAGTTCAGGTAGGTTTTTGGATAAATTGGAGCTTCCGATGAGGTTAACGCCGTCCATCGTGGTCGCCGCACTCGCCCTGGCGGTCTCCGCCTGCGCGGGTGGGCAGAGCCCTTCCGCCTCGTCCGCGGCCCCCAGCGCCACGCCGCTTGCGGCCGACGCCTCCGGCGTCAACCCGCAGCCGCTGGAGAAGCTGAAGGACGGCGGAGCCCTGCGCATGGCGATCCAGCAGTGGATCACGCAGTACAACAGCAACCAGGTGGACGGCACGCAGGGTGACGCGCAGGCGATCACCGCGCTGGTGGAGCCCACGCTCTTCCTGAACGACGCGAAGGGCGTGCCGCACGCCAACCCCGACTACCTGGTCTCGGCCGCGGTGACCTCGACCTCCCCGCAGGTCATCACCTACAAGCTGAACCCGAAGGCCAGGTGGTCCGACGGCAAGCCACTGTCGTACAAGGACTTCGAGGCGCAGTGGAAGGCCCTCAACGGCAAGGACAAGCGCTTCCTGATCGCCAGCTCGGCCGGCTACGAACTGGTCAGCAAGGTAGAGCAGGGGGCCGACGCCACCGAGGTGAAGGTGACGTTCGCCCAGCCGTTCGCCGACTGGCAGTCGCTGTTCAAGGTGCTCTTCCCGGCGGCCGAGTACGACACCCCCGAGAAGTTCAACAAGCACTGGATCGAGAAGGTGCCGATCACCAGCGCCGCATGGAAGATCGGCAACTACGACAAGACCGCGCAGACGATCACCGCGGTGCGGGACTCCAACTGGTGGGGCACCCCACCCAAGCTCGACACGATCGTCTTCCGCGCCCTCGACCCGGCCGCCCAACTCGACGCCTACCTCAACAAGGAGATCGACTACACCAGCGCCGTCCGTACCGAGGCCTATGAGCGGGTCAAGAACGACCCCACCACCGACATCCGCGTCGGCGCCCGCTGGGACGAGGTCATCGTCCTCCTGAACGGCGGCCGCGGCCCGCTGGCCGACCAGAAGGTCCGCAACGCGGTCGAGAAGGCCATCGACCGGCAGGCCATCGCCACGGTATCGCTGAAGGGCCTGCCCGTGGATCCCAAGCCCGTCGGCAACCACTTCTTCATGCCGAACCAGGAGGGCTACCAGGACACCTCCGCCGAATGGGGCAAGCTCGACGTCGAGGGCGCGAAGAAGCTGCTCACGGACGCCGGATGGGCCGACGGCAACCCGCGCGCCAAGGACGGCCAGCCGCTCAAGCTGTCCTTCGTCATCTCGGCCGAGGCCACCCAGCAGCAGATCGACCAGGCCACGCTGATGCAGCAGATGCTCGGCCAGGTGGGCATCCAGCTCACGATCGAGAAGGTGCCCGGCAACGACTATTTCGAGAAGTACGTCAACCGCGGCAACTTCGACCTGGTCTCCTTCCGCAACGTGGACCTGATCTACCTGTCGGAGGCCTACGCGCAGTACCAGGCGCCCGACGGCGACAACGTCTTCCAGAACTATGGCCGGGTAAGCTCGCCCGAACTGGTGGACCTGCTGAAGAAGGCCCAGATCACCACCGACAGGGCCGAAGCCGTCAAGCTGTACAACCAGGCCGACGCGCTCGTCTGGTCACTTGGGCACTCGATCGCGCTCTACCAGCGCCCGCAGATCCTCGCGGTACGTAAGGGCCTGGCCAACTTCGGCGCCGGGGGCCTGTCCTCCGACGACTTCAACAAGGCCGGCTGGGTGAAGTAGGCTGCGCGCGCCGTGATGGGCGGGTCTCGTGCCGGTCGTGGTTGCCTGGCCGGGTCGGCGGGGCATGGTGCGGTGATGTTCGGCGCAACGCGGTCGGTGGCCGTCCCGTGTCACGGGCCGCGGGGCACGAGCGGTGTCGGCCGGTGGGCGGGGACGCCAGGTGTCACCGAGGGGCGGTGGTGGTGACCTGGTCGCCCTTGAGTATGCGGTCCACGGTCTGCCCGGCCACCGAGGTCGCCACCGTCGTGCCCGCCGCCAGGACGATGGCCAGCGTGGGCGCCGCCAGGCTGCGGATGCTGCGCACGTTGCGTACCCGCGCCCAGGGCTCCCCGGCCAGGTGCATGATGCGCCACTCCCAGAACAGCCCCAGCCCGATGCAGACCACCGTCACCTGCCCCACCACGATCCCCACGACCTGCACCTTGTCGAAGACCCCGATGTCCGGCTCCACCAGCGTCGAGAGATAGCCCGACAGCTCGGTCAGCAGCGCCGCCGCCGTCAGGTGCAGGGCCTTGGTCATCGGCTGGGTGCCGCGCACGCGCGGGTAGAAGTAACCGAACAGGAATCCGAACGCGGGCAGGGTGATCAGGTAGCGCCCGTCGAAGACGAAGCTGGTCAGGTCCACGCCCTCCGGCCACCCGTACACGACTGCGAAGGGCAGGCTCAGCAGCAGGCTCACCGTGAAGGCGTGCACGCCGTTGAACCAGGGCGTGCACCCGGCGGCGGTGGCGAAGGCGGTCTCCGGGTGGCGACCGTGCCGGCGCAGCGCCTCCTCCAGGGCGTCCCGCCGCTGGTCGAAGTCGGCCATCGACATCTCGCCCGAGCCGATCCTGCCCCGTCCGACGCGGTACAGCTCCTGCTCGGCGACGAGCAGCAGCCGCTTGTGCAAGGCCGTCCTGACGAGCTGCCGGTGCTCCTCCTGCGAGGAGGGCTCGGTGAGGGCCAGGCGCGGCCCCGCGAGCAGCCAGCGCGCGGTCGCCCAGGCCACGATCGAGGTGATCGCGAGCAGCGGCAGCGGTACGTCGATGTCGGCCAGCGTCGTGCTGCCGCCGGGCGTGATGTACAGCACCATCAGTACGGCGATCATGGTCGACTCGGTGACCGGGCTGTCGATCGCGGAGAGCTGCCTGCCGAGCCGCCAGAGCCGCAGCACCAGCATCAGGAATCCCAGCAGCAGCAGCCCCAGCACGCCGCGCACCAGAGGGGTGAGGGCGAGGCTGCCGATCATGGGCTCCGTCCGGGGCACCGCCAGGCTCCACGACCCCGAGTCCAGCCACTCGGTGGGCCAGTCCTGCACGAGCAGGCTCACGATCACGGCGCCGACCACCGCGCCGCGCGTCCACTGCCTGGTCGCCACGGCGATGGCGGCGACCGGGATCATGGCCCAGCCCAGCGCCAGGACCAGCCGGACGCTGTCGGGCGGGTACACCCCGGTCGGCAGCGCCCGCAGCCACAGCGCCAGCGCGAGTGCCCCGATCGCGGCCTCGGCCGCCCACACGGCCAGCCGTACGATCACCGACCGGACCCCCAGGTCCACGCTGAACGCCACCGCTGACCCCGCCGCCGCCAGCGCCGCCACCGCCCCTCCGATCAGCAGGACCTGGCCGGACAGCTGGCCGTGCAGCCACGACCAGACCAGCATGCCGAGCCCGACCACCACGCCCAGCCCGGTCGTGACCAGCAGGTCGCGCGTGTTCCACGGGGGGCTGGTGGGCAGCACCCGTCCGGCGTGCCGCAGCGCGAGCGCGGGCACCGCGACGAAGAGCACCACGTACGTGACCGCCGACCAGTCCTCGGCGACCAGTGGGATCAGCAGGGTGGGGGCGGCCAGCGCGAGGCCGACGACCAGCTCCCTGTTGGGCGGGCGCTCCCACCACCCGCGCCCCAGCGAGCGTGCCAGGAAGACGACCAGCGCGAGCGCGGTGAGCACGCCGAGCGCGGTGGCCCACGAGAAGTCGTCCTCCAGGGCCACGTCGGCGAACCCGTACGAGTCGGGCGCCAGCGTCATGCTCACCGGGTACGATCCGACGCCGAACTCCACCCGCTCCTCGTGCTCACGGTCCGGGGTGATCCCCGCCAGCCGCAGCACCGTCCACTCGCCGGGCAGCACCGCGATCGAGCGCGAGGTGACGATCACGGGTGTCGCGTTGGGGGCGTTGAAGTCCAGCGTCAGCAGGTCGCTCCGCTTGACCTGCCGCAGCAGCGTCACCGTGAACCGGGCCGTGGTGCCCGAGGAGTCCGTGTCGAGGATCGGCGCCAGGCGCGTCGTGGGCGCCAGCCCGGGCCCGTCCACCTTGATCGCGCCGAATGCGGCGTCGGTGACCTGCTGGAGCGTGCCGGGGAACCCGGTGCCCTGGCGCAGCGCGCCGATGAGCGGATCCTTGGGCGCCATCGTGAGCCGGTGGACGACGGTCACCTTGACCTGCCGCTGGCGGGGGTCGATGCGCCCATCGGGCACCGGATCCAGGTCGGCCTCGGCCGCCCTGGCGACCGTCACCTCGGTGGCGGCCTTACGCGCCCAGCCCACCCGGGGGTCGGCGCGGGCGGCGGCCGCCACCCACGGGTTGGGCGCCGCGGTGCTCTTGGGCACCTCGGGCCCCGCCACCGGTCTGGCTGCGACGGTGCACCAAACGATCGCCCCCAACGACACCAGAGCCAGCCCGAACGCCATCGCCATCCGGAGCCTTCCCACAATTTGGATGATTCTCCGGAATACGAGAATGTTCTATGTTGTGGGGTCACGGTGTTATTACATCTGCTTCCCCGGGCCTTTTTCCTTTACCCGGGGGCAGCTGCATCGTCCGTGGCGAAGCCGGATGCTGACCGGCTTTACTTACAGCCGAATGAACGGCCGGAAAAGCTCAGCCGCGCTTGGCGCGGGCCGCTGCGCGACCGCGCGTGGCGGCGTCGAGCACGACCTTGCGGATGCGCACGTGCTCCGGAGTGATCTCCACGCATTCGTCCTCGCGGATGAACTCCAGCGCCTGCTCCAGCGAAAGGACGCGCGGCGGGATCACCTTCTCGGTCTCCTCGCTGGTGGAGGAGCGCATGTTGGTGAGCTTCTTCTCCTTGGTGATGTTCACGTCCATGTCGTCGGACCGCGAGTTCTCGCCGATGATCATGCCTTCGTAGACCTCGGTCGTCGGCGAGACGAACAGGGTGCCGCGCTCCTGCAGGTTGAGCATCGCGAACGCGGTCACGGGGCCGGACCTGTCGGCCACCAGGGAGCCGTTGTTGCGGGTGCGCAGCTCGCCGAACCACGGCTCGTAGGAGTCGAACACGTGGTGCACCAGGCCGGTGCCGCGGGTCTCGGTGAGGAACTCCGTACGGAAGCCGATCAGGCCGCGCGCCGGCACCACGAACTCCATCCGGATCCAGCCGGTGCCGTGGTTGGTCATGTGCTCCATGCGGCCCTTGCGCACGGCCAGGAGCTGGGTGACCGCGCCGAGGTATTCCTCCGGGCAGTCGACAGTGAGGCGCTCGACCGGCTCGTGCACCTTGCCGTCGATGGTCTTGGTGACGACCTGCGGCTTGCCGACGGTCAGCTCGTAGCCCTCGCGGCGCATCTGCTCGACCAGGATGGCCAGCGCCAGCTCGCCGCGGCCCTGCACCTCCCAGGAGTCGGGCCGGTCGGTGGGCAGCACGCGCAGCGACACGTTGCCGACCAGCTCCTTGTCGAGGCGGTCCTTCACCATGCGGGCGGTGACCTTCGAGCCCTTGACCTTGCCGACCAGGGGCGAGGTGTTGGTGCCGATGG
This sequence comes from Nonomuraea sp. NPDC049695, assembly GCF_040674955.1. NCBI lineage: Bacteria > Bacillati > Actinomycetota > Actinomycetes > Streptosporangiales > Streptosporangiaceae > Nonomuraea > Nonomuraea sp. NPDC049695. The sequence continues at coordinate 9,261 of NZ_JBFANV010000141.1, read as the reverse complement.
TCATCGAGATGGCCGGCTCGTCCACCGTGATCAGCGGCAGCGGGCGCGGGTCCTCGGGGTCGGCGAGCGTCTCACCGATCATGATGTCGGGGATGCCGGCGATGGCGATGATGTCGCCGGGGCCCGCCTGCTCGGCCGGCTTGCGCTCCAGGGCCTCGGTCATGAGCAGCTCGGTCACCTTGACGCGCTGGATCGTGCCGTCGGTGCGGCACCAGGCCACCTGCTGGCCCTTGCGCATGACGCCCTGGTGGATCCGGCACAGGGCGATGCGGCCCAGGTAGGAGGAGGCGTCGAGGTTGGTGACGTGGGCCTGGAGCGGCGCGCTCGGGTCGTACGTCGGCGCGGGGATGGTCGACTTGATGATGTCGAACAGCGGCTCGAGGTCCGGCGAGTCGGGCATGCCGCCGTCCTCGGGGCGCTCCATGGAGGCCCGTCCCGCCTTGGCGGAGGCGTACACGATCGGGAAGTCGATCTGCTCCTCCGTGGCGTCGAGGTCCATGAACAGCTCGTAGACCTCGTCCACGACGTCCTTGATGCGGGCGTCCGGGCGGTCGACCTTGTTGATGCAGAGGATGACCGGCATCTTGGCGGCCAGGGCCTTGCGCAGCACGAAGCGGGTCTGCGGCAGCGGCCCCTCGGAGGCGTCGACCAGCAGCACGACGCCGTCGACCATCGACAGGCCGCGCTCGACCTCGCCGCCGAAGTCGGCGTGGCCGGGCGTGTCGATGATGTTGATGGTCATGCCGCCGTGCCTGACCGCGGTGTTCTTCGCGAGAATGGTGATGCCCTTCTCGCGCTCGAGGTCGTTCGAGTCCATGACGCGGTCGTCGACGTCCTGGTTCGCGCGGAAGGCCCCGGACTGCCAGAGCATGGCGTCGACCAACGTGGTCTTGCCATGGTCGACGTGCGCGATGATCGCGATGTTCCGCAGGTCGTCGCGGCTGTTCAAAGGCATGATGACGTCTCGCTCTATGTGAGGTGGGGTCGGCCGCGCGAAGTCGCGACCACATAAGTCTAGTTGATCCCCCCAGATGCCAGCGCGACCCGGGGAAACTCCATCAGGGGGCGACGGCGCGCGTGAGGGCGGCCCTACATACTCGGGATCGACCGTACGCGTGGCAAACCTCACGTACATAGCGGGTTGCACAATTGTGCGCATGGCAAGCGCCGCCCGCGTCCTTAGATTGACGGCATGACGTGGACAGAGCTGGTTATGGCCGCGGCGCCGACGCGGGGGGATCAGCCGGCGGTGAGCGATGTCAGGACCGGCGAGGTGCTGTCCTACTCCGCGTTCGTCAGACGCGTCACCCGTGCCGCGGCGGGCCTGAGCCGCCAGGGCCTGCGTTTCGGCGACCACGTCCTCGTCAACGTCCCGCTCGGCGCGACGCTGCCCGTCGCGGTCCACGCCGTGGCCTGGGCGGGCGGGGTCGCGGTGCTCGCGGCCTCGGGTGCGGCGCGTTTCATGATCACACAGAGTCACTACGACTCCACCGTGGCGAAGGTCGAGCAGGTCTACTCGTTCCAGCCGGCGCCGGGGGCGAAGCCGTTCAGCGAGTTGATCGGCGACCGCACCCTCGAGTTCGGCCCGCTGGCGGGCCCCGCGATCATCGTCGACGGCGTGCGGACGTTCCGCCACGACGCGCTGGCGAGCGACCTGCGCAAGCTCGCCTCCCGGCTGGTCATCGACAAGGACGACGTGGTGATCAGCGCGGTGAGCGAGCCGTTCAGGGGCCTCAGGCTGGTCGATCTGGCGATGACGGCGGGCGCCCATGTCATCGTCGCCCACGAGCCGAGCGTGGTCGGGTGCCGCGTGCTGGCCGCCGAGCGCCGGGCCACCATGGTCGTCGCACCGTACGACGTCGCCAAACGGCTGCTCGGTGACCCCATTCTGCGTGTCGTCGACGAAAGGGCGATCGTCAGCTCGCTTGGGCTGTGAAAAGTGCGACACTGTGGGAGAGTGTGATCCTTCAGCGACGCAGGGTGACCACATGCCAGAGCCCCCCAGGCACAACCTCCCCGCTGAGCCCAACCGGTTCGTGGGTCGCGAGCGCGATCTCGACGACCTGCGCGGGCTGTTCGGCGAGACCCGCGTGGTCACGCTGTGCGGCGTCGGAGGCATCGGCAAGACCCGGCTGGCGCTGCGCGTCGCCGCGGGGCTCGTGCCCGCCTACCCCGACGGCGTCTGGCTGGTCGAGCTGGCCAGGGTGCGCCGCCCGGAGCTGGTCGACCAGGAGGTCGGCCGCGTGCTCGGCGTGTGCGAGGAGGCGGGCCGCCCCGTCTTCGCCACCGTGACCGACCGGCTGCGCGACCTGCACTGCCTGCTGCTCCTCGACAACTGTGAGCATCTCATCGACAGGTGCGCCGAGGTGAGCGCGGGGCTGATCGCGGCCTGCCCGCGGCTGAGCATCCTGGCCACCAGCCGGGAGCCGCTGCGCATCGCCAGCGAGCTGATCTGGCGGGTGCCGCCGCTCGACCTGCCCGACATGGGCGCTCCCGACGCCGAGTCCGTGCAGCTCTTCATGGACCGGGCCACGGCCGCCGGCACCAGGCTGGGCCCCGACAGCCTGGCCGACGTGGTGCGCCTGTGCCAGGCGCTCGACGGACTTCCGCTCGCGCTGGAGTTGGCCGCGGCCCGTACGAGCCTGCTCAGCCCCGGGCAGATCGCCGACCGCATCGACGACCGGTTCTCGCTGCTCACCACCGGCGGCCGCACCGCTCCCGCCCGGCAGCGCACGCTGCTGGCCGCCGTCGAATGGAGCTACGACCTGCTGTCCGAGAAGGAGCAGGTGCTGCTGCGCAGGCTGTCGGTGTTCCCCGGCGACTTCGACCTCGACCTCGCCGAGCAGATCTGCGCGGCGCAGCCGATCTCCGAGGGGGAGATCGTCGATCTGCTCGGCGGGCTGGTCGACAAGTCCCTCGTCCTCTGCGACGAGAGCCGCAGGCGCTACTGGCTCCTCGAGACCATCAGGCGGTACGCGGTCGAGCGCCTCCAGCAGGCCGGCGAGCGCGAGGTCCTGCGCGAACGCCACCTCCACGTGCTCTGCGAGCTGCAGGAGCGCCACTTCATGACCGAGATGGTCGAGCAGGGCGTGCCGTGGGCGCGCCGGCTCGAGGCGCTGACCATGAGCAAGAGCCTGGTCGACGACCAGCGGGTGGCGCTCGACTGGGCGGCCGAGTCCGGCGACGTGCAGTTCGGCCTGCGCGTGTGCGCCGCCAGCACGGGCCTGCTGCCCATCTGCGGCAACCTGACGGAGATCGTCACCTGGGTTGAGCGGTTCCTCTCGCTCGACCTGACCGACGTGCCGCCCGAGCAGATCGCGCAGGCCAAGGCGTACCTCGCCTATGGCCTGGAGGCCAGGGACGAGCTGAGCCGCGCCCTGGAGCTGGCGGAGGAGAGCCTGACCGGGCTCTCCTTGGCGAACGCTTACCCCCGCTCCGTCATGCACAGCCTCATCGTGGTCATCCTGCTGCGTATGGGCAGGCCCGAGGAGGCGGTGTGCCACGCGGAGGAGGGCCTGGCCCTGGCCACCCGCGCGGGCGACGCGTGGAACCAGGCGGCGGGGCTGTCCGGGCTGTCGGCGGTGGCCCTGACCCGCGGCCGGCTGCGCGAGGCGCAGCGGCTCGGCGAGGAGGCGCTCGCGCGCGCCCGTGAGCACGGCCATCGCTGGATCATGGCCAGGACCGCGACCCAGCTCGGCGCGGTGGCCGAGTTCCGCGGCGACCTGGTGACCGCCAAGGCCCAGTACGAGATGGCCGTCCCCTGGCTGCGCGAGCTGGGCAGCGACCTCGATCTGTCGCGCTGTCTGGCCAGGATGGGCAGGGTGGCGGCGCTGCTGCGCGAGTTCGCCACCGCGCGCGAGTGCCTGGGCGCCAGCCTCGCCCTGGGCAGGGAGACCGGGCAGCGGCAGAGCGTGGCCCGCAGCCTGGTGGGGCTGTCCGTGCTGGCGGAGTGCGAAGGCGATCTGGAGGCCGCCGTGCTGGCCGCCGCGGCGGCGGCCACGCTGCGCGAGTCGATCGGGCAGCAGTCGTCCACGATCAGGATCGAGGAGCTGCTCGGCCGGGCCCGCACCAAGCTGGGCGACGGGCGCACGGCCTCGCTGTGGTCGCGGGGGCGGGCGATGAGCCCGGACGACGTCGCCCGCCGCGTGCTGGAGGGCGAGCGGGTGACGCAGAAGCTGCCCGTGGTGGCCGAGCCGGTCAAACACTCGCTGCTGACCGCCCGTGAGCAGGAGATCGCCAACCTGCTCACCCGTGGGCTGTCCAACCGGGCCATCGCGGCCGAACTGGTGATCAGCCCCGCCACGGTCGCCCGCCACATCGCCAACATCATGGAGAAGCTCGGCTACACCTCGCGGGCGCAGATCGCGGTGTGGGCCGCCAAGCGCCCCGCTCCTCCCGCCTGAGGCGTGCGCGGCGGGTGTGTAGGCGGTGCTCACGGAGGGTATGTGAAGGGCCCCGCGGCGGTGGCGGAGCTTCTGCATAAGGATCTGCATATTCCGCCCCATGTATGCACGAGACCCCCTCCCTACCGTGGGCCACATGGAGGAGCGGATCGTCATGGTGGACTCGGGCACGGGCCTGAAGCTCACCGAGGAGCAGCTGGACGAGAGGTCCGCCGTCGCGACCGTCCAGCTGCGGCGCAGAGGCGTACGCGAGGGTGACACCGTGCTCATCTGCCTGCCCCTCGGCTGTGACCTGATGGTGGCGGCGGCCGCGGTGATCGCCGCGGGAGGCGTCATCTGCCCGCTGCCCGCGGAGCTCGACGCGGTCGCCCTCAGGGACCGCATGCGGGCGAGCGGCGCCCGGGTGATGATCTCCGACGTCCCGCAGGCGCTCGACGCGGCGGACGAATCACCCGTAAGGATCATCATGAGCGTCGCCGACCTCGGCGCCCTACATTCGTATCCGGTCAGTCGCGAACTCTGCACGGAAAGTGATCCCATCGGGCACTGAAGCGGTGGAGACTATGCACCGGATGTGATCCTCCCGCTACCACTTGGGCCCCACATGACCGCGCAAGTCCTGCACAATCTCCCCGCCGAGCCCAACCGTTTCGTCGGACGCGCCCGCGACCTGGCCGAGCTGGCGGCGCTGGTCCACGAAGAACGCGTCGTCACGCTGAGTGGCGTCGGCGGCATCGGCAAGACCCGCCTGGCCCTGCGCGTGGCGGCGCAGCAGGCGCACCGCTTCGCCGACGGCGTGTGGCTGGTGGAGCTGGCCCGCATCGGCAACCCCGCGCTGCTCGTCAACGAGCTGGCCGAGGTGCTCGGCGTACGCGACGAGGTGCCCGGACGGCTGCTCGACGGCCTGCGCACGCGCCTGCGCGGCGCCGACGCCCTGATCGTGCTGGACAACTGCGAGCACCTGGTCGACCGCTGCGCCGAGCTGGTGGCCGACCTGATCGCCGAGTGCCCGCGGCTGCGGTTCCTGCTCACCAGCCGCGAGCCGCTGCACATCCCCGGCGAGCTGATCTGGCGGGTGCCGCCGCTGGAACTGCCGGACGAGCGGCATCCCGAGGCGGAGTCGGTGCTGCTGTTCGTGGAGCGGGCGCACGCGGCCGGCGCGCGCGGGGTGACCGGCTGCATGGGCGACGTCGTACGCCTGTGCCACGCGCTCGACGGCCTGCCGCTCGCGCTGGAGCTGGCGGCGGCCCGCACCAGCCTGCTGGGCCCCGGCCGCATCGCCGACCGCATCGCCGACCGCAAGGGCGACCGCTTCAGCCTGCTCACCACCGGCGACCGCACGGCCCCCGCCAGGCAGCGCACGCTCCTGGCCACCGTCGACTGGAGCCACGAGCTGCTCCTGCCCAAGGAGCGCGTGCTGCTGCGCCGGCTGTCGGTCTTCGCCGGACTGTTCGACCTGGGCCTGGCGGAGCAGGTGTGCGCCGACGGCGGCATCGTGCGCAGGGCGGACGTGCTCGACCTGCTCGGCGGCCTGGTCGACAAGTCGCTCGTGCTCCACCACGCCCCCGGCAGCTACCGCCTGCTGGAGACCATCAAGCAGTACGCGGCCGAGCGCCTGGACGAGGCCGGGGAGTGCGAGCGCCTGCGCGACAGGCACCTGAAGGTGATCTGCGAGGAGTTGGAGCGCGGCTACGCGGCGGCCTCGTACGACCGCAGGAAGCCGTGGCAGGAGCGGTTCGCGCACTTCACCAAGGGCCGCGCCCTCCTCGACGACGCCAGGCACGCGGTGGACCGGGCGGTGGAGAGCCGCGACCCGGTGCTCGGGCTGCGCCTCGCCCGGGTGTCGCTGGCGATGCTGATCGTCCGCGGCGACCTGGGCGAGAGCATCGCCTGGCACGAGCAGCTGCTCGCGCTCGACCTGTCCGGCGTGCCCGCCGACCTGATCGCGGTGGCCAAGGGCGCGCTGGCGTACGGGCTGGAGCTCGCCGACGAGCTGGCCGGGGCGGAGGAGCTCATCGTGCAGAGTGTCGAGGAGCAGAAGCGCCACCCGTACACGCACTGGCTGGGCATGGCGTACGGCGTGGCGCTGAGCGTGTTCTTCCGCACCGGGCAGAGCGAGAAGGCACGGCGTTACCTCGATGAGCTGGAGGCGGCGGCCACCGCCCACGACGACCTGTTCAATCTGAGCACGGCCAGGATCGCCCAGCTCAATCTGGCGCTCTTCCAAGGACGGCTGCACCAGGCCCAGCGCTACGGCGATGAGGCGCTCGCGCTGGCCAGGGAGGCCGGGCACCACTGGACGGTGGCCAGGGCGCTGACCCATCTCGGCGCGGTGGCCGAGGCGGCGGGTGACCTGGAGACGGCCAGGTCCCACCACGCCGCCGCACTGCCGCTGATCGAGGAGATGGACAACCGCGTCGAGCTGGCCCGCTGCCATGCACAGCTCGGCCGGGTGGCGGCGGGGCTGGGCGACTACGCCGCGGCCAGGAGGCACATCTCCGCCGGTCTTGACCTGAGCAGGAAGATGGGCCAGCGCAGGGGCGTCATGCGCGCGCTCGTGGCGCTGTCCGCCCTGGCGCGGGCCCAGGACGACCTGGAGGGCGCGGTGCTGGCCGGGTCGGCCGCCACCGCGCTGCGCGAGTCCATCGGGCAGTTCGGCACGCCCGGCCGCATCCAGGAGCTGCTGGTGCTCGCCCGCTCGAGGCTCGGGGCCGGGCGGGTGGCGCTGCTCTGGGCCAAGGGCGCGGAGCGGTCGCCCGAGGAGGTGGCCAGGTGGGTGCTCGAGGGCGAGGCCGGGCGCGCCCTCGCTCAGCCGGGCACGCCCGCTCAGGAGGCGGCGCCGTACGGCAGGCTGACCGCGCGGGAGCAGGAGATCGCCGTGCTGCTCGCCCGCGGCCTCAGCAACCGCGGCATCGCCCAGGAACTGGTGATCAGCCGGGCCACCGTGGCCCGGCACATCGCCAACATCATGGAGAAACTGGACTTCGACTCACGGGCGCAGATCGCGGTGTGGGCGGCCGAGCACGGGGTGGACGCGGGGCGAACATAAGCTCATATCCATGTCCTTCGCGCCCAACTACCCCGTCATGCTGCGAACCGCCGACGGGGTCCGCATCGACGCCGCGCACACCCCGTCCACACGTACGGAGCTGGGGATAGTAGTTGCGCACGGGTTCACCGGGTCGTGGCGGGAGCGCAGCGCGCGGCGCATCGTGCACGTGCTGAGCGAGTACGGCGGCGTGGTCGCCTTCGACTTCCGCGGCCACGGGCGCTCCGGCGGCGAGACCACGGTCGGCGACGTGGAGATCCTCGACGTGGAGGCCGCCGTCAGGCACGCCCGCGTGGTCGGCTACTCCAAGATCGCGGTCGTGGGTTTCTCCATGGGCGCGGCGGTGGCCGTACGGCACGCGGCGCTGCACGGGGGCGTGGACGCGGTGGTGGCGGTGAGCGGACCGGCCCGGTGGTACTACCGGGGCACCAAGCCGATGCGGCAGGTCCACTGGGCCATCGAGCGGCCGCTCGGCCGCTGGGCGGCCAGGATGGCCAAGCGCACGCGGATCGCCCGCGGCGAGTGGGACCCGATCCCGATGCCGCCGCACGAGGCCGCCGGGCTCATCTCGCCGACGCCGCTGCTGATCGTGCACGGCGACGCCGACGCGTTCTTCCCGCTCGACCACCCGCACCAGCTCTACGCGGGCGCGCGCGAGCCGAAGGAGCTCTGGATCGAGCCCGGGTACGGGCACGCGGAGTCCGCCGCGACCCCCGGCCTCATCCGCAGAATCGGCAAATGGATTGCATCGAACCTTTCGTGAGTTAAAAGCGTCTATCTAGGACGGAAAGAAGAAAACCGCCGGGAGAAAGTCCCTGGGGAAGGAAACCGCCGAGGCGGTGGACGTGGGACATACTTCCGGTAGCGGGATATGTACCTAGCGTTGCGGGGGCGCGCTGGGTGCACATTTCGCATCAAGGGCCTCGTGGCGTCGTGCCACGAGGCCCTTGAGCTCAGCCGAGCCGCGCGATCGTCTTGTACTCCAGGTAGCCGTTCAGGCCCTCGGGGCCGAGTTCGCGGCCGATGCCGCTGGCCTTGAAGCCGCCGAAGGGCGCGTTGGTCTCCAGCATGAAGCAGTTGACGCCGTACGTGCCGGTGCGGACCTGGCGGGCCACGTCCATGCCGTGCTCGGTGTCGCCCGTCCAGACCGTGCCGGCCAGGCCGTAGTCGCTGTCGTTGGCGATGCGTACGGCGTCCGCCTCGTCCTCGTACGGGATCACGACCAGGACCGGCCCGAAGATCTCCTCGCGGGCGATGCGCATGTCGTTGCTGACGCCGGCGAAGACGGTGGGGGAGACGTACCAGCCGCGGTCGTAGGGCCGGTCGAGGCCGCCGACGACGACCTTGGCGCCCTCCTCCATGCCGATCCTGATGTACCCCTCCACCCGGTCCTGCTGGCGCTTGGCCACCAGCGGGCCGATGCCGGTCGCCGGGTCGGAGGGGTCGCCGACGGGCTGGGAGGTGGTCATGCCGGCGATGGCCTCGACGACCTCGTCGTAGCGGTTGCGCGAGGCCAGGATGCGGGTCTGGGCCACGCAGGCCTGGCCGTTGTTCATGAGCGAGGCCAGAGACAGGAAGCCCATGCTGGCGGCCAGGTCGGCGTCGTCCAGGATGATCGCGGCGGACTTGCCGCCCAACTCCAGGCTGACCCGCTTGAGCTGCTCGCCGCAGATGGCGGCGATGCGCCGGCCGGCGGCCGTCGAGCCGGTGAAGGCCACCTTGTCCGAGCGCCCAGCCGAGGCCCACGACGAGCCCGCCGACGATGGCCACGAGGCCGATGTTGCCGATCTCGAGCATCGCGAGCGCGGC
>NZ_JBFANV010000140.1:0-21597 GCF_040674955.1 Nonomuraea sp. NPDC049695 | reverse complement strand
GGCGGCTCGCGGAGCAGCCAGACGAGCAGGGCCGTGAGCAGGCCGGGGACGACCATGACGAGGAACGCCGTACGCCACGAGAACGCCTGGGCCAGTACCCCGCCGAGCAGCGTCCCGACGCCTCCGAGGTGTGTGGTGACCCGCGTGAGCTAATTAATAACCCTTGAGTTCCGCTGGGCTTCTTTGGCCTCTCCAGTACCAGGGCCTGGGCGTATCTGCTGGTGCTCCGGCTTCTGTGGAAGTTGATGAGATTTCGGGGATTCTGAAGGTCTATCGTCCTGGTCGTTCGTCTTGCTGTGAGGGTGAAGGCGAGGTGGCCGGAGTTGGCGCTGGCGGTGGTGAAGGATCTGCGGGTGGCGCGTGCCCCGGCCGCTGCGGAGGACCTGGAGGCGCTGGAGACCGACGTGCTGGCCGGGTTCGTGCTGGCTCGGGCGGCAGCGGGGCTGTCGGACGGGACGATCTCCGCCGATGTGGTGCATCTGGAGCAGGTGCGGGCCTGGTTCGGTCGGCCGCTGTGGGAGATGGAACCGGCCGACGCCGATACGTACTTCGGCAAGGTGCTACGCGCCACCGCCAAGGGAACCCGGCTGGCCCGGGCCCAGGCGATCAAGACGTTCTTCCTGTTCCTGGAGCTGCGTCACAAGGTCGAAATCCACCAGATGACCGGCCGCCGGCCTTCGACGGGTGGCTGGAAGCCAAGTTGGAAGGACTCGCCCCAGGCATCCGAGATGATGTCGAGGCCTGGGCGCGGGCGCTGCGCGACGGCGCACCGCGGATCAAGCCCCGCAACATCAAGTCGGTCTGGATCCAGGTGAACCGGCTGCGTCCCACGCTGCTGCACTGGTCAGACCGATACGAACACCTGCGGGAAGTCACCCGGGAGGACCTCGCCTCGATCCTCGACGGCATGCAGGGATTTCACCGCTCGAACTTCCTGGTTGCGGCCAGATCGTTGTTCGCGTTCTGCCGCAAACGGCGCAGCATCTTCCGCAACCCGACCCGCGGCATCCGCATCGGCCAGCACCCTTACGGGCTCGTCCAGCGGCTCGACCAGGACGACATCGACCGGGCGACCGAAGTCGCCACCACCCCCGCCGCCCGGCTCGTGCTCATGCTCGCCGCCGTTCACGCCGCCCGCACCGGCGCTATCCGCTCCCTGCTCCTCGATGACGTCGACCTCGGCAACCGACGGCTCACCATCGCCGGCCGCACCCGCCCCATCGACGAGTTCACCCATCAGATCCTGCTCGAATGGCTCGATTACCGGCGCACCCGCTGGCCGAACACAGCCAATCCTCACCTGTTGATCAACCAGCTGAGCGCCCTCGGCACCGGTCCGGTCTCCAAGATCTATTTCGCCAAGAAGCTCCGCGGTCAGGCTGCGACACTCGAACGCCTTCGCGTTGATCGGCAGCTCGAAGAAGCCCTCACGCACGGCCCGGACCCCCTCCACCTCGCCGCAGTGTTCGGTCTCGATCCCAAGACCGCCATCCGCTATGCCGAGAACGCCCGCGTCCTACTGGCCACCGCAGCCGAAGAGCAAGACCCCGCCAGTCGTGACGAACCCAAGGGTCGAAACGGTCCATGAAGGATGAAGGCCCTTCGGTTCCATTCGATGAACCTTCAGTTCGCATGAACTCTGGGACTTCCCCGGGGTTGAGGAACCCAGGAACAGCCGTTGGCGGTGAGAATGATCTTGCTCGATTTGTGACGTCCGGATTCGGTGCGTGATCGGGCCAGCTTCGAGATCCAGACATCTGGCGTGATCGTCGCTTTGACGGTGATCAGCGACATGTCTACCGTTGTCACCCATGCCTGTGGGGTTTTTGTCTGACGACCAGGTCAGGGCGTATACGGCGTTCGAGGAGCTGCCGTCGCTGTCGGATCTGGAGAAGTTCTTCTTCCTGGACGCGTTCGATCGGGACGTGATCGCCAAGTCGCGCCAGGACTCACATCGCCTGGGCGTGGCCGTCCAGATCGGGACGGTCCGGTACAAGGGCCTGTTCCTGGAAGATCCGTTGGCGGTGCCGTGGCCGGTGGTGGACTATCTGGCCGAGCAGCTGGGGATCGGCGATCCCTCGCAGGTGAAGAAGTACTCCGAGCGGCTGAAGACGGCCTATGAGCACGCGTGGATGATCCGAGACTCCTACGGCTACCACGATTTCGACGACCGGGAGTCGTGGGAGGGGCGGGTTCTGGCCAAGCGGTTTCTGACGTTTCTGCACGGTCGGGCGTGGACGCATGCCGAGGGGCCGACGGCGTTGTTCGATCAGTCGGTGGCGTGGCTGCGCAGGCATCGGGTGCTGCTGCCGGGGGTGACGGTGCTGGAGCGGCTGGTGGCCAGCGTCCGGGAGCAGGCCGATGAGCGCTTGTACGCGACGGTGGCGCGTCAGGTGGAGCGCGCTGATGCGGCGTTGCGGCGGGAGCTGTCAGGGCTGCTGGTGGTTCCTCCCGGGGCGCGGATGTCAGAGCTGGAGCGGCTGCGGCAGGCGCCCAAGAGGCAGTCGGGCACGGAGATGGTGCGGGCGCTGCAGCGGGTGGACGACATCGCCCGGTTCCGGTTGGGGCGGGTACGGGTCGACAAGGTGCCGGTGCGGCGGATGAAGACGCTCGCCAAGTACGGGGCGGGTAGCAAGGCGCCGCTGCTGGCGCGTCTGCAGGAACCGCGGAAGACGGCGACGATGCTGGCGGTGACCCGGTCGTTGGAGGCTGAGGCGATCGACGACGCCCTTGATCTGTTCGCGCTGCTGATGGCCTCGCGGCTGATTTCGCCGGCGCGTCGCAAGTCCTCGGGCGACCGGTTGGCGATGCTGCCGAAGTTGGAGAAGGCATCCAAGCTGTTGTCGCGGGCGGGCCGGGTGCTGGTCGAGCAGCTCGACCTGGTCGCCGAGGCGGGTGCCGACCTGGATCCCGCGGCGCTGTGGACGGCCGTCATCGCCGAAGCCGGGGCGAGCAAGGAGCAGGTGCTGGCCGCGCTGGAACAGGTTGACCAGCTCGTGCCCGACGACGATGGCGCGGCCGAGGCGGCGCTGCGCGCGGCGCTGGTCGACAAGTACAACACCGTCCGCCCGTTTTTGAAGCTGCTGGGCGAGTCGAAGGCGCTGGGCGCGGCGGCTGGTGGCCGCAAGGTCTTGGCCGCGGTGCGCAGGCTGCCGGAGTTGGCGCGTCGGCACGTCTCCCGCAAGCCCCTGGCGCCGAAGGAGATTGACGCGTCCCTGGTGTCGGCGGCGTGGAAGCGGCCGGTGTTCGCCAACCCCGAGCTGGCCAAGGGCGCGGTGGACCGTGACGCGTATGTGGTCTGTGTCCTGGAGGGGCTGTTTCGGGCGCTGCAGGTGCGGGACGTGTTCGCCACGCCGTCGCTGCGGTGGGCCGATCCCCGCGCCCACCTGCTGGACGGCAAGGCGTGGGAGGCGATCAGCGAGGACGTGCTCGCCTCCCTGTCGCTCACCGACCCCGTCGAGGCCCATCTGGACGCCAAGCTGCTGGCGCTGGACGCGGCGTGGCGGCAGATGGCCGGCCGTCTCGAAGAAGCCGGCGACGACGCCCTGGTCCGGGTGGTCACCCCGACCGATGGGCATGCCCGCTTGTCGGTGGAGAAGCTCGGCGCGCTGGGCGAGAGCCCGTCGCTGAAGTGGCTGCGCGCGGCCTGCCAGGCGATGCTGCCGCGCATCGACCTGCCCGAGCTGCTGCTGGAGGTGCACTCCTGGACCGGGTTCCTGGACGCCTATGTGCACCTGGCCGAGGTGTCCACCCGCATGCACGACCTGCCCCGATCCCTGGTGGCGCTGCTGATCAGCGAGGCGTGCAACGTCGGCCTCACCCCGGTGATCAAGGACGGGGATGAGGCGCTGACTCGCGGCCGCCTGTCGCACGTCGATCAGAACTACGTGCGGGCCGAGACGCACGCCGCTGCGAACGCGATCCTGATCGAGGCCCAGCGCGGCGTGCCGATCGTGAAGTTGTGGGGCGGCGGGCTGCTCGCATCGGTCGACGGGCTGCGGTTCGTCGTCCCCGTCCAGACAATCAACGCCGCCCCGTCGCCGAAGTACTTCGGTTACAAGCGCGGCCTCACGCTTTTGAACGCAGTCAATGATCAGGTGATGGGGATCGGGCAGATGGTCGTGCCCGGCACGCCGCGCGACTCGCTGTACATCCTGGACACCCTGATCAACATCGACGCCGGCCCGCAGCCCGAGGTCGTCACAACCGACCAGGCATCCGATTCGGACACGGTATTCGGGATCTTCTCCATGCTCGGCTACCGGTTCGCGCCCCGCTTCGCCGACCTGGGCGACCAGCGGTTCTGGCGCGCCGAGCTGCCAGACGGGAGCACGCCGGCGTACGGGCCGCTGGAGGCGATCGCCCGCAACAAGATCAACCGGAACAAGATCCACACCCAGTGGTCGGACATGACCCGGGTCGCCGGATCACTAGTGACCAACCAGGTCCGCGCCTACGACCTGCTGCGCATGTACGCCCGCAACGGGCGGCCCACCCCGCTCGGGCAGGCGTTTGCCGAGTACGGCCGGATCGACAAGACCCTCCACCTGCTGTCCATCTTGGACCCGATCGACGACACCTACCGCCGCAAGCTGAACAAGCAGCTCACCGTGCAGGAGTCCCGGCACCGGCTCGCCCGCAAGATCTGCCATGGCGGCAACGGGCAGATCCGGAAGGCGTATCGGGAGGGCCAGGAGGATCAACTAGCGGCTCTGGGTCTGGTCGTCAACGCGGTCGCGCTGTGGAACTCGAAGTATTTGTCGGCCGCGGTCGACCGGCTGCGCGCCGACGGCATCCCGGTCAAGGACGAGGATGCCGCCCGGCTGTCCCCGCTCGGCCACGCCCACCTCAACGTTCTGGGCCGCTACTCCATCTCTTCCTCTGCACCGGCCGAAGGCCTGCGGCAGCTCGGCGAGATCCCCGACGGCGGCGTGGAGGAGGAGGGGGTGTAGATCACAGGGATCTGGCGAATCGTCCGCCGTGTCCGCCCTGGCTGCGCGATCCTGTCCTTTTGGCCAATCTTTCGAAGGATGCGCGGATGGCTGAGGAGATGCACCCGCCGTGGGACTAGGTCGTCGACGACCTGGACGAGGATGAGGAGGGCGGGATCGTCATCGTCGAAGAACGCGACGGTCCACCCTGACGCCGGTGGGTGCGCTACGTCATGCCGGTGGTGGTGGAGGTCGATCCTGACGGCGGCGGGGTGCCGGGACCTCGGTGACCTTGGCGATGGCTTCGGCGCCGGGTTTGACGTAGCGCATGGCGGTGCGGGGGTTCTTGGGGTTCTCGTAGTATATCCGCCGAACATCCAACACATTTGCCTGAGCAGCGGAAACGCCCGGCAGCGGTGGACTTGTATCGTCCGGCAGGGGACCAGGGCGGGTTGCTCATCCCGTGGTCGACGTTGGCGCTGCGGCGGCGTCGGTTTCGCGCCTTGCGTACATACGGTGGCAGCCGGTCGTTCTGACCGTTCAGAGCCGGCGTTGCATGGACAGGGCCTGCCGCCAGTGCTCAGCCGCCTGGGCCATGTCGTGGCCGAGAAGTTCGAGGAACTGGCTGGTGGTCTGGAGCCGGTCGCCGGCGGGTGTGTCGGTGCCGAAGATCCCGGCACCGCGCCGGGTGGTCTCGGCCCAGATCGCCATCGCTCTGGCACTGGCCACCCAGGCGTGGTACCAGACGTCGGCGTCGACGGAGTACCGCATCCGGCGCGCCTCGCGCTCCCGGGCGACCATCCCGCGCTGCTCGAGCCACTTGATGGCGTGTGAGATCGTCGCCGGGCTGACATGGAGCTGCTGGACGAGCTCGGTGGCGGTCAGGCTGCCGCTCTCGCTGAGAAACAGGGCGGCGAACACCCTGGCCGTCATGGGCGTCAGCCCGGTCTCGATCATCATGGCGACGAACTGTTGCGCGAACTCCCGTGTCGTGCGGACGCCGAGGTCGTTGGCGGCGGGCGCAACGACCGCGTGGGGGACGCGCTTGCGGCGGCGGGCGCGCCAGCTCGTCGCGTGCTGGGCACGGGCCGCCCGGTAGCCGTGCGGGCCACCGTTCCTGGCGATCTCGCGGGTGACGGTGGACCTGGACCGGCCCAGCCGGCGGGCGATCTCCGCATAGGTCAGCCCGGCCGCCAGCCCTTCGGCGATCCGGCGACGATCCTCGGAGGTCAACCGGCCTCCTGGCATGTGATCCCTCTCCCCTGTCCGAGGACGCTCCAGCTCATGTTGCGCTCAGCTACAGGCTCATTGCACCAATACAGGGGCATTTACCTGCGCAAATAATTTCTGCGAGTTGCCTCATTTCCGGATACAACCCTAGCGTTTCCCCGACCCAGGAGAGAGGTTCCACCCCATGAAGAAGGTCGTTCTCGTCACCGGCGCCTCAGCCGGCATCGGCAAGGCCACCGCACTCGAGCTCATCCGCGCCGGCCACATCGTCTACGGCGCAGCGCGGCGCGTGCACAAGATGGACGACATCGGCGACGCCGGCGGACACGCCCTGGCACTGGACGCACGCCGGCCCGAAGACCTGGAACGCGCCGTCGGCACCATCGTCGCCGAACAGGACCGCATCGACGTTCTGATCAACAATGCCGGCACCGTCCTGCATGGCGCAGCCGAGGACATCCCCCTCGACCTGGCACGCGACCAGTTCGAGGTCAACGTCTTCGCCCCGGCAAGGTTGACCCAGCTCGTCCTGCCGCACATGCGCGAACAGAGATCCGGCACCATCATCAACGTCTCCTCCATCGGCGGCGAGATCGCGCTGCCGCTCGGCTGCTGGTACTACGCGACCAAGCACGCGCTGGAGGCCTACTCCGACAGCCTGCGCATGGAGGTGGAACCGTTCGGCATCGACGTCGTGATCATCCAGCCCGGCATCATCAAGACCGGGTTCGAGGACCACACCGCACAAGACCTCCGCCAGATCTCCGGCGCCACCGCGTACGGGCAGATGGCCGAAGCCATGGCCGAACGCGCCGAGACACAACTCGGCGAGAACACCCCAGCCAGCGACCCCGGCGTCGTCGCCACCGTCATCCGCCAGGCCATCGAAGCAGGCAGGCCCGAGACGCGCTACGCGGTCGGCTACATGGCCGAAAGGCTCCTGGAGCTCAACAGGACGTTGCCGGACCGCGAATTCGACAAACTCCTCACCAACACCGCGAAGTAGGCCGCCGCGATGTCACACCAACCCCACCCCCACAGATGGTGGGCACTCATAGCGCTCGTTCTCATGTCCCTGGCTGTGGGCTTCGACGTGACCATCCTGAACCTGGCACTGCCGAGCATGGCCGAGGACCTGCACGCCGACAACGCCCAGCTGCAGTGGTTCATCACCGTCTACACACTGGTCCTCGCCGCCGGCATGATCCCGGCAGGCATGGCGGGCGACCGTTTCGGCCGCAAGAAGACACTCCTGGCCGCGCTGCTCATCTTCGGAGCCAGCTCACTGGCCGCCGCCTACGCCCCCTCGACCGGCATCTTCATCGCGGCGCGAGCCGCGCTGGGCCTGGGAGCAGCGCTCATCATGCCCACAATGCTGGCCCTGATCTCGACCATGTTCACCGCGCAGGAGCGGCCGAAGGCGATCGGGACGCTGGCGGGCGCCTCGATGCTGGCCTTCCCCATCGGCCCGCTCCTGGGCGGCTGGCTGCTGAGCCACTTCTGGTGGGGCTCAGTCTTTCTGATCAACCTCCCCGTGGTCGTGCTGGCGTTCCTCGCGGTCGCCGCCTGGCTGCCCGAATCGCCGCGCGAGCGCGGCAAGCGGATCGACGTGGGCGGCCTGGTGCTGTCGAGTGCGGCCCTGACGTCCTTGACCTACGGCCTCATCGAGATCGGCGAACGAGACTGGACGGACGCGGCCGTGCTCGGCCCCATCCTCGGCGGGACAGCCGCACTGACGCTGTTCGTGCTCTGGGAACGACGGGCCGGCGCGCCGCTGGTGAACCTCTCGCTGTTCGCCGGCGCGCGCTTCACCATCGGCACCGCACTGGCCACGCTCGTCAACTTCACCATGTTCGGCGTCCTATTCGCGCTGCCGCAGTACTTCCAGGCAAACCTCGGCGCGGACGCGATGGGCAGCAGCCTGCGGCTGTTGCCGCTCATCGCCGGAATGCTCATCGGGATGTCGGCGGCAGCCAGGCTGAGCCGGACGATCGGCCCCAAACTCGCGGTCGGCCTGGGGTTCGTCCTGCTCACCGCGGGCCTGTTCTGGGGCGCCACGACCAATACGGGCAGCGGCACCGGATCCGCGGCCGTGTGGACGGCCATGTATGGCCTTGGCCTCGGCTGCGTCCTGCCCACCGTCATGGACGGGGCACTGGGCTCTCTGCCACCCGGCGACGCCGGCGTCGGCGCCGCGGTGAACCAGTCCATCCGCACCCTCGGCGGCAGTTTCGGCGCGGCAGTCCTCGGCTCGATCCTGACGTCCGCCTACCGCGCCGCAGTGCCGCAGCAAGCACGCGAGAGCGTCTTCGCAGGGCTGGCCGCCGCACGATCCGCAGGCTCCGCGGGCCTGGCGGACATGGTCCGCTCCGCCTTCGTCCACGGCTTGGACATCGTCCTGGTCACCAGCGGCGGCCTCGGACTCCTTGGCGTCCTCGTCGCCCTGGCCTGGCTGCCTGGCACACCGGAACGCCCCCGGCCGAACGCACCCCGGCACGCACAGCACGGCCACGTTCCAGATCATCAAGCTCCTGCTTGATCAGAGCCACGTCGGCGGGCGCGGCGCGGTTCATCGCCGCTCGGCTGTCCCGTCTCATTCGATCTTGACGCCGGACGGTCCTCTTACCAGCGGAGATGCAAAGTCGACTGAGACGTCGAAGTCCCGTCGTCTCACTTGATGTTGTCTGCCAGGCGCGTTTCCAGCGCCGCCGATTGGTAGGTGACAACGCGCTGACGTGGGCGGTCTCAATTGGCCTTGTCTCTCGTGCGCTAACCGGAGACGGTCAGGTGAGACAGCCGCAGGACTTAATGAGACGGGACATCGGCCGTCAAGGCCCAACGCAAGTGATCAGAGTGGTGTTCCGTAAGGGGATCCTCAACCGGAACACCCGCCAGCCCGGGCAGAGCCCCAGGTCGAGGTGTTCCGTATAGGTGTTCCGCGAACTGTTCCGGTGAAGACCCCCTATCCGGAACACTTGAGCGCGTGAACGGAACCCGCGTCGGCTACGCCCGCTGCTCGACCGACGAGCAAGACGTCATCATCCAGACCGAGCAACTGCTGACGCTCGGCGTCCCCGAGGACCGGATCTACATCGACCGCGGCTTCTCCGGCACCACCCGCCGCAACCGCGCCGGCCTCGACCAGGCCCTCGCCGCCGTCTGGGACGGCAGCGTCTTCACCGTAACCAAGTTCGACCGCTTCGCCCGCAACATGGCCGAGGCCAACCAGATCCTCACCGACCTGTCCGGCCGCGGCGTCCTGTTCGGACTCGGCGCATCCGTCTACGACTGGAACGACCCGTTCGGCCGGCTGTTCCTGCAGACCCTCGCCATGGTCGCCGAGTTCGAGGCCAACCTCGGGCACATGCGCACCCGCGAGGGCATGGCCCTGGCCAAGAAGAACGGCAAGCTCAAGGGCAAGCAACCCAAACTGCCCGAACCCGCCCGGCGCTCCATCCGCCGCCGCTACGCCGAGGGCGAGGTGTCCCTGGCCGACCTGGCCACCGAGTACAGCGTCGGACGCTCCACCATCCACCGCATCATCCACGGCCCAGAAAACTCCAGGTAGAGCGATCACACGCCGAACCCGGACGTCACCTACCGAGCAAGATCATTCTCATCGCCAACCGCTGTTCCTGGGTTCCTCAACCCCGAAGAACCTGCGTTACGTCGCGGGCTGGATGACCGATCTGGCAGGTATCCAGGTCAAGGTGCGGCTGCTGCCTCACTATGAGGACGAGGTGGAGGTGTTCGACGCCCGCGACGGCCACTATCTGGGATCGGCGTTCCTCTCCGACCGGTCCAACGCCGAAGACCGAGCCGATATCCAGCGTGCCCGCGCGCGGACAAAGAAGCGCACTCGCGCGACACAGCAGAAGGCCGCGAGCACCATGAAGGCGCGCTACCGCCCGGTCACCTCGGCCGAGCCTCCCCGGCGCATGACGGTTCTGGCGGCCGAGGAAGCCAACGCCGAGTCCCGGGAGCTCAATAGGGATGCGATGGCCGCGCTGGCCATCCATGATCCACCCCGCGATGAGGATCTTCCGGCCGGCTGGGTGTCGCCGCTGGCCCGGAAAGCGCGAACCGAATCCGCCTAGAGCGGCCAAAGCAGCCTGCGGGGCGTTCCTTCCCTGCTGTTCACTTCGTTCTGGCTCCCGCTGGGGTGAGCCGGGAAGGCTGATGTGTCATGCCGTGGCGTAGCGATGAGCATCCCTATGTACGGCGCGATGGGGTGCCGATGGGCCTGCCGTGCGGACCGGCGATCTCCCTCCCGATAGAGCGGCTGGCCTACGGCCCGCTACGGAGGGTGATCGAGGAAGGGGCGATGCTGTTCCTCCGCGGCACTGTCGAGCAGCGAGTGGAACTTGCTACGGGCCTGCGCACGCTTGTTTCCCAGGTCCTACATGAGCTGCCCCTTCAGGTGAGGCCCACGCTGACCTTCATGCGCGCGCGCCTGACCGCGGCGCTGGCACTGCCACAGCCGCCGGACGGGAGGTCGGGCGAGGCCGATCATCTGAACCGGCGCGTACCTTCCCGATCATCATCTACGACCTGGCGCAACGGCTTTCGACCGGCTGTGTGGAGTACGGGCGCCGCTTGCACGACGGCACCAGCGCCACAGTCATCTTCTCCGCCACCACCGACTGAAGGGGTATCCATGTCCGTATCGGCAGACGACCTGCTTCCTTACGACCGCGCCGACCACTACCTGAATCTTCCGGACGCGCAGGTGGTGGCGACCAAGGCACTGCTGATGACGCGGGACAACCTGCGCGAGGTGATCGAAGCCAAGGCGATGATGTGCGTATACGGCGACGCTGGACTGGGAAAGACGTTCGCGGTCAACGCCTCACTGCGCGATTTGGCCCCCGGACAGTTCCACCGCATCCAATTCCGCGAGCGGCCCACCCCGCGCTACATCCGGCACAAGCTGTTCGAGACGCTGAAGATCGGCGGCCGCATGCCCAGCCGGCCCGCTGAATTCGACAAACTGCTCAGGAACGTGCTGGCCGAGGAATTCCGCATACTCGTGTGCGACGAAGCGCAATGGCTGTCCACCGAGTGCTTCGAATACTGGCGACACCTGTGGGACGACCAGGAAACCGACCTCGCGGTCGTGTTCGTGGGCGGGGACAAATGCTACGAGGCGCTGGACTCCCAGCCCATGCTGGCCTCGCGCATCTACGTGTGGCAGGAATACCAGCAACTGACCAAGAAGCAGGTCCACGAGGTCATCCCCGCCTTCCATCCGATCTGGGCGGCGGCCGACCCGGCCGACATCGACTTCGTCTACCGCCACGCGGCACGCGGCAACTTCCGCATCTGGGCCAAGATCACCCACCAGCTGTTGCGTCTGCTGGCGCAGCTGGGCCAGGAATGTGTTGACCGCGTGGCGATACGGCGCGTGTTCGCCCGTCTGGGCGGCCACCTGACATGAGCCAGGCCCTGCCCCAGCCATCGCCGCCCCCACAGCAGACGGCTGCCGCCGCCCCGGTCACGATCGTCCTTGACCCGCACGACGACGCCGACTGTCTCCACCACGCCTTGGCCGCCCACGATCCCGCAGCCGGATGTGTCACTGTGCACCCCACGCCCGGCGCCTCCACCGACAGCCAACTCTGCCTGGACGTGCTCATCGCCCTCGGCAAGCCAGCCGACCAGGCCGCCACTCTGTCCGGACGCGCCGGAGGCGAGCACGCGGTGGCTGCGGCCACCGCGTGGCTGATCGGATCCCGCACGTGGTTGATCATCGCGGTGCGCACCCATCTGCTCTCAGCGGCCCAGCGGGCACGCCTGGTGTGCCTGGCTCACGAGAGTGGCGCGAAACTCATCGTCGTCTGGCACGCCCGGGCCGAGCAGGACTGGACGGCCTGCTTTCCCGGCGCCACCGGGTTCCACCTGGCCGACCGCCTACGGCCGGCGATAGCCGCTGCTCGCCTGGAACGCAAACCGTGGCACAGCGCCGTACCCGCCCGGCAGGTCCTGCATTGCGCCGAGCGGGGCCAGCAGCCCGCCCGCAGCGACCCTGACCGCGACGACGTCACCCTGCCGGTCTTGCCCGCCAGCGATTTCCTGCGCTTTCGCGCCGTCGCCTACCGGCGCCTGAGCCTGTCACAGTTCCAGCACGTCGACGGCGTCTACACCTACGGCCTGGACCTCGCCTGCACCTGGATCCTGCGGCACGGCGATCTGGCCCGCGCCCCGGCCACACGCCGGCTTGCATCAGCGCGGCCGACGCAGTGGGGGGCCATGACCGGCAACGTGCGCGACCAGGCCAGCATCTTGCACCGCCTGCCAGAGGAGATCACCCCCGATCATCCTTACCCGTACCGCATCGGCGCCCTTCACCCCCTGCGCCTGTTCCTGACCGACCTCATCGCCGACTGCCCCACCAAAGAGCACGCCGTTGCCCGCATCCGCGGTGCGCAAGCAGGCTTATTCCTGCACGGCTACCTGCTGACGGTGCCGATCCTGATGGGCCGCCCGGCAGGCCCGGGCCTCATCGCCCAGTTGACCGCCGAGGACGCCGAGCGCATCGCCACCCATCTGGCCCACCCCGTCCACGCCGCAGCGCTGGCCACGGCCCTGTTCACCGGGGCCCGCCTACACGACCTCCAGGCGATTCCCCTAGCGGCACTCAGCCCCGACGCCACCACGATCGAGATCCGCGAAGGCACGCAAGCGGCAGGACTTGTCCTGCCAGAGGAAACCATCACCTACCGGGTACCGGTCTACGCGCGCGGCATCTTGGCCGCAGCACGCGCCTTCCTGCTCCTCACCGGCCATCACGACGAAGAGCCGCTGCTCGAACAAGGCCTCGGCAGCCGGGGCCAGCAGTTGCTGATCTCGGCGCGCACCTGCGCCCTGACCGTGCCATCCCTCCTGGAACATGCCGAACACCATCGCTCCTGGCTGCGCCGCACCACCTGCTGGAAAGTGGGCGAATCCATCCATCCCACCTCGTCACAGTCCGTAGCCGGGCGCGAGAGCGCACAGGAGACACCCCATGCTTGACATCGACCTCATCCAGCGCAAGATGACCGAGCTGCGCATGGGCGGGGTGGAATTCGCCCGGCGCGTCGGCGTCTCCCTGGACACTCTGCGTGCCGCCCGTACCGCCACCATCAGTATCGACCTGGCCTTGCGCATCTGCGACGCCCTGGATATCGACCTGGCCGAATTGGTGGGACGCCGCCGAGAAGACCGACCGCGACCACCCGCTGACGACGACCGGGTGCTCGAGGCGGCACTGGCCCAGCACGGCCAGGTGGCCGAGCAGGACCTGGCCGAGGCGCTGGGCTGGTCCCTTGCCCGGGTCCGAGAGAGCGCCGAAGACCTGTCCCTGCGGTTGGCACAAACCGCGCTCCACCTTCTCTGGACGGATGCTTTCCTGCAGGTGCAGCCGCGCCCTGGGGTGTTACCTGCGGAGGTGTCCAAGCAACTGCAGACCCTCCAACACGCTCGCCTGCCCCTGTCGCCCGACGACGCCGCCATCCTGCTGCATCTCATCCGGGCAGACCGCGACCTGACAGATCACCACCTGACGGTGAACCGGCACATCCTCATCGACTGGGAAGCCGAGGAGCACCTCATCCGCCAGGGCATCACCGCCGAGCGGGACCGCCGCGGACCAGCCGAGCTGACCAGCACGTGGTTCACCCCGGCACCCCATGAGGACGTCCTGTTCGGGCTCGGCCTGGGCGTCCATCCGCGTAAGGATCCGTCGTGAGGCGGTGGGACGACCGCAGGAGGGGCCTACCGAGGACATCCCTCGCCCCCTCGCGTCAAGGAGAGGCAGCGTTCATGACCCCTACCAACAGCCCGCCTGGGCACGACCGGCAGGCCATCCCA
Organism: Nonomuraea sp. NPDC049695; assembly: GCF_040674955.1. Lineage (NCBI taxonomy): Bacteria > Bacillati > Actinomycetota > Actinomycetes > Streptosporangiales > Streptosporangiaceae > Nonomuraea > Nonomuraea sp. NPDC049695. The sequence continues at coordinate 7,585 of NZ_JBFANV010000140.1, read as the reverse complement.
CCAAGCATCTGGCTGGCCGACACGATGACCGGTACCGATCTCACGATCGGCGGACGGCGGGTCTGGTTGCATATGCTGCTGGACAGCATCAGCGCCACGCCCCTGGGGCATCGGTGGGACCACCTCGGTGGGGGTGACGGCGCGGTCGCGGTGTTGCGGTCGGCCCTGGCCGCCTACCCGGTTCCGCACACCATCCACATGGACTTCGGGGCAGCCTACACATCCGCCTACGCCATGATCTGCGGACGGCACGGCATCCGGCTCGTCCGCTCACGTGATCCCCGACTTCTGCTTGAGCGGATCTTCGGCCGCATCCAGCGCCAATTCGTCCAGAGTCTTGGCCGCGTCTCGGACTCGGTCACCGATATCGAGCACCTGAATCAACTCTTCGCCGAATGGCTGGACTTCTACCCGGACCGGCTTCAGACGTGACAGGTGCTTCCTAGCACACCGATGAGCGGCGGCTACTGAGGCATCCGCAGCATCGGCACGCCGCCGCCACACGGCCGGGCATCCGGCGAACACCGCCATCGCGACGTCAGCCCGCCGACACAGCCCTGAACATGATTCACCTCGCGAGATGCAGGAGGCCGCCATGACACAGCCAGCGCAAGGAGATCACTTCATGAACCTGCCCGGCGCGAACCTCGTCGCGACAACGGACATGATGCGTACCTGGGACTCTCTGCAACACGCGATCAGCGCCCGGGCGATGATGTGTGTTCACGGCGATGGGGGGCTCGGCAAATCCTTTGCGGTCAAGGCGTCGCTGCGCACACTCGCACCTGACAGCGCGCACTACATATCGTTTTACGAGCGGCCCACCCCAAGCTACTTACGCCGAAAGCTAGTCGAAGCCGTGGGTCACGACGCTCCCATGCCGCGCACCCCCGTCGAAGCCGACAGACTCCTCAAGACGGCGCTCGGCGAGCGGTTCCATGTCCTCGTCTGCGAGGCAGCGCACTGGCTGTCCCTCGAAGGCTTCGAATACTGGCGACATCTGTGGAGCGACCGAGATACCGACCTTGCGGTCGTGTTCGTGGGCGCAGACAAATGTCGCCAGATCCTTTCTGCGTCACCGTCTCTCGCGTCCAGCATCTACATCTGGCAAGAATACCGGCCGATGACGCAGGCACAGATTCGCGACGTTATTCCCGCCTTTCACCCGGTTTGGGCGGATGCAGATCCCGACGACATCGACTTCGTCTACTGCACCGCTGCCGGGGCGTCTTCCGCTCGTGGGCGGGGCTGACTCATCATGTCATTGCCCTGCTCGAGGATCAGGGGCACAAACGCGCCGATCGCGAGGTGTTGCGCCAGGCGCTGACCAGATTCATGGGGGCCTGAGGCGGCTGGTCACTGCTTCAGGGCGAGCGGTTGGCGGCGTCGTTGAATAGCGATGGTGTTCGCCGCTGATGTCCTCGCTGGTCACTGCCCGGTCGTCGCCCAGCTGTCCGGCTCACATGCGGTGACTCGTCGCCCAACCATAATCCCCGCGGATCGCGGCCAGGTGCGCTCTGGCCGGCTACTGGCAGACATCGGATGCGGAGATCTCATCCCTCCGCGGTCCCCACCGGGGCCGCACAGCACGCTCGTTCTGACAAGCAGGAGGACTGGTCATGCCCGCAGGTGCCGTACCCCCACCCGACGACGGAAACGATTACATTCTGGAGCCCGACGGTGCCAACGTTGTGGTTACTGAAGCGCTCCGGCTGACGCACGCCAACCTGGGGATCGCCCTCGAAGAGCGCGCCATGGCATGCATGTACGGCGATTCTGGACTCGGCAAGACCGCGATGGTGAACGCCGTCCTGCGCCACCTCGCCCCTGAGGCGACCATCCGACTGCCGTGCTGTCCCCGCCGCATGCGTGAAGCACTCTTTAATGCTCTGGGCCTGCAGGGCCCCAAGCCGAGGAGTGCGCGCGAGTGCGATGACCTGCTCAAGGCGACGCTGGCCGAGAAGTTCCGGGTACTGGTGTGTGATGAGGCGCATTGGCTGCCGGCCGACTGCGTCGAGTGGTGGTACCACCTACGGGACGACCGCACCGGCGCGGCAATCGTGTTCGTGGGCGGGGCGGACTGTCCCGAGGTTCTGACGCGGACAACGCGTGAGCCCATGCTGTCCTCACGCATTCTGCTCTGGCAGAAATTCCAGAGGATGTCCTTGGCCGAGGTCCTGGATGTGATTCCGGCCTATCACCCGATCTGGGCCGGTGCCGACGCCAAGCTCCTCAAGCTGGCAGACCGGCAGGCCGGCCACGGCAACTGGCGTGTCTGGGCTCGCCTCACCAAGCTCGCGGTGGGCGCGCTCAGCCAGCTCCAGCGCCCCGCCGTCGATGATGATGTCCTGGCGTCGGTGCTGGACAGGTTGCGCCCGCAGTGGCCACTGTGATAATCGTCCGGAATCCGCACCCGTCACAGGTATGGCTTGCATGGCCAGGACAACGTCCTCACCTGTGTTCTGGCTTGCGAGAACCTTCAGGAGGGGCTCTGGTTCTACCTCCGATCTGATGGTCTGCCGGGAAAGCGGGCGCAGCGCGCGGGTGGAAGGAACAGCCGGGCTGCGCCTGCGGCTGGCGCTGTCACCCTCCGACCTGATCGCCGACATCCGCGTGCTCGCCGACATCTGCGCCCGCCCGCTCCCGCACGACCTGCTGGAGTTTGTGGACACGTCCGGCCCGTGCGTGACCCCCGCACGCGCGACATGTTCGACGTCGGCCTGGAGCAGACCCTCGGCAACCGCCTGGAGGCCGAGCGGCAACTGGCCCCGGTCATGCCCACCAGTTGCCTGCCACACCTCGGCGACACTCACTCCTTCCTGGTCAAAGTGGTCGGCGCGCCCGCCCGCGCCGTCGACCACCTCGACCTGGCGGCCATCATCGGCCCGCTGCAGCGGCATCGCCGGGACAGCGTGTCCCGGCCCTGCGCAAAAGCCGGATCCAGCTGTGCGCGGGCAGCGGCGGCAAGCAGGCCGTCACCAGCGCGATGGCGTGGAAAAGGCTGGAGACCAGCCGGTCGATCGGCTCACGCCGCTTCCACCTGCTGGACGGGCACTGGTGCGAAATCGGCGCGGACTACCTGGACACGATCCGCGGCCCACATCGAACGTCTCCTGACCGCCCCGCCGTCGCTGGATCTGCCCGCGTGGCGGCACGGCTGGACCGGGAAGGACTACAACCTCGCCGTGCCCGCCCAGCGCGCGGAGTATGTGTGCCTGGACCGCAAGGGCGTGCGCAACCCGCTGGACAAGAGCAACAGCGTCGAGATCTGCGACCTGCTCGGCCCCGGCGACGAGCTCATCCACGTCAAACACACCAGGGCCTCATCCCCGCTCAGCCACCAGTTCTATAAGCCTTGGTCTCCGCGCAGATGCAGCTGTCGGCCTACTCGGCCGAGGCCCGCGCGCAGTTCGCCCGTCTGGTCGCGCAGGCCAGCCCCGGCCGCACCATCCCGGACGGCTTCCAGCCCAAGAAGCCCGTCCTGGCGAGCTTGCTGAAAGACGGCACGGAGCTGACGCCCGACACGCTGTTCCCCTTCTCGCAGGTCACCCTGGCCCACACCGCCACCATGCTGCGGGACACGTACCACATCGACGTCGAGGTCATCGGCGTCGGCTACCTGCCGGCGTGAACCCGGCAGGCGGCGGGCCAGGCCGGGCGTACTCCCGGCCCTCTCGACCCCAGCCAGCCGTTCCCCGGTGCCGTACGCCAGGCATCAGCCCAGAAGACATTCACCCCGACCCGGAAAGACCACCATGCCCCTTCCTTCTCTTCCTCCCTCCGCCCGACTTCGCCTGCGATCGGTGATGACCGGCGCGGTGCCGGTCACCGCCGCCCTGGCGACCGTGACCGGCGTGATCTGGCTTCTCATCGTGATCTGCCGCATCGTCATCGCCTTCGTCGCAGCCCACCGCACCGCCATCGTGTCCGTCCTCATCGTCGTATTCATCCTTTTCGTCATCGACGCGGCCGTACGCGCGATGCATGCGCATGAGGCGAAGATGCGCAGGCAACGACTCCAAGACCGCGCGCGACTGGAGGCGATCGACGCCATGAGCGGCCAGGACTTCGAACACTTCATCGCCGACCTGCTCCGCGACGAGGGCTACCGGCACGTCGAGGTGGTCGGCCGCAGCGGCGATCAAGGAGCCGACATCACCGCCCGCACCAGGGACGGACGCAAGATCGCCGTTCAGTGCAAGCGGCAGGCCGCACCCGTCGGCGCCGACCGCATCCGTAACCTCATCGGCGCGGTCCACTGCGCCTACACCGGCCACCAGGCGGTCTTGGTCACCTCGGCACGATTCACCCGCCCGGCACTCGACGAAGGCGACGGGCACGTCGTCCTGGTCGACCGAAACCGACTCGTGGAATGGATGAGAGGCAAGCCACTGGGACTTTGACATCCTTCCCTTGTCATCGAGGGGTTCCGATTCCCTCTGCTCAGCTCCACATCGCCATGCGGGACATCGAGATCGACGCCATGCAGGCCCAGGCCGAGCGGTGGCTGGCCGACTACAAGTCACTGGGATCGCGTTTGTTGCCCTGAACACGCAGCATGATCACGGTACGGGGTCGGGGGTCGCCGGCCGGGCCTGCTACGGTCCGCACGGTGACGCAGGCAGGGATCGCCGCCAGCCCGTCAGGCTTGTCGGTCAGGTCTAACACGACGAGAAAGTTCACGGGCGGCCCAGCGACCTGGTAGGCGATGGCTTGCGGGAGGTACTGGTCGGTGTAGGCGTCCCAGGAGGGATCGCTCCAGTCGCGTTTGAGTTCCAGCGTGATGAGCTCGTCGTGCGGTTGCCAGGCGATGTCCACACGCCCGCCGCCGACGTTGGTCACCTCCAGGTAGACCCGCAATCCCTGGCCGCGCAGGAAGTCGCGCAGGTCTCTGCCGAGCTCGGCTTCCAGGGGGCGGGGCTCATCCTTTTTGAGGCGGCGCAGGTAGGCCCGTGCTTGGCCGCCGTACTTCTGAGTCTCTGCCATGCGCAGGTCGAGGAAGCGCAGCAGGTGTAGCAGCATGCGATCGATGTCGAGCGCGAATTGCGCGGTGTAGCCGTCGGGGCATTGCTGCTGCAGCTGCCGCTGTGTGTCGCGGTAGGTGGAGGCGATGATCGGGACCTCGTCGACTGGCAGTTGCGCGCGGTGTGCCTGAGTCATGGCCGCAAGGCGGTCGGCCAGCTCCGGAGCCGAGGTGAGCAGACCCGCCAGGGTCTGGGTGTCGTGCGCGGACAGTCCGAGCCCAGCGAGCGAGGACGCCGCGCGGTCAGGTTTTGGGGGATGTCGCTCACCACCCGGCTGGAGTGCCTGGCGCAGCGCGAGAGCTTGCTCCCGCACGATGGGCGTGGTCGGGTCCTGATCGCGGTCGGGGTCGTGGCTCAGCTCCTCCAGCCACTGGTCAACAAGCGCGAGCCCGCCCTCGCGAGCGAGCAGGGCGCGTTCCACGCGGGGCGCCAGCAGGCGATGCAACCCGTGAGCCGCTTTCGGCTCCGGGGCGCCGTCAGGGCGGGCGAGCAGGTCGAGGGTGCGGTGCGCCGTGTAGACGGTGACGAGATCGTTGATCACGGCTCCGGCGTGCAGCCAGGCGGTGGGGCGGTCGGCCGCTTGTGCCCGGGTAAAGCTGTCCAGCAGCCTTTGCCAGGCGCTGAGTGTCTCCAGGCGCGGGCTGCGCCAGCCGGCAGGCAGCCCGAGCAGGTTCATCCGCAGCTCCAGCACCGCCTGATCCAGGCGGTAGCCGATGTCGTCGGCAGCGGCGCCGGCAGAGTAGGCGAGGATCGCGTCGATGGCCAGGCCGAACGCCGCGGCGTCGGGGCGTTGTTCATCTTGGTGGGCGTCGGTGAAGTGGCGGCGGGCCTGCAGGAACAGGCCGCGCGCCAGGTCGGCGTCATCAGTGTGGAGCGCTTGGCGCAGGGTCAGCATGCCCAGTTCGTAGGCGGCGTCCTCGGCGACGTCGTCACGCTGCAGGAGTTGCTGCAGCAGCCGGGGGATTTCGGGAGCATCGAAGTGTTCGGCGATCGCGCCGGCGACGCGCACCGTCCGCAGGGCGTAGTTGTCGTCCAGGCGGGTCAGATCACGGCTCAGCCGGCGCAGCCGGTCCAGCAGGCCGTAAGCGCTGGCGGCGCCGGCCAGGACCAGGCGGGCGCTGCTTTCCAGGGCGATGCCCCCGATCAGGTTGAGGTGGGCGCGGCTGAGGTCGAGCCAGGCGTCGACGAGATCGTCGCCGAGCAGGCCAATGGCGGGCGGATGGGCCAAGAACGCGGCCACGACCTCTTCCATCGTGATCGGATCGCTTGGGGTTTCGGCGGCGGCGAGCAGGAAGGCGCGTCCGTCGTCGTCTTGCACGATGGCGGGATCGTCACAGATCAGGTCGATGAGGGCAGGCAGCTCATGGTGCGCCAGCAGCGCCTGCTGGTGGGTGGCCAGCAAGGGCAAGCCGCCGAGCTGGTCCAGCGTGGGCAGGGCGGTTCCGGTCCGGTGGGCTTCGGCCAGGCGGTGGAGGGGATCGGTGCCGTCGGTCATGGCTGCCGGTCTCCTTCCTGCGCTGCGTTGTGTCGTGAGCTTAGATCCGCTGTCGGGATAGCGGCTAGGGCCGCACGGGCTGTGCTGCGGTTATCTAGGGTGCCTCACCACAGGCGCTGTCCGGTTGGGGCCAGCAGCAGCTGATCGGCGCTGATGACGGAGGCGACTTCCTGGCCGCGCGCCGTGGCGATGATGACCTGGAGTTCTGGGGCGATCCGGGTGAGCTGGACCAGGCCCTGCAGCATGAGCTGCAGGTCGTCGCTGTTGACCTCCTCGGCCCCGGGCGAGTCGATGATCAGCAGGCCGGGATGACGGCCGACGCCGGTGCGGATGCCATGACGCAGCAACGCGGTCGTGGTGACGATCTTCAGCCGGAGTTGCTCGCCCTCGGTCAGCGAGCTGTAGGGCTGGTGCTGGCCGCCCTTTGTCACCTTCAGCGTCGCGCTGGTGCCCAGCTCGACGGCTTGCAGCATGTCCAGTCCCAGTTGCCGGCCCATGCTCACGATGTCCTGCTCGACGGCTTGCAGCACGTCCTTCAGGGCACGGGTCCGCCGACTGCGGGCGGCCTTCTCCGCGGCCTTGAGCACGGCGTCATCGCGTTCAAGCGGCGCGATGCCGACCGGATCGCCCATGTCCGAGAAACGGCCGCTGCGCTCGGCGAGCGCGCCCTCCAGCCGGGCGACGTCGAGTTCCGCCGCCCGGCGGTCGCTGATCGCCGGATTGGCGAGCGCGTCGTGCAGGTCGGCCTGTGCGCCGGAGAGGTCTTCGGAGGCCTGTTGGAAACGCCGCTGCTTGTCGGCCAGCATGGTGGCCGCCCGCTCGACGGCCGCCTGCACATCCGCGAGCGTGCGGCGCAGTTCCTGCTCATCGTCGACGTCATCGTCGACGTCCCGCTCATCGGCAGGCTGTTGCTGCTCCTCGGCGGCGGGCGCGTGCAGCTCGGAGGTGCACAGCGAGCAACGCCCGTTCTCTGAGGTGCCTCGAAGATTCCGGACAGTTGGCTACATAAGCTGACAGAAGTCTGGAAGAGGTAGGTACGTGACGAGGCGTCGCAGGCAGTTCTCGC
>NZ_JBFANV010000139.1:0-21939 GCF_040674955.1 Nonomuraea sp. NPDC049695 | reverse complement strand
TGAGCTGCGGGTCTACGGCGGCAAGTGCCTGGACGTGAACGGGGCCGGGACGGCGGACGGCACCGCCGTGATCATCTGGGACTGCAACGGCCAGAACAACCAGAAGTGGCGACTCAACGCCGACGGCACGATCACGGCGGTCGGAGCCAACAAGTGCCTGGACGTCTCCGGGTACGGCACCGCCAACGGGACCAAGGTGCAGATCTGGACCTGCACCGGCGGCACCAACCAGAAGTGGACCCGCATCTGAACCCGTCCGACGACGCGCCCCTCGACGCCCCACTGTCAGGAGGGAACACTCATGTCCCGACGTCCGTGGCTCACCTTGCTGACCACGATGGCGCTGATCACTCCCGGAGCGCTCGCGCTCGACGCCTCCCCGGCGAACGCGCTCGTCATCCCGGCGTCCGACTACCAGCAGGTGTCTCTCGCGTCGGGAGGCGCGGAGCTGGGTGAGGCGATGTCGCTGGCCGTGATGCCGAACCGGTCGGTGGTGCACACGGCGCGCGACGGCACGGTGCGCGTCACCGATGTCAACGGCAACACGAAGATGGCAGGCAAGCTCAACGTCTACAGTCACGACGAGGAGGGCCTGCAGGGGGTGGCGGTGGATCCCGACTTCGCGTCGAACCGGTACTTATGGCTCTACTACTCGCCCCGGCTGAGCACGCCGAACGGCGATGCGCCGAGCAACGGCTCGCAGGCCCAGTTCGACCAGTGGAAGGGCGAGCTGCACCTGTCCCGGTTCACCCTCAAGCCGGACGACACCCTCGACCTGGCCAGCGAGAAGGTGGTCCTGCGGGTCCAGAACGACCGCGGCCTGTGCTGTCACGTGGGCGGGGACATCGACTTCGACGCCGCCGGAAACCTCTATCTGACCACCGGCGACGACAGCAACCCCTTCGAGTCGAGCGGTTACGCCCCGCTGGACGAGCGGACCGACCGCAACCCGCAGTTCGACTCCCAGCGCACGGCCGCCAACACCAACGACCTGCGCGGCAAGCTCCTGCGCATCAAGCCGCAGCCCGACGGCACCTACACGATCCCCAGCGGCAACCTGTTCGCGCCGGGGACGGCGAAGACCCGGCCGGAGATCTACGCGATGGGCTTCCGCAACCCGTTCCGGATGAGCGTGGACAAGGCGACCGGCGTCGTCTACCTCGGCGACTACGGGCCGGACGCGGGTGTGACCGACCCCAACCGGGGGCCGAGCGGGCAGGTGGAGTTCGACCGCATCACCGGTCCTGGCAACTACGGATGGCCGTACTGCACGGGCACGAACACCACCAGCGAGACCTACAACGAGTGGAACTTCGCCACCAACAGCACCGGCCCGAAGTTCAACTGCGCGGGCGGCCCGACCAACAACTCCTTCCGTAACACCGGCCTGACCACGCTGCCTCCGGCGAAGCCGGCGTGGATCAAGTACGCGGGTGACTCGGGAAGCCCGCCGGAGTTCGGCTCCGGGTCGGAGTCGCCGATGGGTGGCCCGGTCTACCGTTACGACCCCAACCTGAACTCGGCCGTCAAGTTCCCGCAGACGCTCGACGGGCGGTATTTCGCCGGTGAGTACGGCCGGCGCTGGATCAAGGCGATCGAGGTCAAGGCGGACGGCGGCTACGGGGAGATCTCGGCGTTCCCCTGGTCGGGAACGCAGGTGATGGACATGGCCTTCGGCCCTGACGGGGCCCTGTACGTCCTCGACTACGGCGACGGGAACAACAACCAGGCGCTGTATCGCATCGAGTACATCGGCAAGGCCAACCGCAATCCGATCGCCAAGGCGTCCGCCGACAAGACGTCGGGACCGGCCCCGCTGACGGTGAACTTCTCCTCGGCGGGCAGCTCCGACCCCGAGGGCGGCGCGCTGACGTACTCGTGGAACTTCGGCGACGGCACCACCTCCACGGCGGCGAATCCGAGCAAGACCTACACCGCCGACGGCTCCTACACGGCGACGCTCACGGTCCGGGACCCACAGGGTCTCACCGGCACGGCGAGCGTGATCGTGAACGTCGGCAACACCGCGCCGACGGTCACCCTCACCACCCCTGCCGACGGGCAACTGTTCTCCTTCGGTGACACCGTGCCCTTCGAGGTCACCGTCAGCGACCCGGAGGACGGCACGATTGACTGCGCCGGGGTCACCGTCACCTACTTCCTCGGCCACGACAGCCACCGCCACCAGATCACCTCCAAGACCGGCTGCTCGGGCTCCATCTCGGTGCCAGTCGATGGGGAGCATGACGCCGCGGCCAATATCTACGGCGTCTTCGAGGCCTCCTACACCGACAAGGGCGGTCTGACCTCCACGAGCGACCGTACGCTCCAGCCGCGGCACCGGCAGGCCGAGCACTTCGGCGCCCAGCAGGGCATCCAGACGGCCGACCACGCCACCGCGGAAGGCGGCAAGACGGTCGGCTTCACTGACGACGGCGACTGGATCTCCTTCCAGCCGTACAACCTGGGCAACGCGACGAGGATCACCGCCCGGGTGTCCTCGGCCGGCGCGGGCGGCCGGATCGAGGTGCGGGCGGGCTCGGCGACGGGCACGCTGCTGGGAACGGTGAACGTGGCGAGCACCGGCAGCTGGGACACCTTCGCCGACGTCTCGGCGAACCTCAGCGGCGCGCCGGCCGGCACGACGACCCTCTACCTGGTCTTCCGCGGCCCGACCGGACAGGGCTACCTGTTCGACCTGGACGCCTTCACCTTCGACACCGGCACCCCGCCCTCAGGGAGCACGAGTGCGCTCAAGGGTGTGGGGTCTGGTCGGTGCCTGGATGTCAGCGGAGCCTCGCAGGCCAACGGCGCGCAGGCGCAGATCTGGGACTGCAACGGGCAGGCGAACCAGCAGTGGACGTCGACCGCCGCGAGTGAGCTGCGGGTCTACGGCGGCAAGTGCCTGGACGTGAACGGGGCCGGGACGGCGGACGGCACCAGCGTGATCATCTGGGACTGCAACGGCCAGAACAACCAGAAGTGGCGCCTGAACGCCGACGGCACCATCACCGCGGTCGGAGCCGACAAGTGCCTGGACGTCACCGGCTCCGGCACCGCCAACGGCACCAAGCTGCGCATCTGGACCTGCACCGGAGGAACCAACCAGCGCTGGACCCGCGTCTGAAAGGACAGCCATGCTGCGACGCCTGTCAGTGACGGTGGCGGCGATCACCGCCGCCGCGACGATGATCCCCGCCATTCCCGCCCAGGCCGCCGCCTTCAAGGTGCTGGTGTTCTCCAAGACGGCCGGGTTCCGGCACGACTCGATCCCCAACGGGATCCAGGCCATCCGCGACCTGGGGGCGGCCAACGACTTCGCCGTCGACGCCACCGAGGACTCGAACGCCTTCAGCACGGCCAACCTGGCCCAGTACAAGGCGGTGGTGTTCCTCAGCACCACCGGTGATGTGCTGAACGACAGCCAGCAGGCCGCCTTCCAGACGTACGTGGACGGCGGGGGCGGTTACGTGGGGGTGCATTCGGCAGCGGACACCGAGTACAACTGGCCGTACTACGGGCAGCTGATGGGGGCCTGGTTCAACAACCACCCGGCGATCCAGCAGGCCACCGTACGGAACGAGGACCGGGCGCACGCCGCGACCGCCCACCTGGGGGCGACCTGGTCACGTACCGACGAGTGGTACAACTACCGCACCAACCCCCGCCCGAACGTCCGGGTGCTGCAGAGCCTGGACGAGGGGAGCTACAGCGGCGGCGGCATGGGCGATCACCCGATCACCTGGTGTCACCCCCAGTCCTCCGGCCGCGCGTTCTACACCGGCCTGGGGCACACCCAGGAGTCGTACGCCGACCCGAACTTCCGCACGCTGCTGCTCGGCGGCATCCGGTACGCGGCCAAGGCCACCAACGCCGACTGCCGCCCGGAGACCGGGTACACGACGCTGTACAACGGCTCGACGACGGGCTGGTCGCAGGCCGGGCCGGGGTCGTTTGCCAACAGCGACGCCACGCTGACCTCCCAGGGCGGCCTGGGCATGCTGTGGTACAGCGCCAAGGAATTCCGCTCCTACTCACTCAAGCTCGACTGGAAGATGACCGGCGACTCCAACTCCGGCGTGATCGTCGGGTTCCCGGCCACCAGTGACCCTGACGCCGCGCTCAACACCGGATATGAGGTGCAGATCGACGCGACCGACACCCCTGACAAGACGACCGGGGCGATCTACGGGTTCAAGACCGCCGACATCGCCGCCCGCGACGCGGCACTGAACCCGCCGGGTCAGTGGAACACCTATGAGCTGCTGGTGGAGGGTGAGCGGCTGCAGGTGTTCCTGAACGGCACCAGAATCAATGATTTCACCAACACCGATCCGGTCCGCTCGCTCCAGCAGGGCTACATCGGCATCCAGAACCACGGCTCCGGCGACGTGGTGTCATTCCGCAACCTCCGCATCAAGGAACTGACCAGCACGCCGGGCGGTACGGGTGCGCTCAAGGGTGCGGGGTCCGGTCGGTGCCTGGACGTCAGCGGCGCCTCGCAGGCCAACGGCGCGCAGGCGCAGATCTGGGACTGCAACGGGCAGGCCAACCAGCAGTGGACCTCGACCGCCGCGAGTGAACTGCGGGTCTACGGCGGCAAGTGCCTGGACGTGAACGGGGCCGGGACGGCGGACGGCACCAGCGTGATCATCTGGGACTGCAACGGCCAGAACAACCAGAAGTGGCGACTCAACGACGACGGCACGATCACGGCGGTGGGGGCGAACAAGTGCCTGGATGTCGGCGGCACCGCCAACGGCACCAAGGTGCGCATCTGGACCTGCACCGGAGGGACCAACCAGCGCTGGACCCGCGTCTGAAGTCCTCGCCCCGGCGCGGCCCCCGATCGGGCGCCGCGCCGGGGTATGGCTGTCAGCTGAACACGGTGTTGCGGCGCAACTGCCACGGCACGCGAGCGGCGAGCGCGGCGCCGTGCCGGGCCACGGCTCGAACGACCAGGGCCGCGAGGGCGTCCTGGAAGCGGTCGTGGCCCTGCCACAGCGGCCGGTCGTCGCCCTGGATGGTCAGCCGGCGCATGGCGTCCGTACCCGGCACCGAGGCGAGGCCACGCAGGACGGTGAGCAGCGCGTTCCTGTGATGAGCGGGTAGCTCGTTCGCGGAGTCGCCCCGCATGGGGACGCCCGGCAGCTCACGCTCGTACGTCACCACGACACCCTCGTGCTCCTGGACCTGGAAGATCTCCGGGGTGGCCACGGATCGGCTCCGGCCGCCTCGGCCTTCAGCGAGATCTCCATGCGCGCATTAGATCAGACCGCCTGACCGCGACCGCGGGCGGTGCGCGGTCAGCGGCTCCGCCGGGCCAGGCCGGCCAGGAGCTCCTTGACCTCGGTCGCCTCGTAGGAGTCACGGTCGAAGGGGCCGATGATCAGCGGGCCGTCGTCGGGGAGGTCGGGCAGCCGGCCGTGACTGCCCCGTACCGGCGCCGGGTCGAGCGGCACCACCCGCATCGTGTAGCGGAAGCCCAGCTTCTTCCTGGCCAGCGCCGCCGCCGCACGGAGCTTGACGAACGGATCGCTCGGGTCCATGAACAGCTCGGCGGGGTCGTAGCCGGGTTTGCGGTGGATGTCCACGAGCCTGGCGAAATCCGGTGCGCGGTCGTCGGAGAGCCAGTAGTAGTAGGTGAACCAGGCGTCGGGCTCGGCCACCGCGACGAGCTCGCCGGCGCGTTCGTGGTCGAGCCCGTACTTCGCCTTCCCCGCCCGGTCCAGCACCTCGTCCACGCCGGGCAGCTCGGCGATGACGGCGCGGGTGCGGTCGAGGTCGGCGGGGTCGCGCACGTACACGTGGGCCACCTGGTGGTCGGCGACGGCGAAGGCCCGGGACGTCCACGGGTCGAGGTACTCCATCCCGGCCTGGGCGTAGACCTCCAGGAGACCCGCGGTGCGCAGGGCCCGGTTGATGTCCACCGGGCGGGAGGCGGGGGTGATGCCGTATTCCGAGAGCACGACCACCTCGGCCTCCTCGGCCAGCAGCGGAGCCAGCGCGGCGTCCACGGCGCGGGCCGCCGCGATCGCCTCGGGACCGGCGGGGCCGTACCGCTGGAGGTCGTAGTCGAGGTGAGGCACGTAGACCAGCAGCAGATCCGGCCGTTCGCGGGCCAGGATGCGGCGGGCCGCGGCGATGATCCATTCGGAGGAGGCGATCCCCGCGTTGGGCCCCCAGTAGGTGAACAGGGGGAACGGCCCCAGCGCGGCCTCGAGGTCGTCGTGGAGCGAGGGCGGGCGCGTGTAGCAGTCGGGCGACTTGCGGCCGTCGGCGTGGTAGACGGGGCGCGGGGTGACGAGCAGGTCGGTCGGCGCGCCCATCGCGTACCACCAGCAGACGTTGGCGGTACGCAGGCCGGGCGCGGCGGTCCACAGCTGCTCGCCCTGGATGAGCGCGTTGTGCTGGCGCCACAGCAGCACCTCGCCGAGATCCCGGAAGTACCACCCGTTGCCGACGATGCCGTGGTCGCGGGGCATCGAACCGGTCAGCAGGGTGGCCTGCATCGAGCAGGTGACGGCCGGGAGCACGGGCCGCAGCGCGGCGGCCGTGCCCGCCTTCGCCACGTTCGGCATGTGCGCGAGCAGGCGCGGGGTGAGCCCGACGACATTGATCACGACCAGCGGTGCCATCACGTCTCCTTCAGCCCGAGAGCGGCGAGCTGCCCCCGCATCCAGTCGAGCTCGGCGGCGATGCCTTCGGCGACGTCCGCCGGCGCGCCGGGAAGCACGTTCCACGTGTAGGTCTCCACCTCGACGTGCCTGGTCAGCGGAGGTTCTCCGCCGACGAGCGCGTCCAGCAGGTCACGCAGGTAGGGGGCGCTGGTGGCGAGCGGAGGGGGCGGCGCGTCGTGCAGCGGGACGTGGAAGTGCACGCGCCAGCTCTCGTCCGCGGGCAGGCCGCCGGCCAGCGCCTCGCTCAGGTCGTCGGCGTACCCGGTGGCGGAGCGCGTCTGGTGGAGGAAACGGGCTTCGTCGAACGCGGCCAGCGCCCGCTGTGCCCCCGGCGGGGCCACCAAGGCGCACGACGCCTGGAGCTTCACGATCGGCAGCCCGCTGCCGGCGCCCGCGCCGGGTTCCTCGAAACCCACGGCCATGTGACAGGCGTCCAGGCAGAGGCCGAGGTAGTCGTGATCCACGTCGCTCAGCAGGGCGGTCGCCTGGGGCGTCGTCTCGATGACGCAGCCGGGCTCCGGCTCGAAGCCCAGCCGGATCACCTTGCCGGTACGGCCGGCCAGCGCGCGCAGGCCCTGGGTGACCGCGTCGAGATTGGCCATGACCGCTGCTGCTTTGTCGTTCGTCCACCCGGTCCGCCAGGCGAGGGGGAGGGTCGAGATCGAGCCCTCGGTGACGTCGTCCGGCAGCAGCGTGGCCAGGATCTCGGCGAGCCCGAGCGTGTGGCGCAGTCGCTCCGCGTCGGCCCAGTCAGGGGTGTAGACGCGGTACTTCACGATCTCGTCGTGGAAGCCGCGGTAGGGGAACCCGTTGAGGGTCACGACCTCCAGCCCGAGCGCGGTCAGCCGCTCGCGCAGTGCGGCGAGCTCCCCGGGCCGGGCGAGGAGGTCCGCGGCGGCGCGCTGGGACAGCCAGAGCCCGAGCCCGAGCCGTTCGACGCCGAGCAGGCGCCTGACCCGCGCGGCGACGCCGGACAGCTGACCGTGGATGCCGGGGAGATCCTCGGCGGCGTGGACGTTGGTGCAGTAGGACAGATGCACGGTCGAGCCGTCCGGATGGCGCAGCCGCATGGTCAGCCCCGCCTGATCGTGTTGCCGGCGTAGTCCTCGCCGGCTTCCGAGCCGGCCCCGAGGTCGAGACGGCCGCTCTGCCCGTAGAAGGCGACCGGGTTGCGCCACAGCACCCGGTCCACGTCGTCACCGCCGAAGCCGGCCGCGAGCATGACATCGGCCACCTCACGTGTCTTGAGCGGGTCGCTCCGTCCCCAGTCGGCGGCCGAGTTCACCAGCATCCTGTCCGTGCCGTACTCCTTGAGCAGGGCCACCATCCGGTCCGGGTCCATCTTGGTGTCGGGGTAGATCGAGAACCCCATCCAGCAGCCCGAGTCCGCGACCATGCCGACGGTCATCTCGTTGAGGTGGTCGATGAGCACCCGTTCGGGGGGTATCCCGGCGTCCCGTACCACGTGGAGGGTCCGGCGGGTGCCCGCGGCCTTGTCCCGATGCGGAGTGTGCACGAGCACCGGAAGATCATTCTCCTGCGCCAGGATGAGCTGGGCCTCGAAGGCCCGTTCCTCCTCTGCTGTCATCGAGTCGTAGCCGACCTCGCCGACCGCGACGACGGAGTCCTTCAGCAGGTACCGCGGCAACTCGGCCAGCACCCCCGCGCACCGCGGATCGTTCGCCTCCTTCGGGTTGAGCGCGAGCGCGCAGTGGTGGTGGATGCCGTACTGCGCGGCGCGGTACGGCTCCCAGCCGAGCAGCGCGTCGAAGTAGTCGAGGAAGCTGCCCACGTTGGTACGGGGCTGCCCCAGCCAGAAGGCGGGTTCGACGACGGCCCGGACCCCCGCGGCGTGCATGCGCCGGTAGTCGTCGGTGGTCCGGGAGGTCATATGGATGTGGGGGTCGAAGATGCGCATTCAGCTCCTCTCCAGGACGTCGCGCGGGACGGGCCGGCCGGCCGCCCGCAGCTCCGCCGCGTAGTCCGACAGCATCCGGGCCAGTTCGGCGTCGAAGCGGCGGTCCAGCCCGGCCACCGCCGCGAGCGGGATCGACATGAAGACGCACTTGAGCACCCCTTGACGGAAGGAGTGGTCGTCCAGCCACGCCGAGCCGTACGGGCCGAGGGCCGCGGCGACCAGCCGCGCGTCATTGGTGCGCAGCGCGTCCTCCACCAGCCCGACCGCCGTCCCTTCCAGGTCGAGCTCATGCAGGACGGTCAGGATGGCCAGCCGCTCGCCGCTGTCGCCCGCCTCGTACAGGCCGCGGATCACCGCGGGATGGCCGTGCAGCGCGCCGAGCAGCGCGCGCCGGGCGCCGGGGCCGCCCCGCCGTCCGGCCTGCGGGAAGAGCCGGTGGATCGCGTACGGGTCAGCCTCGACCTGCCGGACGGCCTGGGCCAGCCACTCCTGTGCCGGCTGCTTCATGTGCCCTCCTCAAGAAGTCGATCGAGCGGCGGGCGACCTGCGGGGCCGCATGGCTGTGCCGGGCCAGCTCCACGGCCACCAGACCCGCGTAGCCGTGCAGAGCGGCGAGCACCGGCACGAAATCGATCTCACCCTCGCCGAATTCCAGGTGCTCGTGGACTCCCCGGCGCATGTCCTCGATCTGCACGTGCACGGTGTACGGCAGCGCCCGGCGGACACACGTGGCCAGGTCCTCCCGCTCCACGCAGTGGCAGTGCCCGATGTCGAGGGTGAGACCGAACCGGGTAGGGGCACCGAGCATCGCGCGCAGACGCTCGAACCCGTCCAGGTCGGCGACGAGCATCCCGGGTTCGGGTTCGAAGCCCAGCGTGACGCCCAGCCGGTCGGCCTCGTCGAGCAGCTGTGCGCACCGGCGGGCCAGCCGCGTGTACGCCTCCGCCTCCGGCATGCCGTCGGGCCGGACCCCGCTCCACAGATGCACCACGGGCGCGCCCAGGTCGGCGGCGACCCGCATCGCCGTGATCAGGAACTCCACTCTTCGCCCGGCGTCGTCGCTGATGAGGGTCGGATGGTGTTTGCGCAGGGGATCGAGGGTGTAACGCCCGCCCGTCTCGACGACGGCATCGAGGCCGAGGCGTTCGAGGAGCCCGGCGATGCGCGACACCTCCGCTGCCAGACCGGGGGAGTGCGGGTCGAGATGACCGTGGTCGAGCGTGATCGCCGCACCGGTGTACCCCAGATCGGCCAGGACAGCCAGCGCCTCGGGGAGCCGGTGGCCGGCGAAGCCGTTCGTGCAGTAGGCCCACTTCACGATGTCGCCACCCGGGACGAGAGCCACTTTCCCACGGGCAGCGAACACAGCAGCGCGCCCGCCGTCGCGAACCGCCCGCCACCGGCGACCGCCGCCGCCTGGAGCGGAATCAGGCAGAGGATGCTCAGGCGGACGGCCTGCCGTACGTTCTCCGGGTCGGGGCGGGCCCGTAACCCGGCCTGGACCGGGAGAGTGGAGGCGAGATAGCCGGCGATGAGGACGCCCGCTCCTGCCTGGGCGGCGGCTCCGTTGCGCACGCAGGAGACGGCCGCGAGCCCGGCCGCTGCGGTGCTGGCCATGAGCGCGCGCTCGGCGGTCCCGCGTGTCGCCCCCGTCACCTCGGCCCGGCCCAGGACGCTGATCCCGTAGGTGTGCGCGCCTATCGCCAGCGCCGCCGGCACGGCGGCCCTGGCCTGCTCGCCGGCGCCCAGGAGCACGTCCAGCACGCGGCAGGCCGCCATCGACGCCGGTCCCGCCGCCGTCCGTTTGAGCCTCAGGTCGTAGGCCCACACCGCGCCGGCCAGCAGGCCGGCGACGGTGAGAGCGCGACGGCCGCCGGCGACGGCGGCGGTGGCCAGGCCCGCGCCGGTCAGGGCGGCCGCGAGCCCGAGCGCGGCGCCCGGGCGCACCCGGCCTGACGGGATTGGGCGTTCAGGACGCTCGACGGCGTCCGCCTCACGGTCCGCCCAGTCGTTGAGCGCCATTCCCGACCAGTACATGAGCACCGACGCCAGGGCCAGGCCGGGCGCCGGACGCCGTCCTGCGGCGGCGGCCCCCGCCATGGTGTCCCCCGGCACCGACAGCGCGGCCGGTGCGCGGACCAGCTCGAGCAGCGCCCTCATGACAGCTCCTCGGCGAAGGCGCGCAGCCGGGCGTACTGGGCGGACAGCGCGTGCTCGTCCGTCCCCAGCGGACTCTTGAAGAAGTAGCCGAGCTCGGGGAGGACGCCATGCCGCCCTTTCTCGTGCGCGCGGGCCACCAGCCGGGCCAGGTCCAGGACGAGCGGAGCGGCCAGCGCCGAATCGCAGCCCTGCCAGGTGAACTGCAGCCTCATCCGCACGCCGAGAAAGCCGTCGAAGGTCACGTGGTCCCAGGCGGTCTTCCACTCTCCGAGGTCCGGGACGTAGTCGATGTGCGTCTCGCCCTCGACGGGTCCTCCCAGGACCTTCGCGACGACCTGATCCTTGGAGAGCTGCTTGCTGGACCTGGCGGCCGGATCGGCGAGTGTCGCCCCGTCGCCGCCGCCGAGCAGGTTCAGCCCGGACCAGGAGCGGACCCGCAGTGCCCGGTCGGCGAACATGGGCGCCAGCGTGCTCTTGACCAGGGTCTCGCCGGTCTTGCCGTCGCGTCCCGCGTACGGCACGCCCCGCCGGGCGGCGAGTTCCGCCAGGGCGGGCAGGGTCGGCCCGGTGGAGGGGGTGAACTCCACATAGCCGCACCCGGCGTGGAAGGCCGCAAAGGCGTACAGCGAACTCGGCGGCAGGACGTCGTCGCCTGCGGCGAGCCGCTCCTCGAGGTCGGCCAGCCGCTCGAACTCCGGGCGCGGATCCACCGGAGGCTCGGTCGACGACACGTTGACGACGACCACCCGGGCCAGCCCGTGCCGGGCGCGGAAGCCGGCGATGTCGTCGATCAGCCGGGTCGCGGCCCGGCCGCCGTCGCCGGGGACGTACCCCGGCCGGATCTCGGCGTCGGCGGCGTCCAGGTCGGACGCGAGCAGGCCCGGCAGGTCCGGTGACATGACCCCTGCTCTGCCCAGCTGTTCGGCGCGCTTGCGTAAGGAGGTCTCGGTGATGTCATGGCCGCCGAAGACCAGGTCGGCCAGTGGAACCAGGTGCCCAGGAAAGCCTGGGGTCTCGCTCACGCATCCTTGCGGGGATGCCGCACCCGCCCTGATGGCCGCGGCGCCCACGATGGCAGTGGTCGCCACGGATCCCCGTGCCCCGATCAGCCACACACCGAGCTTGTCCATGAAAGCTCCATCGTGTCGGGGACTGCCCCCGTATGCGGAAGGCATCCGGTATGCAAGTATCCGCGATAGTACGAGCTACTTTTGTCGATGGTCAAGCATAAGCAGGCTAATCGCCCGGCCTATCATCCGCCCGCTCGCGGCCATCACCACCTCGATTGTCAGGGATGACGTCTCTCAGGGTCCCCTCCGGCTTATGTCGTACCGGTGGGAACTTTTGCTTGACCATCGATATAAGCAGGCTTAGCATCCCGCAACGTAAGGCATATGAGCCCGAAAATGCCGAGGAGGTGGAGCGCGTGCTGAGCATGCGCGGCATCGGCAAGAGCTTCCTGGGCGTGCGGGTGCTGTCCGGTGTCGACCTGGACGTGACGGCCGGCGAGGTCCACGCTGTCGTCGGGGAGAACGGCGCCGGCAAATCCACCCTGATGAAAATCATCTGCGGGGTTCACCCGCCGGACGACGGCACGATCGAGATCGACGGCCGGCCCGTCTCCTTCGGCCATCCGCTCGAGGCGCGGCGCTCCGGCATCGCGATCATCTACCAGGACTTCAACCTGCTGCCCGAGCGCACTGTCGCCGAGAACGTCTTCCTCGGGCGCGAACCCGTCAGGCGCGGCCTGGTCGATCGGGCCGCCATGGAGGAGGCTACCGCGCGGCTCCTCGGCGAGCTGGGCGAGGACCTCTTCGGACCCCGCGACACCGTCAAGCGGCTGTCGGTGGCCCAGCAGCAGATCGTCGAGATCGTCAAGGCGTTGTCGGTGAACGCCCGGCTCGTCGTCATGGACGAGCCCAGCGCGGCGCTCGCCGAGCACGAGGTCGAGTTGCTCCACCGGCTGATCGGGCGGCTCAGGGAACGCGGCGTCGCCGTCGTGTACATCTCCCACCGATTACGCGAGGTGTTCGACCTCGCCGACCGGGTCACCGTGCTCAAGGACGGCTCGCGCGTCACCACACTCCCGATCGGCGAGGTGACCCCCGACGAGCTGATCCGCCTGATGGTGGGCCGCGACCTCGGCACCTACTTCCCACCCCGCTCGGCCGGCGCGGGAGAGGTACGGCTCAGCCTGCGCGGAGCGGGCAACCACAAGCTTCGCGACATCGATCTGGAGCTGCGTGCCGGGGAGATCGTCGGCATCGCGGGGCTGCAGGGATCCGGCAGATCGGAGCTCGCCAAAGCGATCTTCGGCGCCGAGCCGTTCACCACGGGCGAGATGACCCCGTCGCGCCCGCGCTCGGTCCGTGAAGGCGTGGCCATGGGCATCGGGCTGGTGACCGAGGACCGCAAGGCCGAAGGGCTCGCCCTGCGCCAGTCCGTGCGCGACAACGCCCTGCTCGTCGCCCGCGCGGTGGGCGGCAAGCGCCGCGACGGCCTCCGCGACCTGCTCCGACGGGTACGCCTCTCGCCTCCGCGCCAGGAACAGGAGGTCCGCTACCTGTCCGGAGGCAACCAGCAGAAGGTCGTGCTCGCCAAATGGATGACGATGGCGCCCCGGGTGCTGCTGTTCGACGAACCGACCCGGGGCGTCGACGTCGGGGCCAAGGCCGCGATCCACGACTTGATGCGTGAACTGGCGAATGACGGCATGGCCATCATGATGATCTCCTCCGAGCTGCCCGAGCTCATCGGCATGAGCGATCGCGTCGTCGTCCTGCGCGACGGCCGCATCGCGGGCGCGCTGCCGGCCGGGGCCTCCGAGGAGGCCATCATGCGCCTGGCCGCGGGAGAGGCGGCCTGAATGAACCTGCTCGTGCGCGTGCGCCGTCCCGCCCGCCGCGGCGAGCCGCACGGCGGCCTCGCGGCGCGGTTGCGCGAACCCACGCAGGTGGTGTTCCTCGCGCTGCTCGGCCTGGTCGCGGTCGGCTGGGTCCTCGTCACGCTCGACGGCGGCCAGTTCCTGACCATGGAGAGCGTCGTCGGGATCCAGCAGCGTTCGGCGGCCCTCGGCATCGTGGCGATCGGGCAGACGCTGGCGGTCCTGGCCGGGTCGCTCGACCTGTCCGTGGCGTACCTGATCAGCCTGGCCTCGCTGGTCGCGGCGGAGGTCATGGCGGGCCAGGACGGGAACATCGTGCCGGCGGTCGCCGCGGTGCTGGCCGTCAGCGCGCTGGTGGGGCTGGTCAACGGGCTGGTCATCACCAGGCTGCAGGTCCACGCCTTCATCGCCACGCTCGGCGTCGCACTGATCATCAAGGGCATCGTCGACCACCTGTACGACGGCCCGGCGGGCAAGGTGCCCGAGTCGTTCCAGCTCCTCGGCTACTCCCGCGTCGGGCCGATCCCCGTCTCCGCCATGCTCTGGGCGGGCGTGGCCGTCGTGGCCTGGTTCCTGCTGAGCAGGACCCGGCTGGGATACCGGATCTACGCGGTGGGCGGGAACGAGGAGGTGGCCCGGCTGTCCGGGATCCGTACGGGCCGGGTCATCGTGATCACCCACGTGCTCTGCTCCGTATGCGCCGGCATCGCGGGCCTGCTGCTGGCCGGCAGGCTCGGGGCGGGGGCGCCCACGGTGGGCACCGACGGCGGCTACGACCTGGAGTCCATCGCCGCGGTCGTGCTCGGCGGGACCGCGCTGGCCGGAGGCAGGGGCGGGGTCGCCGGGACCGTGGGCGGGGTCCTGCTGCTGGCCGTCCTGGACACCATCTTCAACCAGCTCGAGGTCAACTCCTTCGTCAAGGACGTGGTCCGCGGCGTGGTCATCGTCATCGCGGTGGCCGTCTACGCCCGGCGCGGAACAAGGCGGTCGGCATGAAGCGGGCACTTCCCATCCTCGCGGTCCTCGTGGTGCTGCTGGTCGCGATCGCGGTCGTCAACCCCTTGTTCCTGGAGCCCGCCGGGTTCCTGGCGTTGCTCAAGCGGGCCGCGCCGCTGGTGATCCTCGCCGCGGGACAGTATTTCGTCATCGTCTCCGGCGAGTTCGACCTGTCGGTCGGCTCGCTGGTGACGGCCGAAGTGGTGATCGCCGCGCGGCTCATCGACGGCGACGAGGCCGCGACCTGGCCGGTACTCGCCCTGCTGATCGTCGTCGGGCTGCTCGTCGGACTGGTCAACGGCGTGGTCACCACCAAGCTGCGGGTGCCGTCGTTCATCGTGACGCTCGGCATGCTGCTCATCCTCAGCGGGGCGGTCTTCCTCTGGACCGGCGGCGCGCCGCGTGGCGCGCTGTCGGAGGGCTTCCGGGTGTTCGGCCGCGGCGGCCTCGGGCCGCTGCCGTGGTCGGTGCTGATCCTGCTGGCCGTGGGCGCGGCGGCGATCTGGCTCATGCGCGCCGATTTCGGCAAGACCCTCATCGCCACCGGTGACAACGAGCGCGCCGCGGCACTGTCCGGCGTCCGGGTCGACCGGGCCAAGATCTTCGCCTTCATGCTCTCCGGCCTGGCCGCCGCCGTCGCGGCGATCCTGCTCGGCGGTTTCGCCGGGGTCTCGGCGCAGGTGGGCCAGGGACTCGAGTTCTCCGCCATCACCGCGGTCGTCCTCGGCGGAGTGGTGCTCGGCGGCGGCCGCGGCTCCGTGCCGGCCGCCATGGCCGGGGCCTTCACGCTGGAGGCGCTGTTCACCCTGCTCAACCTGTACGGAATCTCGGGGGCGCTGGAATCCACCGTGCAGGGCGTCATCATCATCGCCGCGGTCGCGGCGGGAGCCATCCGACTTCCCCGGAAGTTCACCCCCCGAAGAGGAGACGCACATGCCGCGTCATAAGGCCGCAGTCGCCGTGTTCGCCGCGCTCGTCCTCGCCGGCTGCACCACCGACAAGCCGGCGGCCACCACCCGGCCCGCAGCGCCTGCCGCGAGCGCTCAGGGTTCGGGTACGGGCGCGCAGTCGAAGTTCTTCGTGCAGGCGGACTTCGACGCCCAGTTGGCCATGCGCTCCCAGACCCCGCAGGGCCCCGCGGACAAGCCCTGGGAACAGGCCATCGCCCCGAAGATGACCGACACGGCCACGTACAAGAAGGACGGGCCGTACCACCTGTGCTTCTCCAACGCGGCGGTCGACAACCCCTGGCGCCAGGTCGGATGGAAGACGATGCAGGCCGAGGTCGGCCTGCACAAGGAGATCGGGAAGTTCACCGCGCTGGACGCCGAGGGCAAGGACGACAAGCAGATCTCCGACATCGCCGAGCTGCAGGCCAAGGGCTGCGACGCGCTGATCGTCTCGCCGAACACCACGGCCACGCTCACCCCCGCCGTGACGGCCGCCTGCGGGAAGGTGCCCGTCATCGTGTTCGACCGGGGCGTGGAGACCGACTGCCCGGTGACGTTCATCAAACCCATCGGCGGCTACGCCTTCGGAGCCGACGCCGCCGAGTTCCTGGTCGAGAAGGTGCCGGCGGGCGGGAAGGTGCTGGCGCTGCGCATCCTGCCCGGCGTGGACGTGCTGGAGACCCGCTGGTCGGCGGCGAAGGTGGTCTTCGACAAGAGCAAGCTGCAGGTGGTGGGGGTGGAGTTCACCGACGGCGACGCCGCCAAGACCAAGAGCATCGTCAGCGACTACATCCAGCGGTACGGCAAGATCGACGGCGTCTGGATGGACTCGGGCGCCACGGCGGTGGCGGCGATCGAGGCGTTCGAGGACGCGGGCGTGCCGGTGCCGCCGATCAACGGCGAGGACCAGCAGGACTTCCTGCAGAAGTGGAAGGACGCGGGCCTCACCGCCGTCGCGCCCACGTACCCGACCTACCAGTGGCGTACCCCGGTCATCGCCGCGCTGAAGATCCTCAAGGGCGAGGAAGTGCCCAAGAGGTGGAACCTGCCGCAGCCCAAGGTCACGAGCGAGAACCTGTCGGTCTACCTCAAGCCCAACATGCCGCCGCTGCACTACGCGCTGTGCGGTTGCGAGGACCTGCCCGGGTTCCCGGAGACCTGGGGCGGGAAGAAGAGCTGATCGGCCCCTTCCGCGAACCGACGACGAAGAGGGACGCCATGTTCTCCATCGGAGTGAACACCTGGGTCTGGGTCTCCCCGCTGACCGACGACGACCTGGCGCGGCTCGCACCCCGCATCGCCGGATGGGGCTTCGACGTCATCGAGCTGCCCGTCGAGCAGCCCGGTGACTGGAACCCGGACAAGGCCGCGGCGGTGCTGGCCGAGCAGGGGCTGGCGGCGTCCGTGGTGCTGGTCATGCCGCCGGGGCGCGAGCTCGTGGCCGCCTCCCCGGAAACCGTCCGCGACACCCAGGACTATCTGCGGCACTGCGTCGACGTGGCGGTGACCGTCGGCTCCCCGGTGATCGGGGGACCGGCGTACGCCTCGGTCGGCCGTACGTGGCGGCTGTCACCGGACGAGCGCCGAGGGGTCTACGCCGAGTTGCGTGAGCACCTTCGGCCCGTCCTGGACCACGCGGCCGAGCGCGGGGTGAAGCTCGCGGTCGAGCCGCTCAACCGATATGAGACCAGCCTCGTCAACACCGTCGAGCAGGCGCTGGAGGCGCTGCCCGAGGACTGCCACCTGGCACTCGACATCTATCACATGAACATCGAGGAGAAAGACCCCGCGCTGGCGGTGCGGGTCGCGGCGGATCGGATCGCGCACGTGCAGGTGTGCGGCACCGATCGGGGCACACCGGGGGACGACCGCTTCGACTGGCCCGGCTTCACCCGGGCGCTGCACGACGTCGGCTACCGAGGCCCGCTCGTCATCGAGTCCTTCACCGCGCACAACCGGACCATCGCGACCGCGGCGTCCATCTGGCGGCCCCTCGCGGAAACCCAGGACGCGCTCGCCCTGGACGGCCTCGCCTACCTGCGCACTCTATGAAAATTTCATACTTATTGAGCGGCTGATCATTCCAAGGGCATGCCGTTTACTCACTCATTGACTGTGGTGAGACGGTGCTGCATCGCTTTCACCTGCAGATTCCGAGCAAAGGTGAGCTCGGGTTTGCGCGATAAGCATGCTTGACACATATGTTTGGCCTACCTATTTTCGAATCGATTCGACACTCTGTCGCATGGCCCAGGAGATCCTTCATGCGAACATCACGCCTGCTTTCCGCCCTTGCCGCAGCCTTATTAGGGCTGTGGCTGTCCGCGGTGCCTCTGGTGGCGCACGCGGCCGCTCCGCAGTTCAAGGTGCTGCTGTTCACCAAGACCGCGAGCGGCGCCTACCGGCACGACTCCATTCCCGCCGGTATCGCGATGTTCCAGCAGCTGGCGACCGACAACAACTTCCAGCTCGACCAGAGCGAGGACTCGGCCGTCTTCACGACCGCGACCCTGAACACCTACGACGCGGTGATCATGCTGCAGACCAGCGGCATGGTGTGGGACACCGACGCCCAGCGCCAGGCGCTCCAGGCCTATGTGCGCAGCGGTCACGGCATCGTCGCGATCCACAACGCCACCGACATGAACATCGAGACGCAGTTCCCCTGGTGGGACCAGGTCGTCCTGGCCGGTGCGCACATGACCGCGCATTCGGCGATCCTGCAGGGCACCGCCAAGGTGGCCGACAAGGTTCATCCCTCCACGAAGGGGCTGCCGGATCGGTGGACGCGTACGGAGGAGTGGTACAACTTCGACAAGAACCTGCGCGGCTCGGTGCACGTGCTGGTGACCGCGGACGAGACCACCTATGACGCGGGGCCGAACAAGATGGGCGCCGACCACCCGATCTCCTGGTGTCACAACCCGGAGGGCGGCCGGGTGTGGGCCACCGCGATGGGCCACCAGGCGTCCTCCTATTCGGAGTCGCTGTTCAAACAGCACCTGCTCGGTGGGGTGAAGTGGGCGGCGGGCGCGGCGCCGGGCGACTGCGGCGGCACTGTCGCGGCCCGGTTCCAGAAGGTCACCCTCGACGGCGCACCGGACCAGCCGATGGAACTGGACGTGGCCGGCGACGGCCGGGTCTTCTACATTTCGCGCTCGGGCAAGGTGAACCTGATCCCTGCCAACGGTGGGGGCACGCGCGTCATCGCCACCCTGTCGGTGTACGACGGCGGCGAGGACGGCGGTGTCGGGCTGGCGCTGGATCCGAACTTTGCCACCAACGGCTGGATCTACGTCAACTATTCGCCGTCCAACGGCGGTGAGGTGAACCGGGTGTCGAGGTTCACCTTCAACGGCACCAGCCTCGACCTGGCGAGCGAGAAGAAGATCATCGAGGTTCCGGCGTACCGCAACGTCGACGAGCCCGGCCACACCGGCGGCTACCTCGCGTTCGGGCCGAACGGGAACCTGTACATCGGCCCGGGTGACGACACCAATCCCAACGGGTCCAGCGGCTACGCTCCGATCGACGAGCGGCCGGGCCGGGAGCATTACGACGCCCAGCGGTCCGCGGCCAACACCAACGACCTGCGCGGCAAGATCCTGCGTATCCACCCCGAGCCCGACGGCACCTACACGGTTCCGTCAGGCAACCTGTTCGCGTCCGGCACCGCCAAGACGCGGCCGGAGATCTACGCGATGGGCTTCCGCAACCCGTTCCGCTTCTCGGTCGACAAGGTGACGGGCTGGATCTCGCTGGGTGACTACGGCCCCGACGCGGGCGCCGCGAACTCCAGTCGCGGTCCCGAGGGCACCGTCGAGTGGAACCTGATCAAGCAGCCTGGCTTCTACGGCTGGCCGTACTGCGTCGGCAACAACATCCCGTTCAACGACTTCAACTTCGCCACCAACACCTCCGGCGCGAAGTTCAACTGCTCGGCACCGGTCAACGACTCGCCCAACAACACCGGCCTGACCAGTCTGCCCGCGGCCAAGCCCGCGACCGTCTGGTACAACTACCACGCCTCGGCCGAGTTCCCCGAGATCGACTGCTGCGGCGGTGCCGCCCCGATGGGCGGCCCGTTCTACCGCTACGACCCGGCCGGCGGCTCTGACCGCAAGTTCCCCGAGTATTTCGACGGCACGCCGTTCCTCTACGAATGGAGCCGCAACTTCGTCAAGGAGTTCCGCCTGGACTCCTCGGGCAACCTGCTGAAGATCAACCCCTTTGCGGCACAGCTCGCGCCGCATGCGCCGATCGACATGAAGTTCGGTCCGGACGGCGCCCTGTACATGGCCGACTGGGGCAACGGCTTCGGCCACACGAACACCGATGACAGCATCTACCGGGTCGACTACGTAGCCGGAAACCGCGCGCCCCTGGCCAAGGCGAGCGCCAGCCCTGACTCCGGGGCGGCGCCGCTCACGGTGGCGTTCTCCTCGGCCGGCTCGTCCGACCCCGACGGCGACGCGATCACCTACGCGTGGGACTTCGGCGACGGCGGGACCTCCACCAGCGCCAACCCGTCCCACACCTACAACGCCAACGGGACCTACACCGCCAAGCTGACCGTACGGGACTCCGGCGGGAAGACGGGCAGCGTCACGTTGTCCATCGCCGTCGGCAACACCCGTCCCAAGGTCGTCTTCTCGGCTCCGCCCGACGGCGGGTTCATCGACTTCGGCGACCAGGTGGCCTACACGGTGAACGTCACCGATCCCGAGGACGGGGCCGTCGACTGCGCCAAGGTCAACGTGATCACCGCGCTCGGCCATGACCAGCACGCCCACGACACCGGCCAGTACACCGGTTGCTCCGGGACGGTCACGACCACCGCCTCCGGCCATGACGAGGCCTCCAACGTCTACTACGTCCTGTCCGCCGACTACACCGACAAGGACGGCCTGAAGGGCAGCGCCGGCATCACCCTGCAGCCCAAGCACAAGCAGGCCGAGCACTTCACCGGCTCGTCCGGAATCCGGATCGTCGACGAGCCCGGAGCCGAAGGCGGCAGGCGCATCGGCGACATCTCCAACAACGACTGGATCTCCTTCAGCCCGATCAACCTGTCCGGGATCGACACGGTGTCCTTCCGTGTCTCGGCGCCGTCCAACACCGGGGCGTCCATCGAACTGCACGCCGACTCGCCGACCGGGGCGCTCATCGCCTCCAGCCCGGTGCCGGCGACCGGGGGGTGGAACTCCTACGTGTCCCTGCCCGCGGTGCAGGTCACCGATCCCGGTGGCACCCGCAATGTCTACGTCGTGTTCAAGGCGCCGTCCGCGAACTCGTTCGACGTGGACTCGTTCACCGTCAACGGCAAGGGCGTCGGGCAGGGTGACGGCTCGCCCCCCGGCAGCACCAGCGCGCTGCGTGGTGTGGGGTCGAACCGGTGCCTCAACGAAGACTCGCAGACGAACGGCACGCAGGCGCAGATCTGGGACTGCAACGGCCAGCCCGGCCAGCAGTGGACGTCGACCGCCGCGGGTGAGCTGCGGGTGTACGGCAACAAGTGCCTGGACGTGAACGGAGCGGGGACGGCGGACGGCACTGCCGTGATCATCTGGGACTGCAACGGGCAGAACAACCAGAAATGGCGACTCAACGCCGACGGCAGCATCACCGCCGTCGGAGCGAACAAGTGCCTGGACGTCAGCGGCGCCGGCACCGCCAACGGCACCAAGGTGCAGATCTGGGCGTGCAACGGCCAGAACAACCAGAAGTGGACCCGCGTCTGATCCCCGTGTGACGTCCGAACCCTGGAGCCGGCCGTGATCTGGCGGGCTCGGCCTCGCGCCGAGCCCGCCAGATCCGTCTCACGCCATCAGCGCTGCAGGGTCAGCAGACCCGGCCGGTAGGGCAGGAGGCCGTAGTCGCCGCCGGAGTTGGGATTGCGTCCCTGGTAGAGCAGCTGCAGGTTGCAGGGATCAACGGTGAAGGTCTGATCGGCGCTGGTGCGGATCAGTTCGCCGTGGCTGATGTCGTTGGTCCAGGTGGCGCCGCTGTTGGCCTTGCCGGCGAAGGGGTTGCCCTCGGTCGCGGCCTGCGGTGTCCACGAACCGCCCAGGCTGGTGGCGGTGAACGAGCGGAAGTAGCGGCCCTGCGCGCCGATCGCCTCGACGAGCATGAGGTATCGGTTCTGGCCCTGGAGCTTGTAGACCTGAACGGCTTCGAACAGGTTGTTCGTCGTGTCACTCATGACCACGGTCGATGTGCTGCCGAAACTGCCCGGGAAGTTCCCGATGGGCATGCCGGCCCGGTAGATCTTGCCGTTGTCCCCGGCGAAGAACAGGTACATGTTCGTGCCGTCACCGATGAGCGTCTGGTCGATGGGTCCTGTTCCGGAGC
>NZ_JBFANV010000138.1:0-21946 GCF_040674955.1 Nonomuraea sp. NPDC049695 | reverse complement strand
GCTGGAGCCGGTGGAGCAGGCGAACCGGTCCTCGCCGTCGAGCTGGTACCAGACGTGCAGGCCGCCTGAGGGGGTGCGCACACGCATGGTGGAGGTGTCGTGTGCGGGGCTGTTGGCGTGGCGATGGCGGGCCAGCAGGTTCAGGGCGTCGAAGCCGGTGGCCACCTCGACCGGGTCGACGTGCGCGGGCGGGATCAGGCCCGGCAGGATCTGCTCCGGCGTGGGCAGCAGGTCGGCGTGGGTGTCGATGTCGATGACGATCAGGCCGGACGGCGTCCCGCAGGCCACGCCCACCCCGAAGCGCGGATTGCGTCGCCACCACTGCTGGATGCGGGCAGTGTCGGTGGTGGCGGCGTGAAAGCCGTGGCACCAGCGTCCTTGGCGGATGCAGGGGCATTCTCGCGGGTCGTGGGCGTTCTCCTGGCAGGTGCGGCAGTTGCGTGCGGGGATCTTGGCGCCGGGCGCGAGCGGATGAACTGGCCATCCGTTACCGGCACACCAGCGGGCGATGGTCAGCGGCGCGATGCCAGAGGTGGTGGTTGCCATCGGCGGCTCCCTGGGAGTGAAGGCCGTGATGCCGCCTCGCCGAGCTGGAACGAGGCGGCATCACGGCTCCCGAGGTGGGTCACCGGCCGGCCCGCCGGAGGGCCTCGGCGGCGGCCTGGCCGATCGCGCGGGCGGCGCTGACCGGGTCGTGGGCTTGGACGGGCACGGCGCCGTCCAAGACCTTCGGGCGGCCGTCCAGGCAGAGCCACAGGACCGCGCAGCCGTGGCGGCGCAGCCGATCGACCAGGCTCTGTGAGATGACGGCGGGGTCTTCCTCGTCGTCGTCGGATCCGGCCAAGTCGCCGTCGGAGGCGATGATCAGCAGGCGGGCGTCGCCGCTGCCGGACTCCGCCAGCGACAGAGCACCGTCCAGGGCGCGGATCGCCTCGGGCAGCACCACCGTTCCCTCGGGGGTGGACAGGACCGGCACGTGGCTGGGTGAGGCGCCCGGCCGGATGAGCGGAGTGACGGTGCTGCCCCACGCTAGGGCCGCCGTCCGGCCACCGATCAGACGTACGGCCTGGGCGCAGATCCACGCCGCGCAGGCCAACGCGTCCGCGGTGTTGCCCATGGATCCCGACACGTCGGCGGCGAACCCCATCCGCAGGAACGGCTGCGGGATGCGAGTGCGCTGCCGCCGCTGAAACGGCTTGGCCGTGACCGGCAGACCTCGAGAGCGCTGGGCCGCGGCGGCCATCGCCTGGCGCGGGTCGAGGCGTCCGGGCGGCGCGTCGTGGGGAACCCATGCCACCGCGGCGGACCGGTGTCCGGCCAGCCGCAGCTGCTCTGCCAGGTGGGCGGCCGCGGCCTGTTCAGCCGCGGTCGGCGCACGCAGCGCCTGCAAGGGGCCGCTGCTGTCACACGTGATGGGATCAGCGAAGATCTGCGCCGCCTGGCGGGCGGCAGCTCGTTCGGCAGCTTCGTCGGCTTGCGCGGCGAGGATGTGCGGGTTGGGGCGGTTGGCCTGCCAGGCGGCCTCACGCTCGGCCTGGATCTCATCGGTGGCGTCCTGGGTGACCGCCCCAGCAAGATCGGAGACGGCGTCAAACAGGTCGTCGCCACTGTTGGCCGACCCGTTGCCGCCGGTCAGTCCCCCGCCTTGGCCACCGGCTGCGCCGCCGCTGTGGCAGATGAGGCCCGGCATCGCGGGGTGGTCGTCGAGCTCGTCCTGCCAGCCCATGACGTCGGCGATCCGCTGCGAGATGGCACACAGCCCGTCGACGTCGCCGTCCTCCAGCGCCAGAGCCTGTTGCCACAACGCGCGCAGGTCGTCCATGGTCGACTGGCCCAGCGTCGCCACGACGATGCTCTCCACCGCCACGGTGTCGCCGGGCTGCAAGACGCCGGCGTCGACGCGGGCCAGGACGAGAAGGGCGGCTACCAGTGCGCGGGCGCGCTGGTAGTCCTCATCGGCATCTGGGTCGGTGGGCGGAAACTGCAGGATGTGCCGGGCCGCGGCGCGCAGCCATGGGGCCGCGCCGGGGGTGGCGCGCAATTGACCGGCCTCCGCCCACGACTCCAGCAGGTAGGTGGCGATCGCCATGACGCGAGACGAAGGCGATCGGTCGCGTATGGCCTTCAGGTCCCACTCCGAGCGCGCGTGCCCGCCCTCGTGTGCGCTCACGCCGATCAGGACCGGCTGGTCGAAGCGGCGCAGGGGGTGAGTGGGGTCGATCTGATCGGGATGAGCGTCGTTCAGGATCACCTGGTCAGCGTTGAAGGTGATCGTGGCGGTGGCGGGGTCGTACCACGCCGGCGGCGTGTTGTCCGGCGCTCCCCACACCATGGTGGCCAGGACGTCCGGGCGGCCCGTGACCGGCAGCATGATCTGGTTCATACGGGCGATCAGCCGGGCGCGGGCGAGATCAAGTGCTTGTTCCTCGGCCGATTGGGCGGGCTTAAGCCGCTTGCCCCACCGGCTCCGCTTCGCCGGTGGGGCAGTGATCTGAGCGGCCGGATCCTCAATGAGGCTCATCGCCCGTACCTGCCTCCCAGGCGGGTGATGCTGGCCATGGGGTAGATCATCTGGATGGCTTCCAGGATCTGGTCCTGGTTCTCCGGCGCCGCCTTGGCGGCCAAGGTGCCGGCGGCATACTCGACGCCGAACTGCGGGACCTGGTCGCGGAAGATCAGCAGGTCACGAAGCTGTGGTGAGGCGAGCAGGCCGTTGTTCCGATCGAGGCGCTGCCCGTCGAGGTTGCGGGCGACCTGCACGATCTCCGGCGGCACCCCCAGCTCAAGCGCCAGGTCCCAGTCGGTGCCGACCTGCCAGTGGTGGGCGAATCGGGAGGCCAGCGCTTCGCTCAGGATCGAGCCGGGCGCGTCGGGGTTGTAGGTGGCGAACACGCAAAAGCCGGGCTGCACCGGAACCGGGGCGATGTCGGTCCCCGGCAGCAGCAGGTGCGGGCGGCCGTCCATGACGGCGTACAGGGCCGACAAGATGCCCGGGTCGATCAGTGTGATCTCGTCGATGAGCAGCGGCAGGCCGTAGGCTACGGCGATGGTCAGCGGGCCGTAGACGAAGGTGAACGTGCCCGGCGCCGCTCCAGGAGTCCGGTCGGGCAGGTAGGTGCCGAGCAGGTCACCGACGGTCGTCTCGGCCGTGCCGATCAGCGTTTGCAGTCCCGGGCTGGTGGCGGGGTCGAAGAGCGAGTCGAAGGCGGCCTCGACCGAGGCGGTCTTGCCGCATCCGGGCGGTCCGCCCAGCAGGACATGCTGCCGCAGGTCGCGCGCCGTACGCAGCAGAGCGAGGTCTTCATGGTTGGCCATCTGGCGCGGGTAGTGCGTCTCGCCGTTGCGCCGCTGCTGAGGTCCGACCTGCGGCAAAGGCGGCGGGGATGCCGGCTGGGCGGCGATGCCCTGGTTGAAGAAGTCGTTGTCGATCTGGCTGCGGGCGCGGGTGAACTGATCGGCGAGCGGTGTGGACATGACGGACAGACCTCCGGGCGTTGGTCGGGTAGGGGCGGCGGCGAGGCCGGGCTCAAGCCGCTGGCGTGGTTCCAGCGGGCGAGGTTCCGGCGGAGGTAGAGGCGTCGAGGAACTGCGTGACGATCCGGGTGATGGCCGCGTCCTTGCGGTCCTTGTCGCCGTCGGTGCAGCTCAGGACATCCACGCTCTCGACGAGAAAGGTCACTAGGTCGCGGGAGATCGTGTAGCCCTTTCGTTCTTTGGCGGTGGCCAGGTCGCGTGCCGCGTTGATGAGGGCGTTTGCGTTTGCCTGCGGGTAGGGGTGGACCTTGGCCTGCCCCCGGGAGCGGCCGTTGTTGGGACCGAACAAGACGATCACCGCGCCGCGCACGATGATCACGCGGTAGAACTTGTTGCTCTTGTCGTCGGTGAAGGTCAGTTCCATGCCCATGGCCTTGGTTTGCATCAGCGCTCCTTCCTTGGTGTGGCGTGCCGGGTGGCGCCCTCCGCCTGGCCAGGAGACCGGGCGGAGGGCGGCGGGGTGAGGGCGTTAGGCCGCCAGGCGCGCGTAGGTGTGGGGCTGGGCCGGAGGAACATGCGTGGGCAGCGGTGTCGGGCTGGGCCGGAGCTGCTGGACAGCGGCCGGCTGCATGGGCGCTGCCTGTGGGAGCGGCTGGCCGGACCAGGCAGGAGCGGGCGCGGGCGTGCCGACAGGCGGGTAGCCCGCCAGTGCGGGCGAAACGGGCGGTGCGGGCGAAATAGGCGGCGTGGGCTGGGCGGAGGGCGCGGGCAGCTCCGGGCCAGGCTGCGCCGCGCTGGCGCTGATCGGCGGCACGCTCGGCGGTGTCAGCGCGGAGGTCCCTTCCTCGACCGGCGGGACGTACCAGGCGGCGAAGTCCTTCGGCGGCTTGGCACCCGCCTGCCGCGGCGGCAGATCCCCGATGTAGGTGACGGTCAGCGTGCCGTCGATGTGCAGGAAGTCGGCCTGAGCGGCGTCGACGGCCGCGCGGATGGCGTCCTTGAGGCGGTAGCGGGCGTACAGGACGCGGATGCCTCGATCGTTGGCGGTGCGGAACTCTTCGATCTGCAGGACGATCTTCAGCTGCCACTGAGGCCGGCCGTCCGGCCAGAACATGGGCCGGTTCGTGCCGTACTCGGTGCGCTGCACCACCTCGGGCTTACGGATGATCTTGCCGGTGATGGTGTATCCGACAGGGTGATCGAAGCTGACCGAAGGCCAGCCGTTCATGAGGAACTCATACGCGTCCGGCGGCCGGTGGGACTCGGTCTCCACGGCGTGCATCGGGTAGTCGGAGCCGTAGACGGGCGCTCCGGCCGGATACGGCGGATATGGCGAGGCAGCGGGCGTGGCCTGCGCCGGGTGAACCGCAGCGCCGGGCGCGGCGGGATAGCCGGGCGGGTACGACGCCGGCGCGGCGGCGGGATAGCCGGTCGACGGGGGATAGGCGGGGTAGGGCGTCGCCGTGCCCGCCTCTGCGGGCTGCGGGTAGTACACCGGCGCCGGTGCCGCTTCCGCCGGGTGGGAGGGGGC
Organism: Nonomuraea sp. NPDC049695; assembly: GCF_040674955.1. NCBI lineage: Bacteria > Bacillati > Actinomycetota > Actinomycetes > Streptosporangiales > Streptosporangiaceae > Nonomuraea > Nonomuraea sp. NPDC049695. Next base: position 16,941 of record NZ_JBFANV010000138.1, on the reverse strand, counting down.
GTGCAGCAAGGCGAACGGGTCGGGCGGGGTCATGGTCATGTCAGCTCCTTGGGTGCGGGGTGCAGGTCCGCCAGCGGGCGGGAGGGGTGGGGAAGGTCGAGATCGCCGGGGCAGGCGCGGGTCAGGTCGCCGGTTCCGGTCTTGAACCAGGGGCAGAAGAAGCAGTCGTCCGCGGCTGTCCGCAGCTGAGGCACGATGGCCGGGCCGGACTGATAGACAGCTGCGGCGATGCCGTTGGCGCGCTGGATGGCGTGGACGGCGATAGCCTCGTTATAGGGCTCGTGCCAGAAGAACCGCTTGTCGTAGCGGTCGCTGCGCGGCAGGAAGCTGATCATCACCCCGCGGACGGGATAGCCGCGAAGACGCCACCCCAGCCCGTAGGTGTGAATCTGAGTGCGGTAGCGGGGGCCGGGCCCGTGGCGGCGGTAGCGGGCCAGGCTGTCCTTGCCGACGATCTTCCAGTCGTCGACCAAGCCGGTGAGACGGTCATACAGGTCGCTGGTGCCTTCCAGCACGTCAGGGACGATGTGACCGATGGGCAGCTTCTGCTCGACCAGGAAACGCGGCGATCCGTCGGGCAGCCGGACGAGAGCGAAGTCGCTGGCGAGCTTGACGTGCACCGCGGTGCCGATGTAGGCCTCCCATTTGGAGGGGAAGTTGCACGGCGGTATCCGGGCCAGCTGAAAGCCGAGACGTCGGTCGCAGGGGCTGCCGAGGTCGGAGGGGCCGAGTTGCTGCTGCAGGGAGCGGGGCTGGTGGGTGCTGGCGTAGCCGATGATCTGGTCGATGTCGGCGCACAGCGTGGTGAAGGGGTCGGGCGCGGCCATCACGGTCATGGCGAGCTGCCGGGAAAGGCGCCAGGCAAGATCTTGACGTCATAGCTGGGTTCGCCGATGGAGGTGTAGGTATCCCGCATCGGCGCGAGATGGGGGTGGGCGCGGAAGAACTCGTCGGTTTTGAACTTGCGGCTGCCCGGCTTCAGGTGGCCACGCACCACCGGGACGCCGTTGAAGGTGCCGACGCCGTCGGCGCCCAGGCGCGGCTGGAGCGCTTCGATCACGAGGTCGATCGGCTGGCGCAGCTTGGCTTCCTGGGCCTTGAGCTCGTCCTGTTCGGCCTTCAGCTCGGCTTTCAGCTTCTCGATCTTCTGACGGCGCGGGTCGAGGGATTGCAGCGCCAGGTGTACCCGGCGCAACAGCTCCAGCGAGGCCACGGCATCGGGGTCATGGGCCAGCTCGATCGTGGCGGACGCAGGCTTGGCCGTTTTACGTCCGCTCATGGCCGCTCTTCCACAAGGAGGGGACGGCAGACGTGCTGCCTGAACATGGCAGAGGGTCCTTTCGCAACAGGGTTCGTGATGTGGGCTGCCTGCCGTCGGGGCAGCAGGCAGAGCTCACAGGCCGGCCACAGGACAGGGGACGGTCCCCAGAGGGCTCTCGACACAGGCGAGGCCCTGCCGCAGGGGCAAGCGCGCAAGGGGTCCTCAACGCCGCGCGCTGGGCCCGATGCTGCAGGTGCGCCGGCCGGTGGGTGATGGGCGTGCGTCAGGCAGTCCTGCGGCGTGGCAGGGCCACCTCAGCCTGGCTGGTTGACGAGCGTGCTCAGCAGGGCTGCGGCTCCTGCGCGGAAAGTCGGCTCGTTCAGGCGACGGCCGTCAGGTCGGACAGCTCGTCGGAGTCGTCCAGGTCGTCGCCCAGTTCCTCGTCGGAGTCCTCATCCGCCTCCTCCTCGAGGTCGCCTCCCAGGCTCTCGTCCTGCGCCTCGGCAGGGTCCGCGGCCGCCGGTTCGTCGACGTTCAGGTCATGGGTGGCCGCCGTGTCGTCGAGGTACTGGACGCCGGCGACGATGGCCTTCTCGACCGGGGCGAGCGTGTAGCCGAGCTGCTCGGCGATCCGCAGCCATCGGGCCGCGTCGCGCCGGCTGCTGGCCATGCTGCGGTCCAGGCGCCACAGCGCATCGGAGTAGCGCTGGCCCATCCACCACTCCATGGTGGCGACGTACCTGCCGAACAGGCGCCAGGTCAGCTGAGCCGTGCGGGCGTTGGCGATCCAGTTGTCCGCGAGAGGACCCACGAGCTCCTTGTAGATGTCCGTGGTGTGGATCTGGCCGAACTTGCTCCGCAGCGGTTCGGGCATCTCGTGCTCGAGAAGCTCTACCACGATGCGGAGCACCCGCTGATCGGGATCCTTCCGGCTGCGGAGTGCCCCCTTCCAGAACTTCTGGCGCTCCTCGACCGCCAGCCGGTACTCGGTGTTTCCCTGGCGGATCTTCTTCATCGGCAACTGGGCCTTGGCCGGCGGCTGCCCAACCGGGGCCTGGTAGCCGTGCAGGGACGGCGTCGCGCAGTAGTAGCTCGCCCTGGTCAGCGAGGGAAAGTAGGCCGCGTGGCCCGGGCACTGCGCATGCTTGTCGGCGGTCACCGCGTTGCCGTCGTCGTCACGGGGCAGGGAGTAGAGCTCCACGGCCCCGTCCGGCAGTTGTCCGTCGGTGACCGTGATGCCGGCCGCCTGGTGCTCGGCCAGCAGCCGCTCGAAGGTGGCCTGCTCCTGACGCTGCCGGACGACCAGTTTGGCCGCATGCTCGGGATACATGCCGGAGTTCTTCATGTGCGCGAGCGCTTCAGCTTCCATGTCGGGGTCGTGCTGGAGCTGGCACCAGGCTTCGTAGTCCCTGAGGTCGGGGGTGTAGTTCGGCCGTACTTCGGCGATCGCGGCCTGGCTGGCCTCCGACAGCGCCCCGGCCTGGATCCCCTGGGCGACCTTCTGCGCCGACCAGCCGGTGGCCTGCTTGAGCGTCTCGCGCGTGACGCCCTGCTGGTCGAGTTCGAACAGGGCGGCGGCGGTCTCCCGGTCGTTCAGCGCCTTGGCGTGCCGGCCGGTTCGCACCTGCCCCAGCAACTGCCCCACGGCGTCGTGGGTCAGCTCCGGCTTGATCCGGCATGCGTAGGCCGGCTCCCGCTCTTCCTCCGTTTCCCCCTGCGGCGGCTCCTGGCCTGCATCCTGCGCCTCGGCGGCGTTCAGCTCCTCGATGCGCTGCAGACCGAACCAGCGACGGTGACCGTCGTGGAGCCGGAACGTTCCCGGCGTGTCCGGGGAGGGGAAGACGATGAAGTCGATCTCCGGGCCGTCGCCGTCCCGCAGCGTCTGCAGGAAGTCGTCGTTGAGGTCGTAGTCCTTGCGCTTGTTGTTCGGGTTGGGCTCGATGCGCGAGCGGGGGATCCACGCGTGTGCGGGGTAGTCCGGCCCAGCCAGCGAATCCTTCTCGGAAACGGACAGAGCGTCGTGCTTCGGAGCGTGGGTGGTGCGGCGCTGGATGGTCTGGGTTCGTGTCATCGTCGAGCTCCGTGTTCGTGGTATGGGCCGCTGCCGGCACTGCGGCAGCGGCGAGAAGGGGGATGCCGCAGGTGATCTCAGCTCTCCGCGCTCACCTGCCGAAGCAGGCGCCAGCCGACGGAGTCGCATGCCCAGGCGGATTCGCCGATGGCCACGACGTCACCGACCGACAGCGTGCGAAGGCCGCGGGAGAAGTAGTCGCGGGCCAGCGCGCTCTGGCCGATATTGAAGGTCTCGAAAACCTCTTCCAGCAGCAGCTCGGGGTCGTGGGTGGCGTCGGCGGGGATGAAGAAGGTGAAGACCTTCTCCATGGAGTCGCTCAGCTTCCACGCGGAGAAGCGGCTGGTGCGGCTGTGCCAGATCGTGATGGCGACCTGGTCGTGGGGTGCGGTCGTGGGCTGGAGCAAGGTGCTGATGGTGGCCTCCCGAGGCGGAGCGGAGGCGGCTCCTGGAGGTGGGCCGCCTGCGACCGAGCGGTCCGTGGGTCCCGCGGAGCGGCGGAAGGCTCGCCGGAGGCGACCGCGCGAAGCGCGGCTTGGCCTTCCGCGGCGGGCGGGCCCGTGGCATGCTGCTCGGCGGCGGCCAACCCGGGGAGCCTTGTCGTGCCAGTTGAAGCCGGGTTAGTCGCGGTCGGCCAGGAGGGCGGCGAGGTCATGTCCGCGCAAGATCTTCAGCGCCTGGTCTTCGAGCTGGCGAACGCGTCGGCGGCTGAGCTGAAGGTGGTGGGCGACCTGGGCCGGGGAGCAGGGGTGGCCGTCGGCCAGGCCGTAGCGGAGCGCCAGGATCTGCGCCTGGATGGGCTCAAGCGCCGTCAGGAGTTCACGAATCAGGTCACGGCCGACGACGGCGCCTTCGACGTCGGGAGCTGGGGAGGCCAGCACCTCGTGCAACTCAGAGCCGTCCTCGGCCACGCGCTTGTTGAGGCTGAGCGGACGCCTGCGCACCTGCCGGAGACCGGCGAGCTCCTGTTCGGCTATGCCTGTCTCGGTGGCGACTTCGGCCAGAGTCGGCTCGCGGCCGAGATCGGCCGCCAGCTCTCGGGCGGCCGCGTCGGCGCTGTTGAGCACGTCGTGGACGTGGTCCGGCAAGCGGATCATATGGCCGGTGATGTTCTGGCTCCGGTGGATCCTCTGCCTGATCCACCAGGCGGCGTAGGTGGAGAACCTGTTGCCCTGGGCATGGTCGAACTTCTCGACCGCGTGGATGAGTCCGAGGATGCCTTCGGCGATCCGGTCCTCGAGCGGAAGGATCTTGCGGCGGGTCGTCTTGGCGATGTCGACGACCAGGCGCAGGTTGCGCAGGATCAGCTGCTGCTTGGCGTCCTCACCTTGAGCGCGTAGCGTTTCCAGTTCGGTGCGTGCGCTCCCCTCCAGGTCAGGGCTGGCGGAGAGGAGTTCCCCGGCGTAGAGGCCGGCTTCGATGCGTTTGGCGTATTCGGTCTCTTCCGCTGCGGTCAGCGGCGGCAGGAGTTCCAGTGCGTGGAGGTGGGGGCGCGAGGCGCCGGAGGTTTCGTTGATGGTGGCGCTGATCATGGCGTCTCCGTGGGGCGGCAGCGGCCAGGTCGCTTCGTGTGGCGAACCGCTGTCTTGGTTGGGCGGGTGGTCACGGTGCAGGGTGCGTCCGTCGGCGACAGGGCGGGTGCTGATGATCTGCCGGGTGTCGCCGCGAGCTGCGTGCCTGGGCGAGGACGAGGGCGGTGCGCGGCTCGGCGCCGTTCCGCAACGGCACGCGGCCCGGCCGGCCAGGTGCGGGGGTGTGAGCGCGGCGCCGGAACGGCATGAGGAGGGCACGCATGGCAGAGGCGGTCACCGTCTGGAGCATGGGTGCCCGCTTCAGCCCCGCGCGGGCAGAGCCGAAGCCTGGCCAGAGGAGGCATCGCTCGTCAGAGCGGCCGTTCGTTCGGGCCCTGTACCGGGATGGTGAACACGGGCTTCCATGAGCCGTCGCTCAGCCGTCGCCACAGACGCCGGCCGTCCGGACGCCGATGTGCCGGGAGGACCTCGTCCTCAAGGGGAAGCGGCGCGCCGGACAGTTCGATGACATCGCACGGCTCCAGCGGGCGGAGCGAGGCGCGCTGGTAGAGCTCTACGTCCAGATCCGTGCTCTCGCCAGGGCCGACCGAGGAGAAGCGGGCATGGAGCTTGTCCAAGGCTTGGAAGAGAACGTCTTGAGAGACCGGAATGTCGCTGACGAAGACTTGCGACATGCGATGGTAGGCCTCCCAGCCCGCGTCCCGGTCGGGGTCCTGGTTGTGCCACAGGGTGAAGGTCGTGATCCGCCTGCCGCGCAGGCGGTTCCACCCCCGGGTGACGGATCTGAGAGCCCTTTCTGTGGCGGTGAGCGCGGCGGCGCTGGCGATGGCGATGCGGCCGGACGGGCGGCGCGAGAGGCCGTACTCCAATGTGCCCAAGACCAAGGCCAACCCGGCCCAGAGACCGGCGGCGACCCACTGGCCGTAGCAGGAATACTGGAGCACGATCAGCAGCGGCAGCCCGAGGGTCGACCACAGATCGATCGCCGTGTGTTTGCGCTGAGTGTGGATGGGAGGTCTCCTTCAGTACAGGGGCAGAACGAACAGCGCCCGCTGGGGCGCGAAGCCTCCAGCGGGCGCGAGCGTTCGCCTGTCCGGCGCCCCGGCAGAGGGTGCTGGACAGACGAGGGGTGAAGCCGGTAGATCAGCCAGCCATCTGGCGGGCGGCGTGCTCCATGCCGTCGGCCCAGGGGTCATCGGCCGGGCTGGCACCGGAGCCGGGAACCAGGGCGAGCGCGGGAGCGGGAGGGCCAGGCTCCACAGCTTCCGGAGCGGGTTCCGGCCGGGTGCGCGTGGCGTTCTGCCACTCCTGGCTGCCGGGGTCACGGTTGCTGCGGTTCTTGGTGACGGTGGCGGTGGCGTTACGCAGCGACGGACCGATCTCGTCGACCTCCACCTCGTACACGGTGCGCTTGTCGCCTGCGTCGGTTTCGTAGGAGCGCTGCCTGAGCCGCCCGTGGACGATGACCCGCATGCCGCGCTGCAGCGTCTCCGCGGCGTTCTCCGCGGGCCGACGCCAGAGGTTGCAGGTGAGGAAGAGGGGGTCGCCGTCCTTCCACTCCTGGGTGTCGCGGTCTTGAAAGCGCGGGTTGGAGGCGATGCGGAATCGCAGCACGGCGTCGCCGTTGGGGGAGATGAAACGCAGTTCGGGGTCATCGACGAGGTTGCCGGTGACGGTGATGACCGTCTCGAATGCCATGACGTTCCTCTCACGTTCGGGTCGGGTTGGTGCCTGGTAGGTGCGGCCGCCGGTGTCGCGGCGCAGCCTTCGGGTGCTTCTGACGGGCGCGGCGGTCGACATCGCGGCGCTGAGGTTGGGGGGCCGCTCAACCTGTGAGCGGAAGCGGCCGGGCCACGGCCAGGGAGTCTCCCCTGGTGAAGGTCTGGAACGCGGCGCGCCTCCTCAGCGAGGCGGCCGGCGTCGGCCAAGGCGCTGAGAAGGCGCGAAAGGGGAGGGCGGCACTCAGCGTGAGCGCCGCCGCGTGCGGAGCCTGTGGACGTCTTCGACCTGACGGGGAATGTTAGAAGGGCGGCTCGTCGCTGAAGTCGTTGTCGCCGCCGAAGCCGCCGTCACCGCCCTGGTAGCCGCCGCCCTGGGGCGGGGCGGGCGAGGCAGAGGCCCACGGGTCGTCGGCGGGACCGCCGCCGAAGCCGCCGCCACCGCCGCCACCCTGGCGGGTGGTGCGGTTGACCTTGGCCGTGGCGTTGCGCAGGGACGGGCCAACCTCGTCGACCTCGACCTCGTAGACGGTGCGCTTGTCGCCTTCCTTAGTCTCGTAGGAGCGCTGCTTGAGCCGTCCCTGGACGATGACCCGCATGCCGCGCTGGAGGCTCTCGGCGGCGTTCTCCGCCGCCTGCCGCCACACGTTGCAGGTCAGGAAGAGGCTGCCGCCGTCCTTCCATTCGTTGCTCTGGCGGTCCATGAACCGCGGAGTGGACGCGATGCGGAAACGCGCCACGGCCTGACCGGTGGGGGTGAAGCGCAGCTCCGGATCGTCGACGAGGTTGCCGATGATGGTGATGACGGTGTCGCCAAGAGCCATGATGTCCTCCTGCGGCGTCGGCTGGGTGCTTGCCTGGTGGCTGCGGGGTTCCCGTCCCGACATGGCATCCGGGACAGTCGCGGCGGGCTGGAGGGGGGCAAGAGGGGGATCGGCCGCCGGTCCGTCAAGATTTTTTGCGCCCTTCGACGCTAGATGTTGGGAACCACGGCGAAGGGCGCAAAAAATCTTGTAAGGGCGGCCGGTCCCCCTCTTGCGGCCCTGCTCGCCGTGGCTGTCGAATGCCCTAGGTCGGGATGGGGGCCCCGTTGCCGCCGGGCTGGTGTGTCCGTTCACATAACGGTGGGGCGGCCCCCGAAGGGGCCGCCCCACCGTCGGCGTGGTGACAATTGATCAGCTGCGCGCCGGGGCGCGGACTCGGCTGGTCTCCCCGGCATGGCGTACGGCGGGTTGGGCTGTGCCGCTGGCTTGCTTGGGCACAGGCTTGGCCGTCGCTGTGCTGGAGCGCAGCGACGCTGCTCGCTGCTTGCCGCCCTTGCTCTGAGCCTGTACGGGCCTGCGTTCGCCGGGGGCGGGGACCATCGGTCGGCGGCCGGAAAGGTCGTCGAGGAAGCTGGACAGGATGTCGCGGGGGATGTGATAGCTCGTGGCTTGGCCGGGCCAGGTCGCGATGATTGTGTCGCCGTTGGGCCGAAGGCGTAGCCCATTGACGTCGACGGGGCCGCGCATGCTGGCGGCGAGCTGGGCCGCCGGCACCTGGACGGCGCCTTCGCGGCCCTCCAGGTTGAGGTTGACCAGCGTCGGCTGAGACTTCTCCCAGTTGAGGTGGAGGCGGGTTGAGACGTCTGGGCCGGAGGGCGCGGGGCTCTGCCGGACGAGGAGTTCGGTTCGCAGCGCGTCAGGCGCGGGTTCGAGGCTGTGTTTCCTCTGGGTTGGCGGCGACCAGGAGGTCGCGGTGGTGAGCGTGTCGCGAGCACTTTGCACATCGGTCAGGAAGCTCTCGACTGCCGGACGCCGGATGGCGAACACCACAGCGCGGCCCGCATCGGTGCGCGTCTCGAACCGAATCCACGCGCCCTCGGGGGAGGGGGCCATGCGAAGTCCGGCGTCGGGCAGGCTGACTGGCTCGTTCAGCCCGGTTTGTAAGGCTTGCAGGTCCTGGCCGAGATTGATGAGCGGCCCGTTGCGGATGAGGAGCTTGAGGTCGTCGCCCTGCTCGGTCGAGTGGCCGCGCAGCAGCCCGTTGTAGGAGCGTGGCCCATTGGTGGTGCGAACGATCACTTCGGCGTTCGCCTCCACCGCCTGGCCGCGCTGCTGGGCGCCTTTGAGTCGCTTGTCCTTGAGTCGCTCGTCGGCCTTTTCGTGAAGACGTTCAGCCTGTTGCTGGTCGCCTTCCTTGTCATGGTGACGAAGCGCGGCGAGAAAGTCCTGTATGGGCTTGCGCTGCAGGAGGAAGCTTCGCGCCTGGCCCTGCTCGGTGATCTCGAACTGCACCGTGGAGGATCGAGCCGGACGTATCTTCAGGCGAGCTGCGGGCACGCTTCGCTCCCGGCTCAGGCCGGCTTCCAGGTCGTCGATGGTCAGGTGCAGGCTGCGTTCGCCGATGAGTAGCTCGACTCGGTCGGATGTCTTTCTTTCGCCGCTCAGCTGGGCGGGAAGCCTGACCGGCCCTTCGGCGGTCGACACCAGGGCGGTGATCTTCTTGACGAGCGTTTCCGATTGTTCCTTGGGCCGCGTCGGCAGGACGGCTGTCAGCCCGCGGTTGCCGGACAGCTGCGTGCGGTAGGTGTGGGCGCGACGCGGCAGGCGGCTGGCGATGATCTCTTCCGCGCGAGGTTCCGGCCAGGGCAGGATGCCGGTCACCAAGAGGATGGGACGGTAGTCCGACAGATCAGAAGCACCCGGGGGCGGCCTATACGCCCGTCGATGATCTTCTTCGCTGGCTTTTGTGCGGCCGTTTCCTCTGAACCCGTCAAAGACTCCGACGATCTCCTCGTCGGGTGCGTATGGCTGCACGTGGCCGCCGCCCCGCGGTGCGAGCGGGTTGGGCACGACGGTGTAGATGATCTGATGGGTGGGTGGCAGGCCATCGATGAGGGCGACATAGCGCGGCCGCAGCCCTCTCAGGTCATGCTCGCGCGCGGCTGCGGCGCTTTCAGGGGTGCGTGGCGGAGCACCGGCCGGCGGCTGGCGGCGCACGTCGCCGGGTTGCGGACCCGCGGTGGCGAGCGAAACCAGCTCGTTTTTGACGACCTGTTTGAACCGGCCGGCCGGCAGGGCGGTGAACTCCTCCATCGCCGCCGGGGTGAAGCGCAGGTCGAACCCGCGGGTGGAGGGCAGGCTGGTCGCGACGGCTTGCTCGAAATCGGCCAGCACCCGCCGTTCGGGTCGCGCGGATCCGCGGGCAGGAGGTGGAGGTAGCCCGTTGGTCCGGCGGCGGCTGTCGCTGATCACCGGCTTGATCACGGCGCCCGGCCGGACCATGCCGGATGCGTTCTGCACAGACGCGGTGTACGGCAGAGGTTTGTTGGCGCCGGTAGCCAGTTGGTGTTCGGCGGTTCGTTCGGCCAGCGCGGCGACTCGTTCGCGCACAGCCTCCTCGCTGAACGGCGAGTCGCTGACGGCCAAGACCTGGACGGTGGGCTGGCGGGTGGGGGACAGCTCTGGGCCCAGCACGCGATACAGCACGCTTCCGGACGCGAGAGACTGGGTGCGCTGGCTGGCCAGGTCACGGACCTCGGCCGCGGGTGTCTCAACGCTGACGATGCCCAGCAGGTGGAGGGAGGGCTGTCCTACCGGTACCTCGGGGCGGCGGCCTTGGGAGTAGGCGGTGCCGTCGGGCCGCTCGTGAGAGGTCTGGGTGGCGGGCCACGGGGAGGGGTTGTACTGGTAGAGCAGGTCATGGGTGTCACTCACATGTGCCCGGAACAAGTAGCCCTCGACACCGGGAACGCGGACTGGTTCCTGCTCGCCGTTCCTGGTTCGCTGTTCGAGGTCTTTGACCTGGGCCGTCGCCAGGTCGTTGATCTCGCTGAGGATCTGTTCCTTCGTGTCGGTCGGCAGCGGCCGCAGCTCACCCCGCAGCGGCTGGCTGGTGGAGACGGCGTTGATGCTCGCCGGGTTGAGCACGCTGCGCAACTTGGCGTCGAACAGCCTGCGTCGATCGCCGTCGACGTCCAGGGTGACGGTCGCGAAGTCGGCAACGTGCCAGCGTCCACCCAAGGTAGGTAAGTCGCCGACCATCGGACCTTGACTGTCGGGCAGGTCGTAGACCAGGCTCCGCACCCTCATAATCGCCTGGATGGCGTCATCGGTGGCCAGGCGGCCTAGGTCCTGCTGACTGCCGGGTTCCCAGATCAGGTCACGGCGCGGCGTCTCGGCCCGACCTGCCTTGGGTGGAGGGCGATAGCTGCGGTCAGACTCCAGCGCAGTACCGCGGTAGAAGCTCCGTGCGTCGTCGTCGACCAGGCTTTTGTCCGGGGTGAGATAGAGGTCGGCTTGCTGATCCGCCCACCCCCGTTGCGAGCTGCCGTCATCCGACCACGGAGCTACCTGACGGTCTTCAGCCATCGCGACTCCGGTCGACTCGGCCGTCACGGTCGCTGGCCGGCCTCAGCGGCATGCCCGCGAGCGCCTCCAGTTCTTCCAGCGACACCGGAATGGCTTCCCCTGCGGCTGTCTGGAGCACGTGATCCCGCAACACCTGAGCCATGAACTGCGCCAGCTCGTCGGAGATGACGTAGGCGGTTACTCCTTCGGCCGTGGTGATCGGCAGTGGCTCGGCCGCAAAGCCCGCGCCGGCGATCTCGTTGACTCGCTCGGCCAGTTCACCGGTGACGATCAGCGGCTGGGAGTCCTCGTGGGGGATCATGCATTCCGTTATAGCGGGTTTGCCCCATGCTCCAAAAGTCTTAACAATCTCAGTCAGGATTTCGGATCGGCGGCTGGCGGACAAACATGGTGCGCTCGCCGATCGGCCGGCCCGACGCGGGCGACACGACGGTGCGCGCGATCGCATTGTTGCCTCATTCCTTCTTTCGCCGGAGAAAGACATGACGAGGCCTGCTCCGGGTGACGCGCGTCAGTCGGCGTGGTGCTCCGGGGACGTTTCGTCCGCCGAGGGCGTTAAGGGCACCGACGCTTGCCATGGTGTTTGTTCTCCTCGCTCGGTTGCCTGCTCCCGGACTTGGCGGGCCACCTGCGGCCAGTTGTCGGTTCTGTCGGGTTCGGATCCTGGCGGCGGCTCAGGAGCGGGGCCGGATGGGCGGGCATTCTGCCGGGCCATGGCCAGCATTCGATCTGCGGATTGGTCGGCGCGTTCCCAGCGTCCGGGATCGGTCGGCATGGCGCGCTGGCGGGCGGCCAATTCCCGAGCGTGGATCATCTTGGCTGCTCGGGGAGAGGCGGCGGCCAGCATGTTGCGGGCCTGCCTCGCCCGGCTCCGCCAGGCGTCAGAGCTCAGCCTTCTTGGGTTGGGGAATGGTGAAGGGGTCTCCGGGCTTTGGGCGTGACCCGGGGGGCGCTCCCTCTTACCTGCGCTGGGTTGGGAGAGACGCACGACCGAGGGCGTCGGGGGTGGCAGCGGCCCTCCGGCGTCATCACGCCAATACTTCAGCCGGTGGCGGGCCAATCCGAGCTGGCTGTGGATCTGGCCAGGGTTTGGCCAGGGACGGCCATCGGGGCGCCGCTCCATTGCGTGGTTGAGGTCGGCCTCGCACCACCCGGCGAGTAGGAAGAATTGGGCCAGGGGGCGCATCTCCGGGGCGGACCATGCGATTTCTATGGCGGTCACCTCGCGGTGGTTGCGGTGTTCGAGGGAGTAACTCCTTCGCTGGCGGCGGCTCGCATCATGTTCGACATGTAGCCCCTTGACATCGTGTGCGGAAAGCCTGAGATGGTTTTGCTAATGCACGAAAGCTGGGCGAGTTTGTCTGCTAGATCGGTGTGCCTGTGGCTGAGTTCTGGTGCCATCGGGGGCTGCGCGCCCCCGAACCCCGCGTGGCGGACCCACCGGCCGCCTACCGGGCGCGAACCTTCTCACCGTGATAGGCGGCCGGTGCGCCCGCACCGTGCGCTCCTGATCCGGCCGCACTCCTGCAGATACGGCTGCCGGGCGTCGTTCGGTCACAGAGTCACTACCTTCGGTCACTACGGTGGGGATGCAGCGCTGCAAAGAGCGACCTGAGCGACTGACGCTCGATGATGACCACGGTGCGGGGGGGCCTTCCCGCTGTCCATGGGTCATCGGGCGTCCTCCGCGTCCAGGCTGAAGGCGATGCCGAGCACATCGTGGAACACGGTGATCGCCTGCGCAGCATCGGCCGGTGGCTCGGCATGCAGGTCCTCGCGGCCCAGATCCCTGATCCGATACCAGCCCTCGCGGGCCTCGATCTCCAGGGCGGCCAGGGCGTCGGCCGCGCTGGTGAACATGTGCCCGTCCACGCCCCGTTTGCCGTCGTAGTGCAAGGTCCAGATCTGTGGCGCGTTCGGCCCGGAGCACCCGCTGTGGTCGAAACTCTCGGGCTCGGCGTAGCATCTGGCACGAGCGTCCAGGGTCTTGCTCTCGCTCCAGTGGTCGCCGCCCTGGTGCTGCAGGATGGTGACGGTCTCGCAGTCGAGTTCCCGGGCGCGGGCGTAGGCGGCGTTCGCGGTGGCGTAGTACGGCTCGACCTGGCCGCCGGGTCGGCGGAGGCCCCAGCCGGGGATGGGGACGGAGTTGTGAGCGTATGCGCGCCCGTTGTGTGCGTCGGTCATCGTGGCCCTTTCGTGAGTGGGTGGCGGGAGGTCGCGTCGTCGAAGCCCCGCGCCATTTCCTGCTCCGGTCGGTTCCGGGCTGCTACGTCAGATCGCCCCTCTTGATGCATGCAGGAGGAGAAGACGTCATGGATGCGCTCCAGCGCCCCAGGAAGCCAGCGATCATGCCATTCGTCATGCTCTCGGGGATCGAGGTCCTCCGTCCCAAGCGCGCAGTCCCCGAGCTGGTACATCCACAATTCGTCCGCGCAGGCGCGGTGCTGGGGCCAGCACTTGGGCAGGTCTTTTTGGACAGGCTTGAATCGCAGGCCGAGTACTGCACCACGAACACGGTGGTGAGCCAGGCCGCGAGCTGAGGCGCTACGAGGTCCGGCAGCCCGGAACGACGACGGGACCGAGAGATCGATCAGCAGGGTGACCTCACGCTGAGGCTCCCTTTCTGGCTGGGGCGCTCAGCCGCTCGTGCAAGGCCGGCAACTGCTCGGGCTTCACCAAGACCTCCCGGGGTTTGGCTCCTGTGGCTGGGCCCACCACTTCTTCAGTCTGTAGGCGATCCATGAGCGCATGTGCGGTGGCCGCACTGAGACGCAGCTTGCGCTGCAGCATGGTGGTGGAGCCGAGTTGGGTGATGACGACGAGTTCGAGGGCGTGCAGCAGAAGGGCCGAGTCGATCTCATCATGTCCGTCGACGGCCTGTGCTCCGGGACGGTGGTCCGCGAGGGCGGTGCCTGTGTCGGGGGTGGCGCTCAGCCAGTGCTGGACGATGTCGGTAACCTCTCTTTCGGAGATGTAGGAGTTCTGCAGGCGCACCGGCTTGGTGACGCCCGTCGGCATGAAGAGTCCGTCGCCCTGGCCGACCAGCTTTTCGGCGCCGGGGCAGTCGAGAATGACGCGGGAGTCGGTGAGGCTGCTGGTTTTGAAGGCCAGCCGCGCTGGGAGGTTCGCCTTGATCAGTCCTGTGACGATGTCCACGGACGGCCGCTGCGTAGCGATGATCAGATGGATTCCGGCGGCGCGAGCCAGCTGGGTGATGCGCACGACGGAGTCTTCGACGTCCTTGGGCGCGACCATCATCAGGTCGGCCAGTTCGTCGATGACGACCAGCAGGTAGGGCATCGGCTTGGCGTTGATACGGCCGGCGGCGACGGCGGCGTTGTAGTCGTCGATGTTCTTGACGCCGTGTTTGGCCAGTCGCTCGTAGCGGCCGTCCATCTTGGTGCACACCCAGGCCAGCGCCTCGGCGGCTGTCTGAGGGTTGGTGATGATCTCCCTGACCAGATGCGGGATGCCCTGGTAGGCGCCCAGTTCCACGCGTTTGGGGTCAATGAGGAGCATGCGCACCTGCTCGGGGGTGGCGCGCATGAGCACGGAGCAGATCATGCCGTTGAGGCAGATCGACTTGCCCGCACCGGTGGCGCCGGCGACCAGCAGGTGCGGCATCTTGGCCAGGTTGGCCATGATGGTGCTGCCCTCGACATCACGGCCGACGGCGACCAGCAACGGGTGCCGGTCATGGCGGGCGTTGGCTGAGCGCAGCAGGTCGCCCAACGTGACCAGGTCCCGGTCGATGTTGGGGACTTCGATACCCACGGCGTTACGGCCGGGCGCGGGGCTCAGGAGGCGGATGTCGTCGTTGGCTGTGGCCAGGGCGAAGTCGTCGCGCATCCTGACGATGGTGGCGACCTTGACGCCGGGGTCTGGGGTGATCAGGTAGCGCGTGACCTGCGGTCCGCGGATGAGCCCGGTGATCGTCGCCTGGATCTTGAAGTCGGTCAGCATTGTGGTGAGCGCCGCGATGACGGTGTCGTTGGCGGCGGTGCGCTGCTTGGTTGTGGTCCCGGTCTCCAGCAGTGTGAGGGGCGGAAGCCGAAATCCGGTCCGGCCGCCCGGCGGGGGCGCGTCGTCCTCGGCACGCGTCACGGGGTTCGGGCGCAGAGGGCTGCCCCCGGTGTGCGGCGTGGCGTCGGGGCGGACGTCCCGGGCGAGGTCGGGGTCGGGGTCGGTCGCGTGCGCGGCCGCTGGAGTGGCCTGGGGGGACGTGTCCTCGGTGGCCAGGTCTGCCGGGTAGGTGATCAGGCCACTGTTCATCACCGTCTTTCCGGCTGCCGGGCCGGGTTCGGCGGGCCGCGCGGACAACTCGGTCGTCTCGGCGGGCCGCCGCTCCGTCCGGGTGGGGACGCCGGGCTGCTCGGTGGCGTGTCCGTTCCTGCTGGAGACGCTGACGGGTGCGGGCAGGCGCAGCGTCCACAACCGCCGTGCGAACTCCACCAGGGGCAACCCCGTGACTACCAGCAGCCCCCAGCCGGTGAGCATGATCATCAGCAGAGCGACGGCGAGGGGGGCGAGCCAGAGGGTGAGCGGGCCCGTTGTGGCCAGGCCTAGCAGCCCGCCGGCGTTGCTCATCGCGTTCATCGCGTGCGGCGCCCGGGACCAGTGGGGCACACCGTGAGCCAGATGCACCAGGCCGTCGACTCCGGCTGCGGTCATCACCAGGCCGGTGCCGATGCGTCCGGTGGCGGCTCCGCGGCCGGGGTGGCGCAGGAGCCGCCAGCCGATGAAGAAGGCCATGATGGGCAGCGTCGGAGTCACCGTCCCGGCAGCAACGCGGGTCAGTTCGTCGATGAGCCCGGCCCAGCGATAGGGCACCAGGTGCCACACCGCCAGCGCGAGGACGACGGCGCCGGCCAGTACGGCCAGCCCGGCGCCGTCGCGTCCCTGCCCTGGCGCCAGGTGTGTCTCGCCGCGGCCGGCGGAGCGCACTGCCGTGCCAAGACCGGCGGCCACCCAGGTCAGGATCCACACGACGAAGGCGGCGGGGGGTGTGAACAACTGCTTCAGGCCGTCGCCGTCGGCGGATTTCGCGCTGGTTCGGGTGCGCCTCTTGGTCGCGCTGCCGCGCCGCTTGGACGACTTGCGCTTGGCCATGCGGCCTCCTCCTGACGTCGAAAGATGCTTCACGGGGGAGCTCACGCAGCACCGGCTCGGTGTTCGCTGGGGGTACGCGGGTGCGGCATTTGCCGGTGATCTCACGGAGAGTGATGTGCGGTGGGTGACGGGCGGCGGTTCAGTCGGCCTCGGGCATATCGAGATCTGGGCCGAGCAGGTCTTCCCACACGATCTGCTCGCCGTTCCAGGAGGCTGTCTCGGCCTCTTCTCGCTCAAGGACGAGAGCTCGGGGGTCGCTGCGCAGGAAGGTGTAGAAGGGCCTGGCGTCGCTGACGAACTTGGCCGGGTCATCGTCTGGGGGGTAGTCGTGGTTGTCGCGGTTGAGGTGGACGCGTCGCAAGGCAGCCATGCGTCGCGCCCAGTCGTCTTGACCGGCGCGGCGGCGTGGGTGGGCCTCGTGCGCCTCCTGGACCCAGGCGAGCATGACGGCGGCGTGGTTGCTCACCAGCCAGGTGTTGGTGGCGTCGCGGGTGAGGTAGCTGGCCCAGCGCAGCAGGTCCTCGCCGTCGGTGAGTTCCATCATGTGAAGGCCCCCGTGCTGTGCAGGTCCACCTGGCCGGTGGAGCAGCCGCTGCGGTCGGCCAGCAGGAAGGAGCCTGGCCCGGCGGGCATCGGCCCGTGCCCGTCGTGGTAGTTCCGCACGATGGGGTCGAGCAGGGTGCTGTCGGCGCAGTGGTTGTGGGCGGGGTCCAGGAAGAGCCAGGTGCCGCAGCGCTGGGACAGCGCGTCCAGCAGGTGTGGGATCGCAGGCACGGTGACGACGACGTGCACGCGGTTGGCCGGGCCGTACCCTCGGCGCTGGCCAGGGAGCTGCACGACGTCGACCGGCTGAGCGCGTTCTTCGACCTGATCCAGCAGGACCCGGTGATCTCGCAGG
>NZ_JBFANV010000137.1:0-22143 GCF_040674955.1 Nonomuraea sp. NPDC049695 | reverse complement strand
GGTTGCGGTACCGGTACCGGGCCGACAGGCGGACCTCCGCGAAGGGGTTGCCGCCCGCCGGACCGGCCAGCTCGAGCTCGTGGACGCCCCAGCGTTCCACGGTGGTCAAAGGGTCACCAGTCCTTCCCGGCGGCGGCCTGCGCCTTGATGTAGGCGGGGATGCCGTCCTGCTCGGTCACGGTCAGCGACTGGTCGGGCGTCATGCCGTCGCGCAGGACGTGCTGGCGGAAGACCTGCCAGAGGGGGAGGTCCCAGTACTCGGTGTTCTGGTAGTTCTTCACCGTGGCGTTCTCGCCCCAGTAGACGGCCGAGGTGTCGAGGCCCGCCAGCTCGGGGACGCTCTTGCCGAAGTTCGACACGACGTTCGGCGTCTGCAGGACGGCCTTGACGCCCTGCTTCGACAGCTCCGTCTGGGCCTCCTCCGACACCAGCCACTTCACGACCTGCAGCGCCTGGTCCTTGTGGGCCGCCGCCGGCGGGATGAACGCGGCCCGCGTGTTCGGCTGGTAGACCGCCTTCGAGCCCGCCTTGAGCACCGGCACCGTGGAGACGCCGATGGAGACGCTCTTCGCGTCCTCCTTGAACTGCTCCTCGTCCCCGTCCTCGATGAACAGCTCGCGGCCCGCGTACATGTTCAGCCGGGACAGCGTGTCCACCGCCATGGCCAGGTGGCCCGGCTTGGCCATGTCGCCCTTCATGAAGTCGTTCACCGTGGTGAACTCGTTGCGCGGGATCATCAGGAACCGGTACAGGCTCTCCACCTGCTGCTTCCACCCGTCACCGGTGATGCTCACCTTGACGTCCTCGGGCTTGGGCTCCTCGCCGGTCGTCGGCACGAACGGGTAGAGCCCGAGCTGGTTGTACTCGAGGTACTGGTCGGGGTGCTGCATGTAGCCCTTGTAGTGGTCGAGCCCGTCGTCCCGCGTCAGCTTCTTGGCCAGCCGGTACGCCTCGTCGTACGTCATCCCGGGCTTGGGGTAGGACACCCGGAACTTGTCGAAGATCTTCTTGTTGTAGAGCAGCACGTGCTCGTCGATGAAGAGCGGCACGCCGTAGACGCCGCCGTCGGAGCGGGACCTGACCAGCTCGACGGCGGCCTGGTTCAGCTTGCCGAGGTCGATGCCCGCCTGCTGCAGCGACGGGGTGAGGTCGCCGACCCAGCCCAGCGGCTCGAGGTCGCGGTCGATGCGGGTACGCGGGTCGTCGATGACGATGTCGGGCGTGACGCCGGCCTTCTTCAGGTCCTCGTAGCGGACCGGGTAGTCCCACGTCGCGTACTTGATCTTGACGTTGGGGAACGCGGCACGCAGCTTGTTGCCGATGACCTCGTCGAAGACCTTGCTCGCCTGCCGGGTGTCGTCGGCGGTGGTGGCCTCGAACGGCTTGTAGTTGGCCGCGAAGATGAACAGCTCGTCGTCGCAGACGCTGAACGGCTTGTTGTACTTGTTCGGGACGTCCTTGCAGGCCGCGGCCGACGCGTTGGCGGGGGCGGCGACCACGGTAAGAGCGAGGGCGAGCAGCGCGAGCCCGCGGGCCTTGTTGTTCATGAAGACTCCCCCTTGGAAGGCGTGTAGCTGCACTTGGACACGACGTTGCGGCGCACGCCGTTCTTGAACTCGGTGATCGTGTGCTGGGGCCAGTTCGACAGCAGGCCCACGGAGTCGCGGAGATACTGCTCGTTGAAGACCACGTGCCGGATGTTGTTGCGGTTGTAGGAATAGACCATGTGGATGAAGCCGTCGCTGCTCTGCGTCATCACCGGATAGGTGAACTGCGGCCCCGACTGGGCCTCCACGTCCACCGAGTTCTCCCAGGTCCGTCCCTTGTCCGGAGACAGCGACAGCCGCATGGGGGAGCGGTGCTCGACCCAGGGGTTGTAGGCCAGCACCAGCTTGCCGTCGTTCAGCTTGAGCGCGGCGATCCGCGAGTTGGGGTTGCCGATGGGCTCGGCCACCGGCGCGCTCCAGGTGCGGGCGAAGTCGGTGGACTCGCTCTTGTAGATCGCGCCGTCGCCGGTACGCAGGTACGCCACCAGCCTGCCCGGCTCCACCTCCACGACCGTCGGCTGGATCGAGCCCTTCGGCGTGCGGATCCAGCTCGTGTGCTCCTCCGGGTACGCCTTCCACGTGCTCATGTCCTGGCTGAACACGTAGAAGCCCGAGCTGGAGCCGGCCTCGTCGTAGATCGGCAGCAGTATCTCGCCGTTCGACATGCGGATCGGGTTGGTGCCGACCATCCACCCCCACTCCTTGCGGATGGAGGTGGGCTCGCTCCAGGTGTGGCCGCCGTCGTCCGAGGTGATCAGCCGGATCGGGGCCTGCTCCCAGCCGTGCCCCTCGATCGTCACGAAGAACAGGTAGAGGCGCTTGCCGTCCGACCACAGCACGGGGTTGCCGTCCGCCTTGCCCGGCTCGTCGAACACCACCTCGGGCGCCGACCAGGTCTTCTTGCCCACCGCCAGGCGTGACAGGTAGAGCGCCTGGTTGGGCGCGCCCTCGGAGGTTCCGCCGTAGTAGACGGTCAGGATGTCGCCCGTCGGCGCCTGCGCGATCGCGGCGGCGTGCACCTTGGGGACGTTCGGGTCGGGGGCGGCCACGTCCTGGCGGCAGGCGTAGGAGCCGGTGGGCTCCACCCGCACCTCGCCGCCGCTGTCGTCGGTGACGTACGACGGGACGGCCACGGTTGCCGCCAGCGCGCCGTACACAATGCTCTGCCTGAATCTCATGGCTGGGCAATCTCCAGATATTTGATGGTTTTCCGCAGGTAGGAGAAGGCGACGTGCAGGAGTCCGCCGCCGCCGTCGATGACGCTCGGGTAGGAGTAGCCGAGCTCGTTCTGCCAGTACTCGGGGTCGGTGTCCTGCAGCACCTGCCGGTACGGCCAGCGGGCGCCGCCGTCCTCCGACACCGCGAGGACCAGCGGGGTGCGCAGCGCCTTCTTGCGCTGCTGCCCGTTCCTGGTCACCCATCTGAACTGGCCGCGCTCCAGGCTCGCGTCGTTGTAGACGAGCGCGAGCCGTCCATCCACCCTCGTGAGCTGGACGGAGGAGTCGTTGTTCGGCAGGTCGGTCCGCTCGGGAACGGACCAGGTCCGGCCGTCGGGCGAGGCCGAGGCGTGGACGCGGCCCGCGCTCCGGTCCCTGAACAGCGCGAGCAGCCCGCCGCCCGGCCGTCGCGCGATCGTCATCTGCACCAGGTCGCCGCTGCCGGGAACCTCGTGCTCGTCCCACGTGCGCCCGCCGTCCGCGCTGACCTTGACGACGCTGCGGTCGCCGGACTTCCCGCAGTGATAGGCGGGCAGCAGCCAGGCGCCGCCGTCCAGGATCAGCGGCGGGTGCCGGACGAAGGTGCCGGGCTCGGCGAAGAGCACGCGGGGCCCGCTCCACGTACGTCCCGCGTCCGCCGAGGTCCTGGCCACGACGTGTGCGGTCGTCTGGTCGTAGGGCTCGCTGGAGGTGTGCAGCAGCCAGACCAGCCCGTCACTCTCGAACAGCACGGGGTTCTGCTCGCTGCGCTCGGGGTCGGCGGCGACGATCCTGGGCCGCTCCCAGCGGTCGCCGGCCAGCCGCGACAGGACGACGTTCGTGCCGGGATGGCCCTCCTGGGGGCCGCTGAACCAGGTGCACAGCAGGTCGCCGCCGCTCGTGCGCAGCAGGTTGGCCGCGTGGTTGTCGGGCCCGTGCGGGGCGGGCAGCAGCGCCTCGCGCGCGCCGGGAAGGACCGCCGACGGGCGCACGATCCCGTCGAAACGCGGATCACTCATGCGGTCACCTCGCGCACGTCCGGGTCGGACACACCACGCAGCTCCAGTTCCTCCGCGAAGTGGCAGGCCACCCGGCGGCCCCCGACCTCGCGCAGCGGCGGCGGGTCGGTGCGGCAGGCGTCCTTGGCGTACACGCAGCGCGGATGGAACGGGCAGCCCGGCGGCACGTGCGCGGGGTCGGCGATGTCGCCCAGCAGCTTGATCCGCTCCCGGTGCCGCTTGGCCGCCGGATCGGGGTCGGGCACGGCCGACAGCAGCGCCTCGGTGTACGGGTGCAGCGGCCGGGCGTACAGCTCCTCCGTGGGGCCCTGCTCGACGACCTTGCCCAGGTACATGACCGCGACGACGTCCGCGACGTGCTCGATGATGCCCAGGTCGTGGCTGACGAACAGGTAGGCGAGGCCCGACTCCTCCTTCAGGTCCATCAGCAGGTTCAGGATCTGGGCGCGTACCGACACGTCGAGCGCGCTCACCGCCTCGTCGGCCACCACCAGCCGGGGCGACAGAGCCAGCGCCCGTGCGATCCCGACCCGCTGCCGCTCGCCGCCGCTGAACGCGTGCGGGTAGCGGGTGGCGTACTCGGGGCGCAGGCCGACCCGGTCGAGCAGCTCGCCGACCCGCTCGTTGATCTCCTCCTTCGTGCCGTACCCGTGCGCCCGCATCGGCTCGCCGATGATCTCGCGGAGCGTCTTGCGCGGGTTGAGCGAGGAGTGCGGGTCCTGGAAGATCATCCGCACCTGTGCCCGGTACGGCTTCAGCTCCTTCTCCTGCAGCGCCGCCACGTCGATCACCGAGCCGTCCGGCTGCCGGTAGAGCATGCGCCCGCCGGTCGGGTCGTGCGCCCGCACGATGCAGCGGCCGAGCGTGGTCTTGCCGCAGCCGGACTCCCCGACCAGGCCGAGCGTGGTGCCCGCCTCGATGGTCAGGTCCACCTGGTCCACGGCCTTCACCGCGCCCACCTGGCGGCCCAGCAGCCCGCTGCGGATCGGGAAGTGCTTGGTCAGCCCCTCGATGCTGAGGAGAGGTTCGGTGCTCACGCTTCCTCCTCGTAGAGCAGGCAGGAGACCTCGCGGTCACCGACGGGAATCCGGCGCGGCGGCACCGCGTCGCACCTGCCCGCCATCACGGCGTCGCAGCGCGGGTGGAACGCGCACCCGTCGGGCCGCGCGTACGGCGGCGGCACCATGCCCTTGATCGCCGTGAGGCGGGTCCGCGAGGCCCGCCCCAGCCGGGGCATCGAGCGCAGCAGCGCCTTCGTGTACGGGTGCCGCGGCTCGGCCAGCACCTGCTCGGCCGCCCCGTACTCGACGACGCGGCCCAGGTACATGACCGCCATGCTGTCGGCCACCTGCGCGGCCACCCCCAGGTCATGCGTGATCATCATGATCGCCATGCCGAACTCCGCCTGCAGGTCCCGCAGCAGCTCCAGGATCTGCGCCTGGGTGGTCACGTCGAGGGCGGTCGTCGGCTCGTCGGCGATGAGCAGGCTCGGCCGGCACGACAGCGCCATCGCGATCATCGCCCGCTGCCGCATGCCGCCGCTCAGCTCGAAGGGGTACGCGTCCACCCGCCGCTCCGGCCTGGGGATGCCGACCCGGTCGAGCATCTCGATCGCGCGCTGCCGGGCGGCGGCCTTGCCGACGTTCTCGTGCAGCCGGACCGCCTCAATGATCTGGCTGCCGATCGTGTGCACCAGGCTCAGCGACGCCATCGGCTCCTGGAAGACCATCGCGATGTCCCGCCACCGGACCTGCCGCAGCAGCCTGCGGCCGGCGCCGACCAGCTCGACCGGGCCGCCCTCGCGGTGCAGCGTGATCCTGCCCCCCTCGATGTGGCCCGGCGGGTCCACCAGGCGCAGGATCGAGCGCGCCATGACGCTCTTCCCGCAGCCGGACTCGCCGACGATGGCCAGCGTCTCGCCCTTGCGCACCCGCAGGTCCACGCCGTCCACCGCGCACACCACGCCGTCGTCCAGCAGGAAGTGGGTACGCAGGTCCTCGATCTCAAGCAGCACGTCGCCTGCGGCCACGCCGGCCCCCTTTCCTCCCGTACGGATCGGCGGCGTCCCGTAGCCCGTCACCGAAGAAGTTCATGGCCACCACGACGATGACCACCGCGACACCCGGCGCCAGCAGCCACGGCGCGTTCGCGACCACGCGGACGTTCTGGGCGCCCTCCAGCAGCACGCCCCAGCTCACCGCCGGCGCCTGCAGGCCGAGCCCGAGGAAGCTCAGGCTCGTCTCGCCGAGGATCATGCTCGGGATGGCCAGCGACAGCGACGCGATGATGTGGCTGGCGAACGACGGGATCATGTGCCGGAAGATGATCGACAGCCGGCCCACACCGTCCAGCCGCGCGGCCATGACGAAGTCCTCCTCGCGCAGCGACAGGAACCGCCCGCGCACGTCTCTGGCCAGCCCGGTCCAGCCGATCAGCGACAGGATCACCGTGATGGCGAAATACCTGGTCAGCGGCCCCCAGTCGGTCGGGAGCGCGGCCGAGAGCGCCATCCAGAGCGGCAGTGTCGGGATCGCGATCAGGAACTCGATCACGCGCTGCACGGCGTTGTCCACGCCGCCCCCGAAATATCCAGAAATGCCGCCTATGAGCATGCCGAGTAAGAAGCTGGCCGCGACGCCGACCAGGCCGATCGAGAGCGACACCCGGGCCCCGTGGATGAGCCTGGAGAGCAGGTCACGCCCGTTCTGGTCGGAGCCCAGCAGGAAGACCGGCTCGCCCTTGGTGACCGGGCCGATCAGGTGGATGTCCGACGGGATCAGGCCGAGCAGCTTGTAGTCGTCGCCGTGCACGAACAGCCCGACGTCGATCCGCTTGCCGGGGTCCTCGGTGTAGCGCTGCTCGTACGTCCTGGGGTCGCGCTCGGTCCGGTAGCCGCGCACGTGGAGGCCGAGGTCGCCGGACCAGCGCAGCACCTGCGGCGGCGCGTACGTCATCGACGTGTTCGCGGTCGAGCTGGACATCGGCGCGAAGAACTCCGCGAAGATCGCCACGAAGTACACCGGCACCAGGATGGCCACGCCGGCCAGCGCGAGCCGGTGCCTGCGGAACTGCCGCCACATCAGCCGCCACTGCGGCAGCGTTCCCACTTCTTCGGTCGGTCGCCTGAGGAACATGCGCCGCTACTCTCTCTTGTACCGTTTGCGGATTCGCGGGTCCCACCACGCCAGCGCCAGGTCGCTCAGCACGGTTCCGATCACGGTCAGCGTGCTGAGGATCATGATGAAGCTGCCGACCAGGTACATGTCCTGGTTCATGACGCCGTTGAGCAGCAGCGGGCCGCCGGTCGGCAGGCTCATGACCACCGACACGATGGTCTCCCCGCCGATCAGGCCGGGCAGCAGCCAGCCGACCGTGCTGAAGAACGGGCTGAGCGACATCCGCACCGGGTACTTCAGCAGCAGCTTCCACTCCGGCAGGCCCTTGGCCCTGGCGGTGTGCACGTACGGGCGGTAGAGCTCGTCCAGCAGGTTGGCCCTGGTGACCCGGATCATGCCCGCGGTGCCGGACACGCCGATCACCACGATCGGCACCCACAGGTGGCCCAGCAGGTCGAGGACCTTGCCGAGGTTCCAGGCCGCGTCCTGGAACTCGGGGGAGAACAGACCGCCCACGCTCTGGCCGAAGAAGCGGAAGCCCACGTACATGAGGACCAGCGCCAGCATGAACTCCGGGACCGCCATGCCGATGAAGCCGAGGAAGCTCGCCGCGTAGTCGCCCCACGAGTACTGCTTGACGGCGCTGTAGATGCCGATCGGGAACGCGATCGCCCAGACCATGAGCAGCGAGCTGATCGACAGCATCGCCGACAGGGCGACCCGCTCGCCGATGAGCGTGGAGACCGCCTGGTTCCAGGCAAACGATTGACCAAAGTCACCGTGGAAGACGATCGCCGAGATCCAGCTCCAGTACTGCACCAGGAGAGGCTGGTCCAGGCCGTACCGGTGCCTGAGGTTGGCGATCTCAGCCGGGGTGATGCCCTCGCCGCCCGCCTGCGCGTTCGCGACGAGCGTGGAGACGTAGTCGCCGGGCGGCAGGTTGATGATGACGAACGTGACGATCGAGATCGCCCAGAGCGTCACCACCACGTACACCAGGCGGCGGCCGAAGTAGCCCAGCACGTCGGCCTCTCAGAGGGAGTACTGCTCGGGCTGGGTCGGCCCGGGTGTCACCGGGGCGCCGGCCATCGAGTCGGGCACGTTCTTGAAGCTGTTCGAGACGATGCCGTACTCGTCCGGGTAGGTGCTGATGCCGATCGCGTAGAACTGCCGTGCCGCGATCTCCACGACCTTCTTGGCGGACTCGATCGCCTTGGCGGTGTCGTACTCGGTGCGCATCGTGGTGAACGCCTCGAGCTGCTCCTTGACCTCCTTGGGCGGCTCGTCGCCGGCCTTGCCCTTGCTGCCGTACCACTGCGCCCAGCGGATGGCGTAGCGGGCGCTGCCGGAGTTGCTCGGCACGTAGTAGTGGTCGCCGCCGGTGCCCGTGATGATGTCGAAGTTGCTGCAGGTGTACGCCGAGGCCTGCGGCTGGTTCGCCATCGTGCGCTCGGTGAACAGCGTGTCCGCGACCGGGTCCACCCGGAGCCCGACCCCGACCGCCTCCCAGCCCTTCTTCACGAACTCCAGCGCCTCGGTGTGGTGCGGGAACTCGGTGCTGGCCATGACGGTGACAATGAGCGGCTTGCCGTCCGGGCCCAGGCGCTTGCCGTCGGAGTCCTTCTTGGTCAGACCGGCCTTGTCCAGGAACTCGTTGGCCTTGGCGACGTCGTACTCGGTGTACTGCTTGGCGAACTGCTCGTTGTAGACCACGTTCCGCTTGGACGGGGCGGCCTGCCACGGCTCGCCCTGGCCCGCGTACACGCCGTCGATGATCTCCTTGCGGTTGATCGCGTACGACAGCCCGATCCTGAAGTCCTTGTTCTGGAACAGCTTGCGCAGGTCCTCGTCGGCGATCGTCTGGTTGAACTGGATGATCATCGTGTTGCTCAGCCGGCTCGGCACGTCGAACAGCCGGTACTTGCCCTTGGCGGCGTTCTGCGCCACCAGCGGCTTGTTCTCCGGCGTGTTGAAGTTGCGCAGCTGCATGCCGATCTCGCCGTTCATGATCTTCAGCAGCTCGACCTCCACGTCGCCCAGCACCTCCGCCCTGAAGCGGTCGAAGTAGGGGAGCTGGCGCCCCTGGGTGTCGACCTTCCAGTAGTACGGGTTGCGCTCGGCCACCAGCGCCGTGCCCTTGCCGATCGGGTTGCTCACCTTCCAGGCGTGCAGCGTGGGCTGGTCGGCGTTGTGCCAGGGGTCCTGCTTCTGCATGAACAGCTGCGTCCAGTCCTCGAGCTGCGCGTCCTTCGCCAGCTGGTCGACGTCCGGGTTGTACTTCTTGTGGAACTGCTTGAGGTAGTGCTTGGGCAGCAGGAAGCCGTTCGCGCCCGGTCGCTCGAACGTCGCGACGGCGATCTGGAACAGGAACCCCGCCTTGGGCTCCTTGTAGACGTACCGGACGGTCCGCTCGTCCACCTTCTCGACCTTCACCCGCTCCGTGGTGCTGCCGTTCTCCAGGTAGAGGTCGTAGATGCCGGTGGTGTGCAGGTCGTGGTAGGTCGCCACGTCCTCGAAGGCGAACAGCAGGTCGTCGGCCGTGCACGGCTGGCCGTCCGACCACTTGAGGCCCTCGCGGAGGCGGAAGACGTACTCGCGGCCGCCGTCGTTCACCTCGAACTCGGCCACGTTGGCCACGATGTCGTCGGGGCCCTGCTGGCCGTTCGTGCCGGGCTTCAGCCTGACCAGGGGCTCGTACCCGAGGGTGTTGGTCAGCCACTCGATGTCGTCCTCGCCGACGACGGCCGAGGCCCAGGTGCCGCCGTACGTGCCGGCCTCCTTCAGCGGCGTGACGGTGAGGGGGTTCTTCGGCAGGCGCTGCTCGAGCGGCGGCAGCTTGCCGCTCTTGACCAGCTGGGCGAGCGCGGGGGCCTCCTTGGCCGACAGGTCGGCGGCCTGCGCGGCGCCGCCCGTGTCGGGGCTGGTGTCGAAGAAGCTGCATCCGGTGGCGGTCGTCAGAAGGAGAAGGCCTCCGCCGCGGAGCAGGTTCCTCCTCGTCAACGGTTGGTGTGTCATGGGGATGCTCCCGTTCTAACGATTGACCTTCACCTGGCTGAAGGTGGCCGCGGTGTAGGCGTGTACGGCGTTCGCCTCCTGGTTCCCGTCGACCGCGAGGCCGATGTAGAACCGGCCGGTCCGCATTGCGATGCGCTCGTAGCCGATGCGCGTCCAGTTCAGCGTGTCCGTGGAGATGAAGGCCTCGAACTCGTTGTCGCCGCCGGTCTGCAGGCTGCGGCAGATCAGGCGGAGCCAGTACTGCTTGCCCTTGTCGAGGGGCTTGTCCGCGGCGGCCGGGTACAGCCCGACGCTGGCCTGCGTGCCGTGGTCGGCGACCCTGATGGCCTTGGCGCGCTTGCCGTCCTCCGACCAGCCGAGCGCGGCCAGCATGAACGGCGAGTTCGGCGCGAGGTCCTGGCGTACCATCAGGCCGGCGACGGCCTCGACGTGTTCCCTGCTGATCTCGTCGATCCGGGCGCTGATCTCGATGACCTCGCCGCGCTTGCTGAACCCGACGGCCTGGTAGGCGAAGTGGAAGGAGTCCTTCCAACCGGAGATCTTCCCCGAGCCCTTCACCGTGATCGTGCCGTCCTGGACCACGGTGTGCCCCGGAATGGGCACCGCGCCGATGTCCTGGGCCTTCCACGGAGCGGTGCCGCCCGCCTGGTTGACGTGGACCGGCACCAGCGACGAGGCCGTCGCGGACCCGGTGCTGTCGGTGGCCCTCGCGGTCAGGTAGTACGACCCGTCCGCCACGCCCGCCCAGGTCACCTGGTACGGCGCCGAGGTGGCCTCGCCGATCTTCTGGTCGCTGTGGAAGAACTCGACCTTGGCGATGGAGGCCTGGTCGAGGGCCTTCGCGTTCGCCTGCACGGTGACGTTCTGGCCGGCCTTGAACACCTGGTCCGTCGTGGGCTGCGTGATCGCGACCTGGGGGTTGCGGCTGCCGGTCCGCTGGATGGAGTTCAGGTACCGCTCGAGGTTGGTGTAGCCGCTCGCGTCCACGGCGTTGCGGTCGTCGGCGCTCTCGGGGTTCAGCCCCTGCGCGCGTTCCCAGTCGTCCGGCATGCCGTCGTGGTCGCTGTCGGCGGGCGCAGGATCGGAGGCCAACGGCACGAAGCCGCCCACGTCCTTCTGGGAGTTGATGTGCCGGCCGGTGCCGGTGCGCACCTCGTTGATCAGCCGGGCGTCGATGGCGTCCCGCCGGGGTAATATCGCGCCGGCCTGGTCGAGCACGGTCGCGTACGCCTGGGCGGGCGTCTGCGCGGTGATGCCGTTCTCGAACTCCACGGGCCTGGGCAGCAGCGTGATGCCGCCGACCGGGTAGGTGATGCCACGCGTGTTGTCGGCGGTCACGTCGGGGTGGCCCTCGATCTCGTTGCCGCTGACGTGCCACTGCCCGAACCGGCCCGGCGCCACGATCTCCCTGGCGATCGGGGGCAGCGTGTTGGGGCCCGGCTTGTAGTAGTTGCCGACCAGGTTGACGCCGTTCGACCACTCACCGCCGTAGCACGACGTGATCCCATGGTTGTAGATCACGTTGTTGCGGTGGTCGACCACCATGTTCATGCCTTCGGTGAAGCTGAACCTGGGGTTGCGGGCGTTCTGGTGGACCAGCAGGTTGTGGTGGTACGTGATGGTGTCGCCGCCCCACAGGCCGCCCATGCCATGGCGTCCCTTGTCGTGCACCGAATTGGTCAGGCCCTCGGAGATGATGCACCACTGGACGGTCACGTTCGTGTTGCCGTACACGGAGAAGCACTCGTCCACGCCCCAGCTGAAGGAGCAGTGGTCGATGATGATGTCCCGCACGCCGCGGGCGCCGAACGTGTCGATGGGAGTGCCGAGCTCGTCGCCGCCGCGGAAGCGCAGGTAGCGGATGATGATGTTGTTGCCCTTGATCTGCGTCTCGTTGCCGGTGACGCAGATGCCGTGGCCGGGGGCGGTCTGACCGGCGATGGTCAGGTTGGAGCCGGTGATGTCGAGCCCGCCCTTGATCCGGATGTTCCCGGAGACCCGGAAGACGACCGTCCCGTCGGACTTCGCCACCGCCTCCCGCAGCGACCCGGGGCCGGAGTCGTCGAGGGTGGTCACCTCGTACACGGCGCCGCCCCGGCCGCCGGTGGTGTACATCCCGGCCCCCTCGGCTCCGGGGAACGCGGGGACCGCCTTTCCTGAGGCGGTCGCCGCGCTCGGGGCGGCCTCGGCCGCGGCCGGAGCCGGCATGCCGGTCCATGCCACGGCGGGCGTGACCAGCGCCGCGGAGCGCACGAAATCCCGGCGACTGAATTCTGATTGCTGGCGATCGAAGCCAAGGGCCTCGGTCATGGGAAACGCTCTCTTTCCGCCCGAATAGACAGGGCTGTGCCGTCCGTCGGCACGACTCCGGACCACGCTGTCGCTAGGTGAGAATTTTTATTCAGCCATGAATGGAGTGGATTCATCACATCGTGAACGACACTGTTGTGACTGTCAAGAGCGCTTTCCATCGGAGGCAAGGGATCCGGTAAACCACCCCTGCGCTGATGCCCCTGGACGCTGTTGGGGGTGGGATGGGCCGGTCGTCGGCTGCAGCGCCGTTGGCATGGCGCCGGTCGCGGGGCCGGTCGCGGGGCCGGTCGCGGGGCCGGTCGCGGGGCCGGTCGCGGGGCCGGTCGCGGGGCTGGGCGCCGTCCGCGTTGCGCCGGGCCCCGCCGCACAACACCCCGCCGTCGCGGCGCGCCAAAGGTCCGCCGCCGCGACGTGCCGTGGGCGGGCGGTCGGAGCCCCTTCCGGGGGCGCCGGGTCGGCGGGATGTGGGACGGCGCGGGGCGGCGCAGCGTGCACGGCGCTCAGCCGGCGCACCATGCACGGCGCTCAGCCGGCGCAGCGTGCGCGGCGCTCAGCCGACGCACCGTCGCCCGTGCCCGATGCGGCATTGCCGAGTCGGTGCGCCGTCGTGCCGGGTGGGCCGTCGTACAGGCGGACGCACCGCCCCGGAAGGTCAGTCCTTGAGGAGTTGTTCCGCCACGCCCACATCCGTGATGAGCGTGTTCACCCAACCCCCGCGAAGTGCGGCCCGGATCGCGGCCGTCTTGCGCCGGCCTCCCGCGATGGCGATCCGCCGGGGCACCCGGAGCAGGTCGGCGGCGGGGATCCCGAGGATGCGCTCCTCCAGAGGCGAGTCGACGAGCCGCCCTTCGGCGTCGAAGAAGCGCAGGCACACGTCGCCCACCGCCCCCAACCCCCGCAGCGTCTCGAAGTCCTCCTCCGTGATGGCGTTGCCGCTGTCGCGCAGCAGCGGCGACGGGTCCAGGCTGCCGATCCCCACGAGCACGGTGGTCAGCCGCGACCAGGCGTCCACCACCTGGCGTACCACCTGGTCGTCCGACAGCGCCTGCCGGGCCATCGCCGAGCCGACGAGGCCGGGCGCGGGCAGGAAGACGGGCTCGGCGCCCGTGAGGTCGGCCAGGTGGGCGGCCAGGCGGGTGGCCTGGACCTGGGCTGAGCCCTTGCCCACGCCGCCGATGAGCTGGACGACCTCCTCCGCCACGCGCACCGGCCGGCGCTGCATGGCCTCCACCGTGGCGAGCAGGCTGGCGCTCCAGGAGGAGATGCCGAGGTGCTCGCCGCCGATCAGAGTGGCGTCCAGGTACGTGGCCCCGGCCGAGCCCAGCGCGGCCACCACGTCGTGGTTGTCGCCGGCGGCGTCCACGACGATGATCTGCTCGACGCCGTACTTGCGCTCGAGGTCCTCCTCCAGCAGCGCGTGCACGCCGCTGGGCACCACGACCACCGTGCGGACGATGCCGATCTCCGCGGCCTCCTTGAGCAGCCGCGACACCCGGGGCTGCGAGATGCGCAGCTGGGCGGCGATCTGCGGCTGGCGCACCCCGTGCTCGTGGTAGAGCCGGGCGACCCGCACCAGGAGCCGCATGCGCTCGGACTCCTGGCTGAGCCGGCGACCGCCGAACCTGAAGGGCTCGGCGCCGGAGCGGCTCTTCTCGAACTGACTGTCAGCTGCCACGATCGCTGGCCTCCGCTTCGGCTCCGCCGCTCCTGCTGGTCCGGTGGCGAGCCCGGGCCACTGCCGAGTGCCATTCTCCTGGCGCGCGGCGACTTTCGCACGACGATGGGCCGGTTGTGTGGCGCGGCACGTCGTCCGGCCGCGGTGCGCCGACCCCGGCAGTGGGGCCACCGAACGCCGGCACGAGGTGCAGCCTACCCCGGTGGGCGCGGGTCGCGGGCCGCGTCACCGGCACTCCAACCCCTCCACGGCCGCGGCACCGTCCCTTCCCGTCGTTGACGCCCCCTTCATGACCCCGCGAATGGCGCGGATCGATGAAAGCGGCGCGTGCGTGAATGGCGAGACGGGCCCCGGCCTCATTTCCGGCGTCGCGCCGGAGAGGAAAGGCCCGGTCGCCATGGACGAATATTAATTCAGCCTTGCATCTATATTCCGATATTATGTTGTGACATTTGTGCTGTCAAGATCCCAGAGGATGACGGACAGCGCGTACGGCGAGATGGTGTGGTCGTCGTGCGTCGCGTCCTCCAGGAGGTCCCAGCGCCCCTGTTCGGGCCGTCCGCCGGCGAGCAGCGCGACCCGGTCGCGCACCGGAGCCTGGTAGGCGCGGTGCCCGACCCCGTTGAAGCAGCACTCGTCGAACCGGTTGAGTATCTGCAGCTGCCCCCGCCCCTGGCCCACGGAGGCCAGCACGTACATGTCCAGGTAGTCGTCAGAGGTCGCGGCGTAGAAGCCGGGCAGCGCGTCCTTCGTCTGCTCGAAGTCGCCGGTCGTCGGGCGGGGCTTGGGGGAGGCGGGACGCAGGAAGAACGGCAGCGACCCCGCCGTGGGGTAGCTGCGGGTGACGCGCGGGTCGAGCGCCGAGAACACCGTCGTCGTCCAGCCGCCGCCCGACAGGCCGATCATCTCGACGCTCCTGGGCCGGTACGTGGCCTGCGCGTAGTTGAGCGTGACCGTGAGCGGCTCCAGGAAGAAGGTCAGCGTCGAGAACTCGGCGCTCTCCCAGGGCGGCAGCTCCCTGTGGGAGGGGTTGGGCAGGAGCTTGGCCGGGTCCTTCGGATCGGCGATCTGCTGCTGGTTCCAGTGCTGGAACGGCATCGCGTACAGCATCACCCGGTAGCCGCGGTCGAGCAGGGGCTGGACGGTGCGGAGCATGGTGTCGAACGGCTCGCCGTGGCCGTTGTGGTAGAGCGCCAGGCGCCGGTTCCAGGGCCGGTGCGGGACGATGTCGTACACCTTGGCGGATACCTGGTAACGCAGGGGCACGGTCAGGCGGTCGATCCGGCGTATCCCGGTGAGCGAGGCGAAGTCGGGGGGCGCGGTCACGCCGGTCTCCACGGTGGGCAGCGTCCTGGGCTGCCCCGCACTCTTCCAGATGTAATCGATCATGGCCTTGCGCC
Organism: Nonomuraea sp. NPDC049695; assembly: GCF_040674955.1. NCBI lineage: Bacteria > Bacillati > Actinomycetota > Actinomycetes > Streptosporangiales > Streptosporangiaceae > Nonomuraea > Nonomuraea sp. NPDC049695. The sequence goes on along the minus strand of NZ_JBFANV010000137.1, from coordinate 6,862 downwards.
GGGCGGCGAGGTCGGCCGCGGAGTTGATGCCGATCAGCGGCTCGATGTCCACGCCCGCCACCGCCGCGGGCAGGGTCCTGTACTCGGGGCCGAACCTGGCCGCGATCTCCTGGTTGACCGGCGCCACCGGCCGCGGCGCTCCCTTGCCCCCGTGCGTGCCCACTTCTAATGGCCCCTGCGCGTCGGCCGCCGCGGCCGGACCCGCGAAGGCCGCCGCGCCGATGCCGCCCAGCACCCCGCCGAGAATCGTGCGCCTGCTCGCTGACCTGTCCATGCTGTTCCCTTCACCACTCTCAACGGGGGTCCCATCCGCCCAGGACGAACGAGGGGTCGCTCCACTGCCGTGCCTCGGCCGCCGTCAACTGGCGTGAGCAGGCCAGCCGCTGGGACGTGTCGATCGCGCGGCCGGTGGTCAGGTCGGTGCTGCCGTACTCCCAGAAGGAGGTGGCCTGTGCCTGCGCGCAGTCGTTCGGGTCGATCGCCCAGCCGGCGGGCGCGATGTGGCCGTCCATCCTGGTGTCGATGAAGACCGCCTGGCTGTGCGTGAACCGCCACACGGCGCTGCGGCTCAGCACCACTGAGCCGTCCGGCACGCCGGGGGCCCGCGTCAGCTTCGTGCGGACGAACACCGCTCCCGGCCGGGTCTCGTCGTTCCGGCTCTGCGAGATGTAGCCGGCGTCCGTGGACTCCAGCACCGAGTCCTGGATGAACACCGTGCCGGTGCCCCACACGAAGTCGGTGTCGCCGCTGATCCGGCTGCCGGTGACGAAGCCCTTGCCCTGAAGACGCAGGGTGTCCTGGTGGCTGCGCAGGTCGACGCGCTCGAGTGCAATCCGCTCGTTGTTGCCCCTGAACGCCTCGGCCTGCGAGCCGCCGTCGGGTGTCGTGTTGCGCAGCGTGAGGTCCTGGATCCGGAAGTCGGCCGCGTCCACCCCGAACATCGCCCGCCAGCAGTTGTGCAGGTCCGAGGTCTCCAGCACGCGGCGCGGGCACACGTCCGCCGGGCCGCCGTCGCTCAGCGCCTTGTCGCCGTTGCGCAGGTCGTTGTTGGCGTACTGGATCACGGTCCGCCCCGCGCCGGCGCCGCGCACGGTGATGTGCGGGCGGTCCTCGCGTACGTAGACGATCTCGGTGTAGACGCCGGGCCGCACGTCCACGGTCACCGGCTCCTGGTTGCCGTACGGAACGGCGTCGACGGCGCCCTGCACGGTGCAGAAGTCGCCGTTCCCGCTCCCGGAAACCGTCAGGTGCCGGCCGTGAGCCTGCCGCTTCCTGGTTCTGAACTCCCACCTTCCGGGCTCCCGCACGCCGTCGAAGCCCGCGAAGACGCCCGGGTCGACGGTGACGTAGTACTCCTGCCCGTACTCGAGCTGCCGGTGCAGGTAGACACCGGCCGTGTTGCCGTCGATCATGATCGACTCGTACGAGAAGTCGTGCGGCAGCCCCCCGTCCGAGACCGCGGCGCCGATGTTCTTCCTGTCGGCCCTGGCCGCGGCGGCCTCGACCCGATCGACCAGCGTGCCGTCGGCGCGGCGCACCTCGATCGCCCCCGATGAGCCGAGCGCCGGAGGCGACGGGAAGGTGATCTTCAAGGGCGCGTCGACGCAGGCGCCCCTCGCCTGCCCCGGCACCGAGAACCGGACCTCCGGTCCCGGGGAGGCGGCGGCCGGGGTGATGGGGGACAGGGCGAGCGCCGTCGCGACGAGCGCGGTGATCGTGGCCTTCACCTTCACCTCTCGGAGAGCGAATGGATAGTTGATGCTGAATATATATGTAGACTTCTTGATGGAGCCGGTCAAGGGGATACTTCGATCATGCGCGTCATCTTCGACACCGACATCGGCAGCGACGTGGACGACGCACTGGCGCTCGCCGTCCTGCTCGGCTCACCGGAGGTCGAGCTGGCCGGCTGCACGACCGTCTACGGCGACACGCTGCTGCGGGCTCGCCTGGCCAAGCGCCTGGCCGGCCTCGCGGGCCGGTCCCCGGCCGTCGTGCCCGGCGCCGTCGGGACCCTGACGGGCCGGCCCGTCTGGTGGGCGGGGCACGAAGGCACGCTCTTCACCAACCTGGACACCGAGCGGGTGGACGACGGGGACGCGGCGGCGTACCTGGTGGACGAGGTGACCCGCGCGCCCGGTCAGGTGGACGTGGTGGCGGTCGGGCCGCTGACCAACATCGCCAACGCCATCACGGCCTCCCTGTCCTTCGCCCGGGACGTACGGCACCTCTGGATCATGGGGGGCCGCTTCGACGGCCCCCGGCCCGAGCACAACCTGAAGAGCGACCCGGAGGCGGCGGCCATCGTCTTCGGCTCAGGAGCGCCGATCACGGTCACGGGGCTGGAGATCACCACCACGGTCCGGATGGACGCCGCGGACGTGGCCGCCATCGCGGCCGCCGGGGCGCTGGGGGAGGCCTTGAAGGCGGAGATCGAGCAGTGGTGGCGGTCGCGCAACGTGGAGTGGAACTGCCCGCACGACCCGATCGCGGTGCTGACCATGCTGGTGCCGGAGTTGTTCGCGTTCAGCCCCGAAGGCCGGGTGATCATCGGGGCGGACGGGTCGAGCACGTTCGAGAAGGCGACAGGCCGTACGCGCGTCACCACGTCGGCTCGCACGGAGCCGGTGTCCCGGGAGATCGTCCGCCGCATCGTGAACGCCGCCGCGTAGCTAGACCCACGGCAAAATCTGTTTCACGTACGGGACCGGTGTTGCCCACGATTCGGTACTAAATCCGGCTATATGCGCGATGACCAGGCATATTATCCGGGAGACCAGGACCGGCTACGGGCATATGTTAGACATATCGGCTCATAGTGACCTACTCGCGGGAGCCGATGCGAGGCATCGATGACCAGTGCCACATCGCGCACACAGACGCACGCCGGCGGGCTGCCCGCAGAGGTGACCAGCTTCATCGGGCGTCGGCACGAAGTCGCGGCAGTCAAGCGCCTGCTGGCCGACGCCCGCATGGTCACCCTGACCGGGCCGGGCGGCGTCGGCAAGACCCGGCTGGCCCTGCGCGTCGCCACCGACCTGCGCCGGGCGTTCCCCGACGGGGTCTGGCTGGTCGAACTCGCCGAACTGGACAACCCGGTACTGCTGCCGCAGACCCTGATCGCCGAGCTGAGGATCCAGAACCACTCCGCCCAGCCGCCCATGCAGGTGCTCACCGAGCACCTGCGCGAGCAGCGCACGCTGGTCGTCCTGGACAACTGCGAGCACGTGCTCGACGAGTCCGCCACGGTCGCCCAGACGCTGCTGCGTTCCGCCCCTGAGCTGCGGATCCTGGCCACCAGCCGGCAGCCGCTGGGGATCCTCAGCGAGCAGATGTTCACCGTGCCGACGCTGCCGCTGCCAGGCTGCGAATCCCCGCACGACACGTCGTCCCCCATCGCCGACGCGGTTCGGCTCTTCGCCGAGCGGGCCGCGGCCGTCAGCCCCGGTTTCACCGTCACGAACGAGAACCTGGACGTCATCGAGCGGATCTGCCGCCGCCTGGACGGCCTGCCGCTCGGCATCGAGCTCGCCGCCGTACGACTGCGCGCGCTCTCGGTCCACCAGCTGCTCGAGCGGCTGGACGACCTCTTCCGGCTGCTCAGGGCTGGATCGAACACCATTGTGGCCCGCCACAGGACGCTCCGCGCCCTGATCGACTGGAGTCACGGGCTCTGCACCGAGGAGGAGCGCCTGCTGTGGGCCCGCCTCTCGGTGTTCACCGGGAGCCTGGACCTGGAGGCTGCCGAAGCGGTCTGCGCCGGGGACGGCATCGCCCGTGACGAGATCGTCGACCTGGTGATCGGGCTGGTGGAGAAGTCCGTCCTGCTGAGGGAGGACCATCCGTACGGGGTGCGGTACCGGCTGCTGGACACGATCCGGCAGTACGGGCGCGAGCAGCTCGTCGCCTCCGGGCAGGAGCAGGAGCTGAAACGCCGGTACCGCGACTACTACCGGCGGCTCTCGCACGAGGCGCAGGCGCAGCTGTTCGGTCCGGCGCAGGTCAAGCTGCTGTCCCGGCTGCGCGTCGAGCATCCGAACCTGCGCACCGCGCTGGAGTACTGCCATGCCGAGCACGCCGGGCTCTGCATCGACATGGCGAGCGACCTGCTCTACCACTGGATCACCAGCAGCCATCTGGGCGAGGGACGCACCTGGCTCGAGCAGGGACTCGCGGACACCGCCGGCCAGTCCGAGGTCAGGGCTCGGGCGTTCTGGGCGTGCGGCTGGCTCGCCATCATCCAGGGCGACCGGGCCTCGGCCATCGGGCTGCTGGCCCAGAGCAAAGAGCTCGGCGAGCGGCTCGGACTGCAACCGGTGCTCGGCTACGTCACGCTCTACTCCGGAATGGTCGCCATGCATGAAGGGGACACCGCGTCGGCCATCCGATCCTTCGAGGAGGCGGTGGCCCATCATCGCGCCGGTGGAGACCCCGCGGGCGAGGTCCAGGCGTTGACCTGGCTCTCCCTCGCGCGTTCGTTCCTGGGCGACTCCGAACGCGCCGTCGCGGCCGCCGAGGAGGGCCTCGCCATCTGCGACGCTCATGGTGAGAGCTGGCACCGGGCGTACGCGGCGACGGCGCTCGGCATCGAGCTCTGGCGCCAGGGCGACACGCGGCGCGCGACCGCCCTGGCGCAGGAGAGCCTGCGCGTCTTCCACGCGCTGGACGACTCGGTCGGGGTCGGGCTCACCGTCGAGGTGCTGGCCTGGATCGCCGCCTCACAAGGTGACCACGCGCGGGCCGGCGAGCTGCTGGGCATCCTGCGCAACGTCTGGGAGGCGATCGGCGCGCCGCTGCTGGGATTCGGCCACCTCAGCCGCTACCACGACGAATGCGCGGACCGTACGCGCCGGCTCCTTGGCGACCAGGCCTTCCAGAGGGCCGTCAAACGAGGTGCCAGGTGCTCTCCCGGCGAGGCGCTCGCGTACGCCCTGATGGAGGAGGCGCCCGCCCGCGCCCGAGACGGTGAGGCGGACCGGTCCGCGCCGCTGACCCCACGGGAGATGGAGATCGCCCGGCTCATCGCACGGGGGATGCGGAACAAGGAGATCGCGGCGGCGCTGGTGATCGCTCAGCGCACCGTCGAAGGCCACGCCGAACACATCCTGCACAAACTCGGCTTCACTTCCAGGACCCAGATCGTCGGCTGGGTGGCGGAGCAGGCCCGCCGCACCGGCGAGGGGCCTCACGGGGGCGAGTGAACATGCCCGTCCAGGACACGATCCGGAACGTCCCGGCGACCGGCCGGCAGCAGACCGACGCTCCCGCCTTCATCGGACGACGGCACGAGATCTCCCAGGTCAGGCGGATGCTGACCAAGACCCGCCTGCTGACCCTGACCGGCGCGGGCGGGGTCGGCAAGACCAGTCTGGCGCGACGTGTCTGCGAGATCCTGCCGCACAGGTACCGGGACGGGGTCCGGCTCGTGGAGCTGACCACCATCGACGACGAGGACCTGCTGGTCCCGGCCGTGGCCGCCGCGCTGGAAATCCGTGACACCACACCCGACCTCGTGGGCCTGCTGACCGAGCATCTGGCGGACAAACAGCTGCTGCTGGTGCTGGACAACTGCGAGCATCTGCTCGGCGCGTGCGCCCGGCTGGTGCACCGGTTCCTGCGCGACACCTCGCGGCTGCAGATCCTGGCCACCAGCCGCCAGTCGCTCGGGGTGTACGGCGAGCGGGTGCTGCCTGTGCCGTCACTGTCGATCCCGCAGCCCGGTGACAGCACCCGCGACATCGCCCGGCGTGACGCCGTGCGCCTCTTCGCGGAGCGAGCGGCGACGATCCGGCCGGGCTTCCTCGTCGATGCGGGCAATGCCCAGGCGGTCGCCCGGCTGACCCGGCGCCTGGACGGGATTCCGCTGGCCATCGAGCTGGCGGCGGTACGGCTGCGTACGACATCGGTGCACGACCTCGTGAACGAGCTCGACAAGCACCTGGAGGTGCCGGCCGAGGTGGCCCCTGGCACGGTGGCACGCCACCAGACCCTGCGGGCGACCATGGACTGGACCTTCGGGCTCTGCTCGCCCGGCGAGCGGCTGCTGTGGGAGCGGCTGGCGATGTTCCCGGGCGGTGTGGATCTGGAGACCGCCGAAGCCGTCTGCCCCGGGCAGGGGTTGGCCCGCGACGACGTTCTGGATCTGATGAGCGGCCTCGTGGACAAGTCCATCCTGTCCGGGGCCGAGCAGTACGGCACCGGAGTCCGCTACCGCATGCTGGAGACCATCCGCGCGTACGGCCGCGAACGACTGCCCGCCGCGGACGCGGAGGCGCTCCGCGAGCGCTACATCGATCACTATCGCCGGCTGGCGGAGCGACTGCGCGTGGACCGGGTGGAGCCCGGCCAGACCGACAACGTCCGGGCGCTGAAGCCGGAGCTCCCCAACGTCCGGGTCGCTCTGGACCTCTGCTTCCACCTGCCCGGCGACGCCCCCGTCGGCCTGGAGATCGCCTCCACGCTGTGGGCCAACTGGCTCGTCGCCGGTGCTCCCAGCGAGGGCCGGTACTGGCTGGGACGCGGCCTCGCACTCGTCCCCGGATCGAGCCTCGCCAGGGCCATGGGCCTGTGGGCCAAGGGGCTGCTCGGGCACTACCAGGGCGATCCGGCCGCGGCCGCCGACGCGCGGGAGTGCGCGGCGCTCGCGTGGCGGCTGAAGGACGAGACGGCGCTCGCGTTCGCCGTCCAGCTCTCCGGTCTCGCGGCACTGTGCGCGGGCGACGCCGAGGGCGGGCTCGCGCTGCTGGAGGATGCCATCACCCGCCACAAGGCGAGAGGGGACGTCCACGCCGTAGGGGTCACCCTGTACCTCGCCGCCCTCTTCGCCGCCTCCATGAGCCCGGACCGGGCCGCCGCGTACGGC
>NZ_JBFANV010000136.1:3962-22210 GCF_040674955.1 Nonomuraea sp. NPDC049695 | reverse complement strand
CGAGAACTGCCTGCGACGCCTCGTCACGTACCTACCTCTTCCAGACTTCTGTCAGCTTATGTAGCCAACTGTCCGGAATCTTCGAGGCACCTCAGCACAGCCTATGGTGACGATGGCCCGTGGCGTGAATCGTTGGCTGAGTTTGCCGGCCATCTGCGCGGCAACCAGGAATGGGAGATTCATCAACAGCCACGAAAGGCCGGTCTGCAGTGCAGACCAGCCCAGCAGGTTCTGGAACAGCAGGGTGACGTAGTAGAGCATCCCGCCGAAGGCCAGGTAGCTGGTGAAGTAGATGACGCAGGCACCGAGGAACGCTGCGTTGCTGCGCACCGTTCTTGGGATCAGAGGGTCCCCGGCGCGGCGTTGCCATTGCACGAACGCCACGAGAACGATGCCACCGACGACAAGCGGCACCAGGGTTCGTGCCGGTACCCAGGGGACGTCGGTCGCGGTGGTCAGTCCGAAGGTCACCGCTGCCAGACCTACCGAGGCGAGCACAACACCCGGCACGTCAAGCGGCCTTGCCTCGGACGTCGCTGCTGCTCGGGGGACCGTCAGGACAATCAAGGCGACCGTGACGACCACGATCGGAAGGTTGACCCAGAAGACGGTTGCCCAGCCGAAGGTCGACAACAGTAGGCCGCCAATGACCGGGCCCGCGCCGAAGCCGATGCCCCCGATTGCTGCCCACCAGCCGATCGCATGACCGCGCTGCTGGGGTAGGTAGGTGTCGGTCAGCACGGCGAGGGTGAGCGCCAAGATGCCGGCTCCTCCGACACCCTGAGCGATACGCGCGCCAACCAGCGTGGCCGGATCGGGTGCCAACGCTGCTGCCGCCGAGCAGAGGCCGAAGATGACGAGTGCTGCCAACAGGACAGGCCGGTGCCCAAGCCGATCACCGAGTGCGCCCATCAACGGGATCAGCGCGGCCAGTCCGAGCGTGTAGCCACTGATGATCCACTCCAGGGCGCTCGGAGCCGCGTGGAGTTGATGTTGGATCGTCGGGAGGGCGACGTTGACGATGGTGACGTCGAGCTGGATCACGAAGCCGGCCAGGCACAGCGCCAACAGCGCCATCCGCCGACGTCGATTGACATCTAGGGTTGGCGCTGATGGGTTCGGGGTCCTCATATCGTGCTCCTGTCACGTTCTCGGTCGAAGGCGTGTCATAGGCACTGACACCCCGCAACACGAGGACGTGACTGATGGACTCTGCTGACCAGCTCAGCCGACGTTTTGAGGAGAGCCGCCAGCGACTGACCACGCTGGCCTATCGGGTCCTCGGCAACAGCGCGGATGCGCAGGACGCCGTCCAAGATGCCTGGATCCGCCTCAGCCGCCCGGGTGCAACAGACATCGACGCCGTCACCAACCTCGACGGGTGGATGACCACGGTCGTCTCACGCACCTGTCTCAACAAGCTCAGAGCCCGGGCCGCGCGACCCGAGAGCCCGCAGGCAGGACCGGGCCCCGAACTCCACGTGCGACCCGACCAGGCGCTAGGCCCGGAGGGTCAGGCCCTTTTGGCCGAACAGGTCAGCCTCGCGCTGCACATCGTCCTGGAGAGTCTGACGCCACCCGAGCGCCTCGCGTTCGTGCTTCACGACTCCTTCGGCATGTCCTTCAGCGAGATCGCAGGCGTCCTCGGCAAGTCGACCGGAGCGACCCGCCAGCTCGCCAGTCGCGCTCGCAGGCGAGTGCACGCCGTGGATCCGGCCGAGATCGAGACCGACCCCGCCCGTCAACGCAGTGTGGTCAACGCGTTTTTCGCAGCATCCCGAAACGGTGACCTCGACACCCTTCTCGCTCTGCTTCACCCCGAGATCACATTCCACGCTGATGGCGGAGCCACGCGGCCTACTGCGACCGCCACTATCCGCGGCCCGGAGAACGTGACCCGGCGCGCAGCGGCGTTCGCGATCCCAGAGGCCACCTTCCAGCCGGTCACGGTGAACGGCAGCGCGGCAGTCATCGTCCGCACCGACCACCAGCCCATCTCGATCATGGCCTTCGTGATCACACACGGCCGGATCACACAGATCTACTCACTGCTCGACCAGTCGCGCATCGACCACCTGGTCGGCACATCCGAATAGGCCCCCGCCCAGCCGCCAAGGCTCTGCTCACAACGTCTGCGGCCGCACCGTTCGATCAATGTGTCCGATCAGTACACCTAGTCACGCCGGGGCGACGGCGTCCGGTGCCCGTCGGAGCGCCGCAACCGGGGCAACCCCGGTGCTGCTTTCCATGGAGCGCCATGACCGGGGCACCTGGGTGCGGTGCCGCCGGGTTCCACTGCGCGCACTTGCGCGCGGTCGCCCACCACGCAGCCATGCGTCCGACTGCGAGTAGCCGCGCCTGGGCGCGGCCCATGAGGGGGGAGCGGGCGGACATTATCCAACGAGCCGGGTCACTCTGCGTTAGTCATGACGTTCGTGGGCAAAGGCGCGTTAACCTGACTCTGCGTGCTGCGGAGTCGGCGTTTCGGCGGCCATATTGTGAGAACCGCATGTCAGGGCCGCGTGTCTCGATAACATCGAGTGTCCTTGGCTCCGGCACGTGATGAGAGTGGCAGCAGATCGATGAGTTCGGTGACCGTACGTGTGCCTGCGAAGGTCAACGTACAGCTTTCTGTCGGCCCGCTCAGGGAAGATGGCTACCACGACCTGGTGAACGTCTTCCATGCGGTATCGATCTTCGACGAGGTGGTGGCGAAGGAGTCCGAGTCGATCACCGTGGTGGTGGACGGGAAGTGGTCCGACCAGGTTCCGACCGACGACGGCAACCTGGCGATCCGGGCCGCCCGGGCGCTCGCCAAGCACGCGGGCCGCACCTACGGCGCCGACCTGATCATCCGGAAGGACATCCCTGTGGCGGGCGGCATGGCGGGCGGCAGCGCCGACGCGGCCGGGGCGCTGGTGGCCTGCAATGAGCTGTGGGGGCTGGGGCTGCCGTTCGAGGACCTCATGGAGATCGCCGGCGATCTCGGCAGCGACGTGCCTTTCTCCCTGCTCGGGGGCACGGCGGTCGGCACCGGCCGGGGCGAGCAGCTGAGCGAGCTGCCTACTGGGGGCACGTTCCACTGGGTGTTCGCGCTGGCGGACGGCGGCCTCTCCACGGCCAGCGTGTACGCCGAGTGCGACCGCCTCAGAGCGGCCTCAGACGCCGAGGTCCCCTGGCCCCAGCTGGACGACTCCGTGATGGAGGCGCTGGGCACGGGTGACGCGTACTCACTTGGCGCCCACCTGAGCAACGACCTCCAGCCGGCCGCGCTCAGCCTGATGCCGGAGCTCGGTCTCACCCTGGAGGCGGGCCGCCAGCACGGGGCCCTGGGCGCGATCGTCTCGGGGTCGGGCCCGACGTGCGCCTTCCTGGCCATCGACGCACTCCACGCCCGCGACCTGGCCCACAGCCTGACCAGCACGGGAGCCGCCCACACCGCCGTAGCCGCCCACGGCCCGGTCCAGGGCGCCACCCTGGCCTGACCACGCCACCCGGCCAGGCACCCGCGCTCCGGCTCCGCGCGCTCCGGTGCCTCCGGGTTCGGCACGACCCGACTCCGGAATCACCGGGCCTGACATCTCAGGCCCGGCGCCGCCTTCCCCGCGGCGCCCATGTTCGGAGCGCCCACGTCCGGAGCGCCGCCGTCCTCAGCGCCCCGTCCTCAGCGCCGCCGTCCACGGAGGGTGTCGGGGCGGGCGGGGGACGGACGGAGAGCCGATACCCTGGGAAGGCCATGAATCTGGTCAATCTTGAGTCGGTTTCCCATGCCTATGGGCCCAAGCCACTCCTCACCGACGTATCCCTCGGCGTCGAGGCAGGCGAGCGCATCGGCGTCGTCGGGCGTAACGGAGGGGGAAAGACGACCCTGCTGTCCGTGATCGCCGGAGCGGTGCGGCCGGACAAGGGACGGGTCACGCACAACCGGGGTCTGCGGGTCGGCTTCCTGTCGCAGCACGACGCGCTGGATCCGAGCGCCACCGTACGGGAGATCGTCCTCGGCAGCCTGGCCGAGCACGAGTGGGCAGGGGACCAGCGGGTACGCGAGATCCTCGCCAACCTGGTCGGCGACCTCGACCTCGACGCCAAGGCCGGCGACCTGTCCGGTGGGGAGCGCAGGCGTACGGCGCTGGCACGGCTGCTCATCGACGACCATGACCTGATCATGCTGGACGAGCCCACGAACCACCTCGACATCGAGGCCATCGCCTGGCTTGCCGGCCACCTGGCGGGCGCGAAGAGCGCGCTGGTGGTCGTGACGCACGACCGGTGGTTCCTCGACGCCGTGTCCACCCGTACGTGGGAGGTCGTGGACGGGCGGGTCGAGCGGTACGAAGGCGGATATGCCGCTTACGTGCTCGCCAAGGCCGAGCGGGCGCGGATCGCACAGGCCGCCGAAGAGCGCCGCCAGAACCTCATGCGCAAGGAGATCGCCTGGCTGCGGCGCGGCCCGCCCGCCCGTACGTCCAAGCCGAAGTTCCGCATCGAGGCCGCCCAGGCCCTGATCGCGAACGAGCCCCCGGCGCGTGAGACCGTCGAGCTGATGCGGTTCGCCGCGGCGCGCCTCGGCAAGACCGTTTACGACCTCGAGGACGTCACCCTGCACGCGGGCGGGCCGGGCAACGGGCCGCTGGTGCTCGGGGATCTCACGTGGCAGTTCGGCCCGGGAGACCGGATCGGGCTGATCGGGGTGAACGGCTCCGGCAAGTCGTCCGTGCTGCGCCTGCTCGCCGGTACGGTGTCACCCGACTCCGGGCGCGTGATCAGGGGCAAGACGGTACGCCTCGCCCACCTGTCCCAGGAGCTCGCCGAGGTCGACCCGACGCGGCGGGTGCTGGAGTCGGTCGAGGAAGTACGCAAGTACCTCCAGCTCGGCAAGAGGGAGTGGACGGCCTCCCAGCTGCTCGAACGCCTCGGGTTCAAGGGCGAGGCCCAGTGGAAGGTCGTCGGTGACCTGTCGGGTGGCGAGAGGCGGCGGCTGCAGCTGCTCAGGCTGCTCATGGACGACCCCAACGTCCTGCTGCTCGACGAGCCCACCAACGACCTCGACATCGAGACGCTCAACGAGCTCGAGGACCTGCTGGACGGCTGGCCCGGCACGCTCGTCCTGGTGAGCCACGACCGCTACTTCCTGGAGCGGGTGACAGACCGGTGCGTGGCGCTGCTGGGTGACGGCAAGCTCTCGCTGCTGCCGGGCGGGGTGGACGAATACCTCGAACGCCGCGCCGCCGGCACCGCCGTGACCGCCCGCCTGGGCACCCCTGCCGGGGCGGCTCCCGTACCGGATCCCGTTGGCGCGGTCTCCGGCGACGGGGACCGCCCGGGGGCCACGTCCGCGCCGGGTCAGCCGGGCGCCGGACTGTCGGCCAAGGAGGAACGCGAGCTGCGCAAGGAGCTCAACCGCCTCGAACGCCAGCTCGACAAGCTGGGCGACCAGGAGTCCCGCCTCCACGCGGCCATGGCGGAAGCGGCCAGCGACTACGCCCGGCTCGGCTCCCTCGACGCCCAGCTGCGCGAGATCAACGCCCAGAAGGACACGATCGAAGCCGAGTGGCTCGAGCTCGCCGACCGCCTGGGCGACTGACAGCATCATCCTCATCCGCGACCATGTCCCGCACGATCGTGGGGACATGGTCGCGGGCCGGGCGGGACGACTGCCGGCGTGCGAGGCGGCGTCCCGGGCGCGGGACCGGCCAGCCGGCGCAGGCGCGGAGCGCCGACTGGGATACCGGCCGTGCGCGGGCACATGGGGCTGGAGCAGAGCGGGCAGTCTCGGGAGGCGTCGGACGGTGCGGGCAGTCTCGGGAGGCGTCGGACAGGGCAGGCAGTCTCGGGAGGCGTCGAAGGGGGCAGGCAGTCTCAGGAGGCGTCGAAGGGGGCGAGGAGCGTCCTGAGCAGAGACGCGAGCAGGCGCTGATCGTCGCCCCCCAGACCGGACAGCAGATCGTGCTCGCGCCGCAGCAGATCCGCGAATGCGGCGTCGACCCGTGCCAGACCGGTGTCCGTCAGGGACACCAGCACGCCGCGCCGGTCCTCCGGGTCCGGCCGGCGGCGCACCAGGCCCGCCTGCGCGAGCCGGTCGATGCGGTTGGTCATGGTCCCGGACGTGACGAGCGTGGCCCGCAGCAGCGCCCCCGGGCTGAGCTCGTACGGCTTGCCGGCCCGCCGCAGGGCCGTCAGCACGTCGAACTCCCACGGCTCCAGATCGTGCTCGGCGAACGCCGCCCGCCTGGCCCGGTCGAGATGCTTGGCCAGTCGTGACACCCTGGAGAGCACCTGGAGCGGCTCGACGTCGAGGTCGGGACGCTCCGCGCGCCAAGCCGCGACGAGACGGTCCACCTCGTCCCTAGCATCCTCGGTCATGACACAAGAGTGTACTGTCTTGACATCGAGATATCTCTCTCGATATCAATTATCTTCATGTCGAGAGATATCTGGGACCCGGTAACCTACTCCGTCTACGCGGACGAGCGGTCACGGCCGTTCGTCGAGCTGGTCTCCAGGGTCGGCGCGGTCGATCCCGATTATGTCGTGGACGCCGGCTGCGGCAGCGGCGAACTCACCGTTGAGCTGGCCCGACGCTGGCCCCGCGCGACCGTCGAAGGCTTCGACTCCTCGCCCGCGATGATCACCAAGGCCCGCGAGCTGCAGTCGAACGTCAGGTTCGCGGTGGCGGACGTGGCCACGTGGCGCCCCGACCGTCCGGTGGACGTGATCGTGTCGAACGCCGTCCTGCAGTGGGTGCCGGAGCACCGTGACGTGCTGGAGCACTGGATCGAGGCGCTGGCCTCGGGAGGGTGGCTGGCGTTCCAGGTGCCCGGCAACTTCGACGCGCCGAGCCACGTCGCCATTCGCGAGCTGTGCGCCTCCCGCGCCTGGTCCGACAGGCTCAGCGACGTCGTCAGGGCGCAGCCGGTCGACGACCCCCTCGATTACCTGGACCTGCTCAACCACGGCGGCACCCAGGTGGACGCGTGGGAGACGACCTACATGCACGTCCTGCAGGGTGAGAACCCGGTGCTCGACTGGGTCTCCGGCACCGCCCTGCGCCCCATGCTCGACCGGCTCGACCCGTCCGAGCAGCTCCGGTTCAAGAACGACCTGGCCAAGGCGCTGGCCGAGGTGTATCCGGCCAGGAGCTACGGCACTCCCTTCCCGTTCCGGCGGATCTTCGTCGTGGTGCAGAAGTGATCAAGCAGATTCATCATGTGCAGCTCGCCGCGCCCAGGGGCAGCGAGCCCGAGCTGAGGCGCTTCTACGAGGGCGTGCTGGGGCTCCGGGAAGTGCCCAAGCCGCCGGAGCTGGCCAAGCGCGGGGGCGTGTGGTTCAGGGGCGAGGGGGTAGAGGTCCACCTCGGCATCGAGGACGACTTCAGGCCCGCCCGAAAGGCCCATCCCGCGTTCCTGGTGGACGACCTCGACGCCTATGCCACTGGCGCGGAGATCGACGAGCTGTTCCCCGGCTATCGGCGGATCTATCTCTCGGACCCCGTGGGCAACAGGATCGAGCTGCTGCAAGCCGTGTGATGTTCACCTCAGAGTGGCATGATGTTCCGAAATCGGACCCTTGTGAGGTGTAATGGGCATCGAGATCGAGGACAAGTTCGACGTCACTCCCGACTACGCGATCCCGGACCTGAGCGGTCTGGCCGAGGTCGTGGGCCCGAAGAGCTATCAGCTCGTGGCCCTCTACTACGACACCCCCGACCTTCGACTGGCCACCCGGGGCATCACGCTCAGGAGGCGGCGAGGCGGCTCCGATCCCGGCTGGCACCTGAAGCTGCCCAAAGCCAAGGGGGCGCGCCAGGAGATCACGCACCCGCTCACCCGTAGCACGAAGATCGTGCCCCCTGAGCTGGCCGAGCTCGTCCGCGCCTACACCCGCGGCGCCGAGCTGCAGCCGGTCGCCGAGCTGGACACCCGCAGGAGCGTCACCGTCCTGCTCGACGGTGACACCAAGCTGGTCGAGATCGCCGACGACCACGTCAAGGGCACGGTGTTCCAGGACGAGCCCAAGATCGTACGGTGGCGCGAGGTCGAGGCGGAGCTGCTCGCCGAGGACCGCCGGGCCTTCCTCGCCAAGGTCGGCAAGCGCCTCAGGAAGGCGGGTGCGACGCCCTCGGCGGCCAGCAGCAAGCTCGCCAAACTGCTCGAACCCGCCCCGCTCCCCACGGCCCCCACCGAACCCGGCACGGCGGGCGAGACCGTCGTCGCCTACCTGGCCGGCCAGGTGGCCGCCCTGCTCGCGCAGGATCCGCGGGTACGCAGGGCCGAGGAGGACGCCGTCCACCAGATGCGCGTGGCCGCCCGCAGGCTGCGCAGCGCGCTCAAGGCGTTCAAGAGCATCGTGACCGACACCGGGCAGATCCAGGACGAGCTGCGCGGGCTCGGCGCAGTGCTCGGGGAGGCCCGGGACCTGGAGGTGATCAGGGCCAGGTTCGCCAGGGAGCTGGCCGACCTCCGGCCGGAGCTGGTCACCGGCCCCATCCAGACCCGGCTCGGCGAGGACCTGCACAAACGCGAGCAAGAGGCGTACGCGCGCATCGACGACCTGCTCAACAGCGACCGCTACTACGCCCTGCTCAACGCGCTCGACCAGCTCGTGTCCGCCCCGAACCTGGGCAAGGCGGCGGCCAAACCGGCCCAGGACAAGCTCTCCGCCATCGCCGCGGCGAACTGGGCCAGGGTGACGAAGGCGTACGACACCGCTCAGGCCATCGAAGACCCGGAACGTCGTGAAATAGCCATGCACGACGTGCGTAAGGCCGCCAAACGCGCTCGTTACACCGCCGAAGCACTCCAACCCACCCTTGGCGGGAGCATGGCCAAGCTGGCCAAGCTGGCCGAGGACATCCAGGAGATCCTGGGCGCGCACCAGGACGGCGTCGTCGCCCAGGAGACGCTGGCCAAGGAGGCCGAGAGCGCTCGTCAGGCAGGCGAGGACACGTTCACGTACGGACTGCTCATCGGGATCGAACGGAACACCGCCGAGCAGGCCCACGCCGATTTCCCCAGAGTCTGGGCACAGACCCTCAAGGCGGTTAAGAAGGTTCTATGAGGAACCTTCCCACCATCCCCTTCGAGCGGCGCAGCCTGCTCGACGTCCCCGACGAGTATCGGGACCTGCGCGCCGAAGAGGGCATCGCGAAGGTACGTACCCGGATGGGCGACGAGGTCTGGCTGGTCACCGGCTACGAGGATGCCCGCAGCCTGTTCAACGACCCCAGACTCGGCCGCTCGCATCCGGAGCCGGACAAGGCCGCGCGGCTGTCGGGCTCGGCGCTGCTCGGCGGCCCGCAGGGCGACGTGGCCACGGAGAAGGCCGACCACACCCGCATGCGCAGGCTGTTCATGCCGTCCTTCTCGGCGCGCAGGATGAAGGCGCTCAGGGACCACGTCGGCTCACTCGTCGATGAGCGGCTCGACCACCTCGCCAAGCTGACGCCGCCCGTGGACCTGCACGCCGAGCTCTCGTTCCCGCTGCCCGTGCTGGTCATCTGCCGACTGCTCGGCGTGCCGTACGAGGACAGGGAGTACTTCGGCGAAGTGTCGTCCCGCATGGGGGACATGCTGGACATGGAGCGGAGCGAGGTGGCTCGCGCGGAGCTCGGCGCGTACATGGCCGGGCTGATCGAGCGCAAGCGGCGCGAGCCCGCCGAGGACGTGCTGTCGGACCTGGCGAACGAGCTCGACGACGACGGGCGGATCGCCGAGCTGGCCGGCGGGCTGCTGTTCGCCGGGCATGAGACCACGGTCAACCGCATCGACTACGGCGTGCTGCTCCTCCTGGCCCACCCCGACCAGCGCGACCTGCTCATGGCCGACCCGGGCCTCGCCCCTGGCGCGGTCGAGGAGATCCTGCGCATGGTGGTGACGAGCCTGCACGGCCTGCCCAGGTACGCCCACGAGGACATCGAGATCGGCGGCCGTACGATCCGCAAGGGCGAGGCCGTCGTGATCCTCACGGGGGTGGCCAACCGGGACGAGCGGATCTATCCGGATCCGGACGTGTTCGACATCCGCCGAGCGCAGACCGACCCGCATCTGAGCTTCGGGTACGGCCCGCGCTTCTGCATCGGCGCGAGCCTGGCCAGGGTCGAGCTCGAGGCCGTGTTCGCCAGGCTGTTCCAGCGCTTCCCCACCCTGCGGCTGGCCGTGCCCATGGAGGAGCTGCCCCGCAACGAGGGGAGGATCGCGGACGGCTTCGCCCGGCTTCCGGTCACCTGGTGACTGATCAGGTCGTGTAGCGCTCGACGCTCACGACGCGCTCGCCCGCCCTGTGCAACACGGCGAACGCGCCCTTGCGCAGATGCACGCCCTGGCCGCTCAGCGTCCTGACCAGCTCGGGCAGCACCTTGCGGTGGCTGCACACGGCCGCGGGCACCGCGATCCGGCTGACCAGGTCGGTCGTCTTGTCCGGGTCGTAGCTCTCCTCGCCGAGCAGCGGTTCGGGCTTGATCTCCACCTCGACTCCGGTCGCGTACGGCTCCAGGGTCTGGACGCACCGGGCGGTGGGGGAGCTGATCAGCAGCTCGGGCCGGTAGGCGGGCAGCGCGGTGACCAGGTTCGCCGCCTGGGACCGGCCGTCGGCGTCGAGTGGGCGCAGCGCGTCGTCGTCCTGCCAGTCGTGCCTGGAGCCGGCCGAGCCGTGCCGTACGAGCACGAGGGGCACGGTCTCGAGCGGGGCGGCCCGCAGCGCGCGCAGCAACCCCACGTCCCATTCGTACGTCAGCAGCCGCCTGGCCTCCTCCACCGGCAGCCAGCGCAGCTCGTCCACCTCGTCGCCGGGGGAGAACCCGTCGTCGCCGGCCACCCGCGCCACCCAGTAGTCCACCCGCTTGAGCCGGCCGGCGCTGAGGTAGTGGACGGGCGGCAGCGCGCGGCCGAGCAGCACGGTCAGGCCGGTCTCCTCGTTCACCTCGCGCAGGGCGGCGGCGATCTCGTGCTCCCCGGACTTCAGCTTGCCCTTGGGGAAGGTCCAGTCGTCGTAGTTCGGTCGGTGGATGACGGCAACCTCGGGGCGGCTCTCCTCGCCCCTCCAGACCACGGCTCCGGCGGCGCGGAGCAGGTCAGTCATCAACGGTCCTCCAGCGGCGCGTGCCGATGAGATGGCTCTGGGGGTCCTCTCCCGGATGGCGGGCCCACGTGCCATCGGAGTTGAGCCACCACGCGTTCGTGGTGTCGGCCATGGCCAGGTCCATCAGCTCGATGAGGTAGGCCTTGTGCTGCGGCGAGGTCACCTTGACCAGGGCTTCGACGCGGCGATCGAGGTTCCTGCGCATGAGGTCGGCGCTGCCGATCCACACCTCGGGCCGGCGGCCCAGGCCGAACTCGTACACCCGGGAGTGCTCGAGGAAGCGCCCCAGGACCGACCTTACGCGGATATTTTCGGACAGATCGGGGATCCCTGGGCGGAGGCTGCAGATGCCCCGCACCCACACGTCCACCGGCACGCCGGCCCTGGACGCCCGGTAGAGCGCGTCGATGATCGGCTCGTCCACCAGGGAGTTCGTCTTGATCCTGATCCTCGCGGGCCGCCCCGCCTGCGCGTGGGCGATCTCCCGCTCGATCCTGGCCAGCAGCCCGCTGCGCATGGAGTGGGGCGCGACCAGCAGCCGGCGGTAGGCGGAGTGGTGGGAGTAGCCGGTCAGGTGGATGAACAGGTCCGTCACATCCTCCCCGACCAGCGGGTCCGCCGTGAGCAGGCCGAAGTCCTCGTACTGCCTGGCGGTCTTGGGGTTGTAGTTGCCGGTGCCGATGTGGCAGTAGCGGCGCAGCTCTCCCGACGGCTCCTGGCGGACCACGAGCGCGAGCTTGCAGTGGGTCTTCAGCCCGACCACGCCGTAGACGACGTGGCAGCCGGCCTTCTCCAGCTTGCGGGCCCAGGAGATGTTCGCGTGCTCGTCGAAGCGGGCCTTGATCTCCACGACGACCACGACCTGCTTGCCCGCCTCGGCCGCGTCGATCAGCGCGTCCACGATGGGCGACTCGCCGCTGGTGCGGTAGAGGGTCTGCTTGATCGCCAGCACCTTGGGATCGGCCGCGGCCACCTCGATGAAGCGCTGCACGCTGGTGGCGAACGAGTCGTACGGGTGGTGCAGGAGCACGTCCCGCTCGCGCAGGATCGAGAAGAGGTCGTCCTCGGCGTTGATCACCTCGGCGGGCACGAACGGCCGGTAGCTCAGCTCGCCCCGCTCCAGGTCGGCGATGGCGTGCAGGCCCGACAGGTCGAGCGGGCCCTGCACGCGGTAGATCTCGTGCGGCGCCAGCTCCAGCTCCTCCACCAGCGGCGCCAGCACCTCCGGGGTGATCGTGTTCTCGACCTCCAGCCGCACGGGCGGGCCGAAACGCCGCTTGAGCAGCTCCTTCTCCAGGGCCTGCATGAGGTTCTCGGTGACGTCCTCGTCCACGTCGAGATCCTCGTTCCTGGTGACGCGGAAAACGTGGTGCTGGAGGATCTCCATGCCCTTGAAGAGCTGTCCCAGATGCGCCGCGATGACGTCTTCGAGTGGGACGAACCTGTCTTTGGAGGCAGGTACGAACCGGGGCAGCTGCGACGGAACCTTGACCCGCGCGAAAACCGTATGATCGGTCGCCGGATTACGCACCAGAACCGCGAGATTCAGGCTGAGCCCGGAAATATACGGAAAAGGGTGTGCGGGGTCCACGGCCAGCGGCGTCAGCACCGGCCTGATCCGCTCCCTGAACAGCTTGCGCAGCTCCGTACGCTCCTCGCGGCCCAGGTCGTCCCACCTGACGATCTCGATGCCCTCGCTCGCCAGCTGCGGGCAGATCTGCTGGTGGAAGACCGCCGCGTGCCGCCTGGCCAGCTCGTCGGCGATCGTGCCGATCCTGGCCAGCTCCTCGCGCGGCTTCAACCCGCTCTTGGTACGCAGCAGCAGGCCGGTGGCCATGCGCCGTTTCAGGCCCGCGACCCGTACGCGGAAGAACTCGTCGAGATTGCTCGCGAAGATCGCCAGAAAGCGCACCCGCTCCAGAAGCGGGATCGACGGATCCTCGGCGAGCTCGAGGACGCGCTCGTTGAACTGGAGCCAGCTCTCCTCGCGATTGAGAAACCGCTCCTGAGGCAGGGGCAGGTCGTTGGGGGCTTGGAACGGTTCCGCGGACATATGACCTATATTGCCCCGTTTGATTGAACAGAACGTTAACGCGACCGCAACGGCTCATCCCGGCTGGTCAGCCACGCTCTACTCAATCGTCACCCAAGCCATCCCCGCTGTTCAAGCCCACGGCCCGCGGGGCCGTCACTCCGGATGGTCCACCTGTTCGAGGCGGGCGGCGCGTTCGGCCAGGCGGGCCTCGCGCTGGCGGATCTTCTCCTCGCGCTCGCGCGCCTTCTCCGCCTCCTTCAGCAGCCGCTCCCGCTCCTTGAGCTCGCGCACCCGTGCCTTCTCCGCCTCCTTGAGCTCCTTCTGCCGTGCCTTCTCGGCCTCCTTGAGCTCTTTCTCCCGCGCCTTCTCCAGCTCGCGCAGCTCCTTCTCGCTGGTGGTGCGCGGCCTGACCGGAGTGGCGGAGTGCCCGCGGGTCATGGCGGTGATCGACGGGCTGGGGTTGAGACCGGTCAGGCCGTTCCAGGCCAGGTTGACCAGGTGGGCGGCGACCTCCTCGCGCCCCGGCTTGCGTACGTCGAGCCACCACTGCCCGGTCAGCGCCACCATGCCGACCAGCATCTGGGCGTACATCGGCGCGAGCTTGGGGTCGTAGCCGCGCGCCGAGAACTCGTCGGCCAGGACGTCCTCGACCTGGCTGGCGATCTCGTTGATCAGGCTCGCGAACGTGCCGGTGCCGGAGGCGGCGTGGGAGTCGCGTACGAGGATGCGGAAGCCCTCGCTGCTCTCCTCGATGTACTGGAGCAGTGCCAGCGCGGCCCGCTCCAGCTTGACCAGTGAATGGGATGCGGCCAGACCCTCGGTGATCATGCCGAGCAACTTCTGCATCTCGCGGTCCACCACGACCGCGTAGACGCCTTCCTTGCCGCCGAAATGCTCGTATACCACGGGTTTCGACACCTGTGCGGTAGCTGCGATTTCCTCGATAGAGGTCCCGTCGAACCCCTTCTCCGCGAAGAGGGTGCGGCTGATGTGGATCAGCTGCTCTCTGCGCTCGCTGCCGGACATACGCCTGCGAGATCGGGGTTCGGTCACGGTCTCCATAATGACGGCCACCGATACGTGACCGTTCGTCGGCTGATCGACGTCAGGCAATGCGCTTCGCCGCCAGACGCTCAGGCGTCGGCCAGCGGACGTCGTATACCCAACCGAGCCGCTCGAAGATCCGGATGAGGCCGGCGCTCAGGTCGATCTGCCCCTTGAGCACGCCGTGCCGGGCGCAGGTCGGGTCGGAGTGGTGCAGGTTGTGCCAGGACTCGCCGAAGGACGGGATGGCCAGCCACCAGACGTTGCGCGACTTGTCGCGGACCTGGAAGTCCTCCTCGCCGAAGACGTGGCAGATCGAGTTGATCGACCAGGTCACGTGGTGCAGCAGCCCGATGCGTACGATCGAGCCCCAGAACAGCGCGGTCACCGCGCCCTGCCAGGACCAGGTGACGAGCCCGCCGATCACGCCGGGGAGCACGATCGAGGAGATGGCGAGCGCGCCGAACCACTTGTGCAGCTTGAGCACGTCCTGGTCCTTGCACAGGTCCGGGGCGTACTTCTCCCTGTTGGTCCGCTCGCTCTCGAACAGCCAGCCCATGTGGGCGTAGAGCAGGCCCTTGGACATGGACTTGAAGCCGGGCCCGAAGCGCCACGGCGAGTGCGGGTCGCCCTCCTTGTCGGAGAACTTGTGGTGCTTGCGGTGCGTGGCCACCCAGTCGAGCACGGACATCTCCAGCGACAGGCTGCCCGCGATGCCCATCGCGATCTTCAGCGGGCGCTTGGCCTTGAACGAGCCGTGCGTGAAGTAGCGGTGCAGCCCGACGGTCACGCCGAGCCCGGAGACCATGTAGAAGACGAAGGAGATGGCGATGTCCGTCCAGCCCAGGCCCCATCCCCATGCGAACGGCACCGCGACCGCGACCGCGATCAGCGGCAGTCCGACGACCAGCCCGAAGGTGACCAGCTCTGCCTTGGATTTCGGCTCGGGTTCGAAGTCAGGCTTCGGGCCTGGCGTTGGGCGCTCGGCGAGAACGGTCATGGACGACCTCCAATGGCGTGTATGAGGATGTATGTCCGGGCTACGCCACCGTAACCTACGCTAGCGTAAGTAAGGAAGACCTAAGCCGTGAATGTGGGGAAGCTGACTCTGTGCGCGGCAAGGTGGGTAGGGTTCGTGTCTTGCGCCTTTTAGGGCGGTCTGTTATATGGAGGACGCGCCGTGCGCCGTCGCCACCAGGAGACTTCTGCTTCCCTCCCGTGCGGGAGCTAATTACGGGCGCGCGCCGGGGTGCGGGCTCGGTATCGTAGGGGGGTGTCGGACGCCAGGCGTCCGACCTATCCCGGATCGTCTAATCGGCAGGACAAGTGGTTTTGGTCCACTTTGTAGGGGTTCGAGTCCTCTTCCGGGAGCTGTGACCTGCTCCCCGGCGCAAATGTTCAGGGCGCGGCCAGGTATCCTCACGGTGTCGGGAGGGTAGCGGTGCGGTAGACGTACCGAATGCCCTGATCCGTCCAGTCACAGGGAGCCTCAGTCCGTGAGTGTGCCGCGCCCGGCAGCCGTCATCGTCCTCGCCGCCGGCGAGGGCACCCGGATGAAGAGCCAGACCCCGAAGGTCCTGCACGAGCTATGTGGCCGCGCATTGGTGGACCACATGCTCGCAGCCGCCCGCGACCTCGGTCCTGAGCAGCTGATCGTCGTCATCGGCCACGCGCTGGAGCGGGTCGGCGGTCACCTGGCCGCCACCAGCCCCGACGCCCGCGCCGTCGTCCAGCGTGAGCAGCGCGGCACCGGCCACGCGGTCCGCACCGTGATCGAGGAGGTCGGCGAGATCTCCGGCACGGTGCTGGTCACGTACGGGGATGTGCCGCTGCTACGCACCCAGACCCTCGCCGAGCTGCTCGAACGGCACGAGACCGAGGGCAACGCGGTCACCGTGCTGACCGCCCATGTGCCCGATCCGACCGGCTACGGGCGGATCATCCGCGACGAGAGCGGCGCCGTGCTGGAGATCGTCGAGGAGAAGGACGCCACTCCGGAGCAGCGCGCCATCAAGGAGATGAACTCCGGCATCTACGCCTTCGACGGCGCCCTCCTCGCCGACGCCGTCAAGCGCGTGTCCACCGACAACGCCCAGGGCGAGGAGTACCTCACCGACGTCCTCGCCATCCTGCGCGGCGACGGCCACCGGGTCGGCGCCTGTGTGGCGGGCGACCGCGTCGAGGTCGAGGGCGTCAACGACCGGGTGCAGCTCGCCGCCGCCCGTAAGGTGCTCAACGAGCGCCTGCTCGAAGACCACATGCGCGCCGGGGTGACGATCGTCGACCCCGGCAGCACCTGGATCGACGTCGGCGTGCGCATCGCGCCCGACACGGTCATCCACCCCGGCACCCAGCTCCACGGCGACACCGTCATCGAGACCGGTGCCGAGGTCGGCCCCGCCACCACGCTGACCGACACCCGCGTCGGCGAGGGGGCGACGGTCCGCAACGCCGTCTGCGACAGCGCCGAGATCGGCCCGGAGGCCAACGTCGGCCCCTACGCGTACCTGCGCCCCGGCACGGTGCTGGGCCGCAAGTCCAAGGCCGGCACGTTCGTCGAGATGAAGAACACCAAGGTCGGCGAGCGCTCCAAAGTGCCGCACCTGTCCTACGCGGGAGACGCCACGATCGGTGACGACGTCAACATCGGCGCCGCCGTGGTGTTCGTCAACTACGACGGGGTCAACAAGCATCGCTCCACCGTGCGCGACGGCGCGTTCGTGGGCTGCGACTCGATGCTGGTCGCTCCCGTGACCATCGGGGACGGCGCCTACACGGCCGCCGGCTCCGTCATCGACAGCGACGTGCCCCCTGGCGCCATCGGCGTCGCCCGAGCGAGGCAGCGCAACATCGAGAAGTGGGTCTTGCGCAGGCGCGCGGGCACGAAGTCGGCCGCGGCCGCCGAGCGGGCGCTGGCCGAGCAAGAGCAGCAGGAGAGTGGGACGTGAGCAGTATCAAACAACCCGGTGAGAAGAACCTCATGCTCTTCTCCGGCCGGGCCTACCCGGAGCTGGCCGATGAGGTCGCCCAGCACGTCGGCGTCTCCCTGACCCCCACGAAGCTGATCGACTTCGCCAATGGCGAGATCTACGCCCGTTATCTGGAGTCCGTACGAGGCTGCGACGCCTTCGTCATCCAGAGCCACACCGCCCCCATCAACCAGTGGATCATGGAACAGCTCATCATGGTCGACGCGCTGAAGCGGGCCTCCGCCAAGCGCATCACCGTGGTGATGCCGTTCTTCGGCTACGCCCGTCAGGACAAGAAGGGCCGTGGCCGCGAGCCGATCACGGCCAGGCTGATGGCCGACCTGTTCAAGACCGCGGGCGCCGACCGGCTCATGTCGATCGACCTGCACACCTCGCAGATCCAGGGCTTCTTCGACGGCCCGGTCGACCACCTGTTCGCCATGCCGGTGCTGGAGAGCTACCTCAAGAACAAGCTCGACCTGGAGAACACCACGATCGTCTCGCCCGACACCGGGCGCGTGCGCCTGTCGGAGCGCTGGGCCGACACGCTCGGCACGCCGCTGGCGTTCATCCACAAGCGCCGCGACCTCGACGTGGCCAACCAGGTGAAGGTCAGCGAGGTCGTCGGAAAGGTACGCGGCCGCACCTGCGTGCTGATCGACGACATGATCGACACCGCGGGCACCATCTGCAAGGCCGCCGACGCGCTCTACGAGCAGGGCGCCACCAACGTGATCACCGCCGCCACCCACGCGGTCTTCTCCGACCCCGCCGTGGACCGGCTGAAGAACTCCCGGATCTCCGAGGTCATCGTCACCAACACGCTGCCGCTGCCGGAGGCCAGCAGGTTCGACAAGCTGACGGTCCTGTCGATCGCGCCGCTCATCGCCCGCGCGATC
This sequence comes from Nonomuraea sp. NPDC049695, assembly GCF_040674955.1. Lineage (NCBI taxonomy): Bacteria > Bacillati > Actinomycetota > Actinomycetes > Streptosporangiales > Streptosporangiaceae > Nonomuraea > Nonomuraea sp. NPDC049695. The sequence goes on along the minus strand of NZ_JBFANV010000136.1, from coordinate 4,187 downwards.
ACCGAGATCTTCCAGGACGGGTCCGTCACGAGCTTGTTCGAAGGGGACACGTAAGCTGTGATGGATCCGCAGCGCAGCGAGGACATCCATCACAGCCTTCCGAGCGGAGCTCGGCAAATGGCGCTGTTGGATCCGCAGCGCAGCGAGGACATCCATCACAGCCTTCCGAGCGGAGCTCGGCAAATGGCGCTGTTGGATCCGCAGCGCAGCGAGGACATCCATCAC
>NZ_JBFANV010000136.1:0-3865 GCF_040674955.1 Nonomuraea sp. NPDC049695 | reverse complement strand
CACAGCCTTCCGAGCGGAGCTCGGCAAATAGCGCTGTAGACTGGCACGGTTGCGCTCGTAACGCCTTCCGCTAGGGCGGGTGAGGGAGAGCGCCGACACACCGATCCCCATGCATCCCTAGGAGATGTCGTGTCTGAAGTACGTATCGCCGCCGAGCCGCGCACCACGTTCGGCAAGGGCGCCGCTCGCAAGATCCGCCGCGCCGACAAGGTGCCCGCCGTTCTCTACGGTCACGGCATCGACCCCAAGCACCTGACCCTGCCCGGCCACGAGGTGCTGCTCGCGCTCCGCACGCCCAACGTGCTGATCCACCTCAAGGGTGAGGGCGTCGACGAGCTGGCCCTGCCCAAGGGCGTTCAGCGCGACCCGATCAAGGGCTTCGTCGAGCACGTCGACCTGCTCCTGGTCAAGCGCGGCGAGAAGGTCACCGTCGAGATCCCGGTCACCACGGTCGGCGACGTCCACACCGACGGCCTGCTCGACCAGCAGCTCGTCGCCGTGGCCGTCGAGGCCGAGGCCACCCACATCCCGACCGGCGTCGAGGTCGACGTCGAGGGCCTGGAGGTCGGCACCGCCATCACCGCCGGTGAGCTCCAGCTCCCGCAGGGCGCCACGCTGGTCGCCGACCTGGACACCGTCATCCTCCAGGTCATCGCCAAGCCGGTCGAGGCGCCGGAGGAGGGCGAGGGCGAGGTCGCCGAGGCCCCCGCCGCCGAGGGCGAGACCGCCGAGGCCCCCGCCGCCGAGTAACGGGTCCGATTCGTGAACGGGGTGGCCGGACTCGAGCCGCCCCGTTCCGCTGTGAGGGGTGCAAATGGATCGCTGGCTGATCGCCGGACTGGGCAATCCGGGGCCCGAGTACGCGGGCAACAGGCACAACGCGGGCTTCATGGTGCTCGACGAGCTCGCGGCCAGGGCAGGCGGGCGGTTCAAGGCGCACAAGAGCAGGGCCGAGGTCTGCGAGACCAGCACCGCCATCCTGGCCAAGCCCCTCACTTACATGAACCTCTCCGGCGGACCCGTCAAGGCGCTCTCCGACTTCTACAAGATCGGCCCTGACCGGCTGATCGTCGTCCACGACGAGCTCGACGTCCCGTACGGCGCCCTCCGGGCCAAGCTCGGCGGTGGCGACAACGGCCACAACGGCCTCAAGTCGATCACCAAGGTCCTCGGCACCCGCGACTACCTGCGTGTCCGCTTCGGCATCGGGCGGCCGCCCGGCCGCATGGACCCCGCCTCCTTCGTGCTCAGGGACTTCGCCACCATGGAGCGCAAGGACCTGCCCTTCCTCGTGGACCGGGCGGCCGACATCGTGGAGTCGCTGATGACCCGCGGCCTGGAGGTCACCCAGAACGACTTCCACCGGTCTGATCTCCACATTTCGGGCCCTCCACGCTGATCGCCGCATAGGTCCGTTCACGGGTTCCCGGCCTCCGGTACCGCTACGATCGGTGACTGTCTGTTCAGGACCGGTCACCTGGAGGCACGAGTGCGCGGTGAGGGACTCATGACCGTCGTCAGACCTGGCCACGCGGCCTCCTGGCGGGTCGGCCCGCGCACGCCCACCTGGGTCCGCTCCTACCGGTTGCGTGCCGTGCTGGCCGACCTCTGCGGCGCGGCGGCCGGGGCCGGGATCGCCTTCTACGGGCGCTTCGGCGGGCTCACGCCGTACGTGCTGCCGTACCTGCTGGTCAGCCTGGCCCTGCCGGTGGCGTGGGCGTGCGCGGTGGCGCTCAACCGGGCCTACGAGCCGCGCATGCTCGGCGTCGGCTCCGAGGAGTTCCGCAGGGTGATGCAGGCGGGCGTGGCGCTGACCGCGGGCACCGCCATCGGCTCCTACGTGACCAAGACCGACGTCGCCCGCGGCTACGTCGTGCTCGCGCTGCCGCTGGTCACGCTGCTCACGCTGATTCTCAGGTACGCCCTGCGCCGCGCCCTGCACCGCCGCAGGGCGGCGGGAGAGTGCATGCGCAAGGTCGTCGCGGTCGGCCACGCCGCCTCGGTCGAGGAGCTGGTGCGGCTCTTCAAGAGGGAGCGCCACCACGGCATGGACGTCGTGGCCGCCTGCCTGCCCGGCGGCACGCCCGGCGACCGCGTGGGCGAGGTGCCTGTCGCGGGCGACCTCAGCGACGTGCCGATCGTGGTCGAGCAGGTCGCCGCCGACACCGTGGCCGTGCTGGCCTGCCCCGAGATGGACGGCCAGGCGCTGCGGCGGCTGGCCTGGCGGCTGGAGCGCACGCACACCGAGCTGGTGGTGGCGCCCGCGCTGATGGACGTGGCCGGGCCGCGCACCACGATCAGACCGGTCGCCGGGCTCCCACTGCTCCACGTGGAGCATCCCGAGCTGGCCGGGGCACGGCAGCTGGTCAAGAACATCTTCGACCGGATGGTGGCGGCCGCGCTCCTGGTGCTGCTCACGCCCCTGCTGGCGGGGCTGGCGGTGGCCGTACGCGCGACGAGCCCGGGGCCCGCGCTGTTCAGGCAGACCAGGGTGGGCCGGGATGGCCGGCTGTTCACGATCCTGAAATTCCGCACCATGCGGCGCGGCTCGGAGCAGCAGAAGATCACGCTGGTCAGCGACCGCGAGGGTGTGCTGTTCAAGATCAGGAACGATCCGCGGGTCACGCCGCTGGGCACGCGCATGCGCCGCCACTCCCTCGACGAGCTGCCGCAGCTCATCAACGTCGTGCTCGGTCACATGTCGCTTGTCGGCCCTCGCCCTCCGCTGCCCGACGAGGTGGTGCGTTACGGCGACGACGTGCGGAGGCGCCTCCTTGTACGGCCCGGGCTGACCGGGCTGTGGCAGGTCAGTGGTAGATCTGACCTATCTTGGGAGGAATCCGTACGTCTCGACCTGCGTTACGTTGAAAACTGGTCCCTCACGCTCGACCTCCAGATCCTGTGGAAAACCTGGTCGGCCGTCGCCCGCGGGCAAGGAGCTTATTGATGACGATTCGCGACGACCACGCACTCGCCGCTGATCTGGCCGCAGAGGCGGGCGAGCGGCTGCTGCGGGTTCGCGAGCGCACGGGTTTCGCCGACCCGTCCGCGCTGCGTGCGGAGGGCGACCGCTCCTCCCACGTCTTCCTCATGGAGTCGCTGGCCAGGCTCCGGCCGAGCGACAGCGTGCTGTCGGAGGAGGCCACGCGCGAGGAGCGGCTCGACCCGCGCAGGCTCAGCGCGTCGCGGGTGTGGATCGTCGATCCCCTCGACGGCACCCGGGAGTTCTCCGAGGAGGGCCGGTCCGACTGGGCCGTCCACGTCGCGCTGTGGGAGGGCGGCAGGCTGACCGCGGGCGCCGTGGCGCTGCCCGCGCAGGGCCGTACGCTGAGCACGGCCGAGCCGCCCAAGCCGCCCTCCTATGACGGGGGGCGCTTCCGCATCGCGGTGAGCCGCACGCGGCCGCCCGAGTTCGTCCAGAGGCTGGCCTACCTCGCCGGGGCCGACCTGGTGCCCATCGGGTCCGCCGGGGCGAAGATCTCGGCGGTGCTCACCGGCGAGGTCGAGGCGTACGTACACGCCGGGGGTCAGTACGAGTGGGATTCCGCCGCGCCCGTCGCCGTCGCCCAGGCAGCCGGGGCTCACGTGAGCCGGATCGACGGCTCCAAGCTGACCTACAACCAAGCCGACCCCTCACTACCGGATATCCTGGTTTCCCTACCTGAGCTGGCGACATCACTGCTCGCCGGGATTCGGGACCTGCACCGCTAAACCGCCGGAGGAAGCTCCCATGCTCCAGCGCGACTACACGACGTCGCAGCTCGACGTGCTCGAAGCCGAGGCCATCCACATCATGCGCGAGGTCGCGGCCGAGTTCGAGCATCCCTGTCTGCTCTTCTCCGGGGGCAAGGACTCGATCGTCATG
>NZ_JBFANV010000135.1:0-22364 GCF_040674955.1 Nonomuraea sp. NPDC049695 | reverse complement strand
GCCCAGGCGCCCCAGGCCGCCTTCATGCCGGGATGCATGCCACCCCGCCGTTCGGGGGTCTGGGACACCTTGGCGGGCGCGTGGCGCAGGTCCACGTCCGGCAGGTCGGCCGTCAGCCTGGCCAGTTCCCCGTACGTCCTGCTCTTGTAGAGCTGTTCGAGCCGCTCGTTGAACTCGTCCATCGTGATGCGGCCCTGCGCGGTGTGCTCGCGGAGGATGGCGGCGACGCGGTCGCGATCGGCGTCGGAGGCTCGCATCTCGGGGCTGTTCGCCATCCCACCCACTCCCGGGGGTCAGTTCTGCGGTTGGGACAGGCGCTCTTCGCCCCCGTCCAGGGCGGTAAGCACCCAAGGACCATTATGTGTCACCGCGACGCTGTGCTCGAAGTGGGCGGAGTGCTTGCCGTCGATCGTCACCACGGTCCAGTCGTCGGCCAGCACGCGGGTGCGCTCGGTGCCGAGGTTCACCATGGGCTCGATGGCCAGGCACATGCCCTCTTCCAGCACCGGGCCCTTGCCTGGCCTGCCGTGGTTGGCGATCCACGGGTCCATGTGCATCTCGGTGCCGATGCCGTGGCCGCCGTACTCCGGAGGGATGCCGAAGCGGCCCTGCGACTTGACGTACCGCTCCACCTCGTAGCCGATGTCGGAGAGGTGGCGGCCGACCTTCAGCGCGGCGATGCCGCGCCACATGGCCTCTTCCGTGATCCGCATCAGCTCGGTCAGCTTGGGGTCCACCTCGCCGACCGGCACCGTGACGGCCGAGTCGCCGTGCCAGCCGTCCAGGATCGCGCCGCAGTCGATCGAGATGATGTCGCCCTCGCGCAGCTTGCGGGCGTCGGTCGGGATGCCGTGCACGACCTCGTTGTTGACCGACGCGCAGATCGTCGCCGGAAAGCCCTGGTAGCCCTTGAACGACGGGATCGCGCCCTCGTCCCTGATCGCCTTCTCGGCGATGACGTCGAGGTCGAGCGGCGTCATGCCGGGCTCGACCGTGCGCTTGAGCAGGTCGAGCGTGCGCCCGACCACCAGGCCCGCCGCCCGCATCTTCTCCAGCTGCTCCGGCGACTTGATCTGGATGCCGTGTTTGTTCCGTTTGAACATCTTGTGCCCCCCTGGGTCACTCAACGGGCCACGCTGGGGGCCCAATTCCCCCACAATAACCGCGAGGTGGCACGGAATCCCGTGCCACCTCCGCAAATCGGTCGTATGTGGTACTAGCCCATATACGGGCGGATCTGCTCCATGGCCCGCTGGGTGACCTCCTCCACCGGACCCGTCGCGTCCACCCCCACGAGGATGCCCTCGTCGGCGTAGTAGGAGACCAGCGGCGCCGTCTGCTCCTGGTAGACCTCCAGGCGGTGCCTGACGGTCTCCTCCTTGTCGTCGTCACGCTGGAAGAGCGCGCCCCCGCACGCGTCGCACCTGTCGTCCTTCTTGTCGTCGAACTCGACGTGCCAGATGCGGCCGCACTGGCTGCAGGTGCGCCGGCCGGCCAGCCGCCTGACCACCTCGTCGTCGTCGACGACGAGCTCGAGTACGAGGTCGAGCGCCTGGCCCCAGTCCTTGAGCATGTCGCGAAGGATCTCCGCCTGCGCGACGTTCCTCGGGAAGCCGTCGAGCAGGAACCCGTCCTGCGCATCGGCCTCGGACAGACGGTCACGGACCATGGCGATGGTGACCTCGTCGGGCACCAGATCACCACGGTCCATGTACGTCTTGGCCAGCTTGCCAAGCTCCGTGCCCCCCGAGACGTTGGCACGGAAAATATCACCTGTCGAGATCTTCGGGATGGACAGGTTGGATGCGATGTACTGGGCCTGCGTCCCCTTACCCGCTCCGGGGGGCCCGACGAGAACGAGACGCACTACCGCAGGAAACCTTCGTAGTTACGCTGCTGCAGCTGGCTCTCGATCTGCTTAACGGTGTCCAGGCCGACGCCTACCATGATCAGAATACTCGTCCCTCCGAACGGGAAGTTCTGGCTCGCACCGGACACCGCGAGCGCGATGATCGGGACCATGGCGATGAGACCCAGATAGAGCGAGCCCGGCGCGGTCAGACGAGTGAGCACGAAGTTCAGGTATTCAGCCGTCGGCCGGCCGGGGCGGATGCCCGGAATGAAACCACCGTACTTCTTCATGTTGTCGGCGACTTCAGTGGGGTTGAACGTGATGGACACGTAGAAGTACGTGAAGAAGATGATCAGCACGAAGAACGTGGTCATGTAGATCGGGGTGTCGCCCGTGGCCAGGTTCTGCGAGATCCAGCGGATGGCCGCGTTGTCGGACGTCTGGAAGAGCGACGTGAGCAACTGCGGCAGGTAGAGCAGCGAGGACGCGAAGATGACCGGGATGATGCCGGCCTGGTTGACCTTCAGCGGGATGTACGTGGACGTGCCGCCGTACATCCTGCGCCCGACCATCCGCTTGGCGTACTGGACCGGGATGCGCCGCTGCGCCTGCTCGACGAAGACCACGGCGGCGATCATGAAGATGCCGACCACCATGACGACCGCGAACGTGAAGGTGTTGGCCTTGAAGATGTTGGTCAGCTCGGCCGGGAAGACCGCGACGACCTGCGTGAAGATCAGGATGGACATGCCGTTGCCGACGCCGCGGTCGGTGACGAGCTCACCGAGCCACATGATCACCGAGGTGCCGGCCGTCATGATGACCACCATGGTGACGATCATGAAGATGTTGTCGGGGTCGAGCAGCACGTCCTGCTGGCAGTTCGGGAAGAGCTGCCCGGTGCGGGCCAGCGCGATGAACGCGGTCGACTGCAGGATGGCGAGGCCAATGGTCAGATAACGCGTATACTGCGTGATCTTGGCCTGACCGGCCTGCCCCTCCTTCTTCAACGCCTCGAGACGCGGAATCACGACGACGAGCAGCTGAAGAATGATGCTCGCGGTGATGTACGGCATGATGCCCAGCGCGAACACCGACAGCTTCAGGAGCGCACCACCGCTGAAAAGCTGCACCATCCCGTAGATGTTGCCGGCGGCTCCGTTACGGGCCTGCTCGAAACAGGCCGCGAGGTTCTGGACGTGAACTCCCGGAGTCGGAAGAACCGAGCCGAGACGGAAAAGCGCGATGATGCCCAGGGTGAAGAGCAACTTCTTGCGCAGGTCCGGTGTCCGGAACGCCCGGGTAAACGCGGTCAGCACGGTCCCTCCTGCGCGCCTTTACGGCGATGTGAGTATGCGATGGTGCGGGGATCTGCCATCTCAAGTCTTAGGTCTAACGAGCCGGACAGAAGCCTGCCGTCTCGCGAACTCTAACGCACTACGGGCGTGGGGGCATTTGTCAAAGCCCCCACGCCGCGTAATAGCTCTTACAGCTCGGTAACGGAACCACCCGCAGCGGCGATCTTCTCCTTCGCGGAGGACGAGAAGGCGTGAGCCTGAACGTTCACCGCGACCGAGATCTCGCCGGTGCCGAGCACCTTCACGAGCTGGTTCTTGCGAACAGCACCCTTGGCGACCAGCGCCTCGACGGTGACCTCGCCACCCTCGGGGAACAGCTCACCGAGCCTGTCGAGGTTGACGACCTGGTAGGTCGTCTTGAACAGGGCGTTGGAGAAGCCCTTGAGCTTCGGCAGACGCCTCTGCAGCGGCACCTGGCCACCCTCGAAGCCGAGGGGGACCGTCGTACGGGCGTGGCTGCCCTTGGTGCCGCGACCGGCGGTCTTGCCCTTCGACGCCTCGCCGCGACCCTTGCGGATCTTGGCCTTGTTGGCGCCGGGGGCGGGACGCAGGTCGTGAATCTTGAGCGGAGCCTTGTCAGTCATGACTAGTCGACCTCTTCCACCTCGACGAGGTGCGTCACCACGGCGACCATCCCGCGAATCTCGGGCCGGTCCTCCTTGACGACGACGTCGCCGATTCGCTTCAGGCCAAGCGAACGCAGCGAGTCACGCTGGTTCTGCTTGCCACCGATCTTCGAGCGAACCTGAGTGATCTTCAGGCGTGCCATGACTAGCTCACCGCCTTCGCGGCCGCCGCCTCGGCGAGACCCTCACGCTGAGCCTTCAGCATGCGGGCAGGAGCGACGTCCTCGATCGGCAGGCCACGGCGGGCGGCGATCTCCTCGGGCCGCGAAAGACCCTTCAGAGCCGCCACGGTGGCGTGCACGATGTTGATCGGGTTGTCCGAGCCGAGCGACTTGGACAGCACGTCATGGATGCCGGCGCACTCCAGCACCGCGCGCACCGGGCCACCGGCGATGACGCCGGTACCGGCCGAGGCCGGACGCAGGAAGACGACACCGGCCGCCTCCTCGCCCTGCACGGTGTGCGGGATGGTGCCCTGGATCCGAGGCACCTTGAAGAAGTGCTTCTTCGCCTCTTCGACGCCCTTGGCAATGGCCGCGGGCACTTCCTTGGCCTTGCCGTAGCCGACGCCGACCAAGCCGTTGCCGTCACCGACGACGACGAGGGCGGTGAAGCTGAAGCGACGACCACCCTTCACGACCTTGGCCACTCGGTTGATCTTCACTACGCGCTCGATGTACGAGACGCCCTTGTCGGCGGCGCCACCGCGGCGATCGTCACGACGGTCCCGCCGCTCGCCACCGGTGCCGCCACCGCGACGCGGAGCTGCAGCCATCAGTGGTTCCTCTTCTCAGTTGCCATCAGAACTCGAGCCCGCCTTCGCGGGCGCTGTCCGCCAGAGCCGCGATGCGGCCGGCGTAGCGGTTGCCACCGCGGTCGAACACGACAGCGGTGATCCCGGCTTCCTTGGCCCGCTGAGCGAGGAGCTCGCCGACCTTCTTCGCCTTCTCGGTCTTGTCCGCCTCGAGCGCGCGCAGCGAGGGGTCCATGGTGGACGCGCTCACCAGCGTGTGGCCGACGGTGTCGTCCACGATCTGGACGAACATGTGACGCGTCGAACGGTTGACGACCAGGCGCGGACGCGCAGTCGTACCGACGACGTTCTTGCGGACGCGGCGGTGACGGCGGGCCCGCGAGACGGTGCGGGCAGCCGTGTGCTTGCTGAACGCAGTCTTCGGAGCCATGCCTACTTACCAGCCTTTCCGACCTTGCGGCGGATCTGTTCGCCCTGGTAGCGCACGCCCTTGCCCTTGTACGGGTCAGGCTTGCGCAACTTGCGGATGTTGGCCGCGACCTCGCCGACCTTCTGCTTGTCGATGCCGTCCACGTGGAACAGGGTCGGCTTCTCGACGCGGAAGGTGACGCCCTCGGGGGCGTCCACGATGACCGGGTGACTGAAGCCCAGAGAGAACTCCAGCTGCGTCGGGCCCTTGGCCTGGACGCGGTAACCGACGCCGACGATCTCCAGGGACTTGGAGTACCCCTGGGTGACGCCCTGCACCATGTTGGCGATCAGCGTCCGGGACAGACCGTGCAGCGCACGGACCTTGTTCTCGTCGTTGGGCCGGGTGACGGCGATGGCGCCGTCCTCGTCGCGAGCGACCGTGATGGGCGTCGCGACCGTGTGAGAAAGCGTGCCCTTCGGGCCCTTCACCTGGACATCCTGGCCGTCGATCGTGATGTCTACGCCGCCGGGCACAGGGATGGGCAGCCGTCCGATTCTCGACATGCTGTGTTCCTCCCCTCTACCAGACGTAGGCGAGGACTTCCCCGCCCACACCACGCTTGCCGGCCTGCTTGTCGGTCATGAGGCCGTGGGACGTCGAGATGATCGCGACGCCCAGTCCGCCCAGGACTCGAGGCAGGTTGTCCTTCTTCGCATAAACCCGCAGACCGGGCTTGGAAACCCGGCGCAGGCCCGCGAGCGACCGCTCACGGGTAGGCCCGAACTTGAGCTCCACCACGAGGTTCTTGCCAACCTTGGCGTCTTCGACGGTCCAAGCCTGGATGTAACCCTCCTGCTGGAGGATCTCGGCGATGTGCGCCTTGATCTTCGAGTACGGCATCGACACGCTCTCGTGGTACGCCGAGTTCGCGTTACGCAGACGCGTGAGCATGTCTGCGATCGGGTCGGTCATCGTCATGGCCAGTGGCCTTCCTCGCCGCGGTTTCCAGTCGGCCAAGCAGCGCTCTGCCGGTGGACCTTCGGCGTGGTCATGGGCGTTCAGATAGAACGTCCGGTTTTCTATTTGAAAATATGATCACCTGAAGGGGCGACCTGAGGCCGCCCCTTAGGGTATCTACCAGCTCGACTTGGTGATACCGGGCAGCTCGCCCCGGTGCGCCATCTCGCGGAAGCACACGCGGCAGAGCCCGAACTTGCGGTAGACGGCGCGCGGCCGGCCACAACGCGAGCACCGGGTGTACGCCCGGACCTCGAACTTCTGCTTGCGCCCCGCCTTGGCGATCAGCGACTTCTTCGCCATTGGATCAGGCCTCCTTGAAGGGGAAGCCGAGGAGCTTCAGCAGCGCCCGGCCCTGGTCGTCGTTCTTCGCGGTGGTCACGATCGTGATGTCCATGCCCCGCGGACGGTCGACCTTGTCCTGGTCGACCTCGTGGAACATGACCTGCTCGGTCAGACCGAACGTGTAGTTGCCGTTCCCGTCGAACTGCTTGGGCGACAGGCCGCGGAAGTCCCTGATGCGGGGCAGCGCGAGCGCCAGCAGCCGGTCGAGGAACTCCCACATGCGGTCGCCGCGCAGCGTGACGTGCGCGCCGATCGGCATGCCCTCGCGCAGCTTGAACTGGGCGATGGACTTGCGCGCGCGAACGACGGCCGGCTTCTGGCCGGTGATCACGGTGAGGTCGCGGACAGCACCCTCGATGAGCTTGGAGTCGCGAGCCGCCTCGCCGACGCCCATGTTGACCTTGATCTTGGTCAGCGCCGGGATCTGCATGACGTTCTCGATGCCGAACTGCTCGCGAAGCTGGGCCGCGATCTCCTCGCGGTACTTCGTCTTGAGTCGCGGCGTCGGGCGCTCGGTCTCAGTGGTCGTGGCAGTCATCAGCTGTCCTCACCCGTCTCGTCGGCCTTCTTCTCGTCGGCCTTCTTGTCGGCGGGCTTCTCGTCCTTGAGCTTCTTCACGTTCGAGACGTGGATGGGGGCCTCCATGGTCTGCACGCCGCCGGTCTTGGCGCCGCGCGGGCCCTGGTGGGTCTCCTTGGAGTGCTTCTTGATCATGTTGATGCCCTCGACCACCACGCGGTCCTCGCGCGGGAGCGTGGCAATGACGCGACCCTTGGCACCCTTGTCCTTGCCGGCGATGACCTGGACCAGGTCACCCTTCTTCACATGCAGCGACTTCGGCATCACAGCACCTCCGGGGCGAGCGAGATGATCCGCATGAACTTCTTGTCACGCAGCTCGCGGCCGACCGGGCCGAAGATACGAGTGCCGCGAGGGTCACCGCTGTCCTTGATGATGACGGCGGCGTTCTCGTCGAAGCGGATGTAGGAGCCGTCGGGCCGGCGGCGCTCCTTGACCGTGCGGACGACGACGGCCTTGACCACGTCGCCCTTCTTGACGCCAGTGCTGCCGGGCAGCGCGTCCTTGACAGTGGCGACGATGACGTCGCCGATACCGGCGTAGCGTCGGCCCGAGCCACCGAGAACACGGATGCAAAGGATCTCCTTCGCGCCCGTGTTGTCGGCGACCTTGAGCCGCGACTCCTGCTGGATCACTTTGAACTCCTGTTAGTCGCGCCGGTTCTCATTTCTGAGCCTGGCGGAACCGTCGTTGTCTTGTTCCCACGGCCACAGCACCCGTGGGCGCCGCACCGCAGGCGACGCGAGACCACATGTGGCCCCGCGTCCTTGGACGCCGTCATGGGGGCTCTGAGAGCCCCCACGAGGCGCGGTATATGTCGAGAAGGAAGGGTTACTTGGCCTTCTCGAGGATCTCCACGACCCTCCACCGCTTGGTGGCGGAGAGGGGGCGGGTCTCCATGAGCAGCACGCGGTCGCCCACGCCACAGGCGTTGGCCTCGTCGTGCGCCTTGTACTTGGTCGTACGGCGGATGACCTTGCCGTACAGACGGTGCTTCACGCGGTCCTCGACGGCGACGACGACGGTCTTGTCCATCTTGTCGCTCACGACGAGGCCCTCACGGACCTTACGGAAGTTCCGCTGGTCGGTGGTCTCGGTGGTCTCGGTCTCAGCCATCGCTCGTCTCCTTCTCGACCGTGACGATGCCCAGCTCGCGCTCGCGCATCACGGTGTAGATACGGGCGATCTCGCGGCGGACGGCGCGCAGCCGCCCGTGGCTCTCCAACTGACCGGTCGCCGCCTGGAAGCGGAGGTTGAACAGCTCCTCCTTCGCCTCCTTCAGCTTCTGGACGAGGGTGTCCTCGTCCTCGAGCCGCAGCTCGCCGGCGGTCAGGCCCTTAGCCATCACGCCTCACCCACTTCACGCTTAACGATCTTGCACTTCATCGGGAGCTTGTGGATCGCACGCTGAAGTGCCTCGCGAGCGATCGGCTCCGCCACGCCGGACAGCTCGAACATCACGCGTCCGGGCTTGACGTTGGCGATCCACCACTCAGGCGAACCCTTACCGGAACCCATGCGGGTCTCGGCAGGCTTCTTGGTGAGCGGACGGTCGGGGTAGATGTTGATCCACACCTTGCCGCCACGGCGGATGTGACGGGTCATGGCGATACGAGCGGACTCGATCTGGCGGTTGGTCACGTAGGAGTGCTCAATCGCCTGGATGCCGAACTCGCCGAACGTGACCCTGGTGCCGCCCTTGGCGGCTCCGCTGCGGTCGGGCCGGTGCTGCTTGCGGTGCTTGACCCTGCGCGGGATCAGCATGGTCAGCTCCCTTCAGCACCCGGCTGCGCAGCCGGGCCGGTCTCGGGGGCGGCCTGCGAGGCCGCCTCAGTGCGGGGGGCGCGGTCGCCACGGCCGCCACCACGACGGGGGCGGTCGCCGCCACCACGACGCGGACGGTCGGCGCCGCCACCACGACGGTCGTCGCGCTCGCGACGCTGGCCGGCACGGGCACCGGCAGCGGCCGCCTCGCGCTCGGCGCGGCTGGTCGGAGCCTCGCCCTTGTAGATCCAGACCTTCACGCCGATGCGGCCGAAGGTCGTACGGGCCTCGTAGAAGCCGTAGTCGATGTCCGCGCGGAGGGTGTGCAGCGGCACGCGGCCCTCGCGGTAGAACTCCGACCTCGACATCTCAGCGCCGCCCAGACGACCGGAGCACTGGACACGGATGCCCTTGGCGCCGGACTTCATGGCGGACTGCATCGCCTTGCGCATGGCGCGGCGGAACGAGACACGGCTGGACAGCTGCTCGGCCACGCCCTGCGCGACGAGCTGCGCGTCGATCTCCGGGTTCTTGACCTCGAGGATGTTGAGCTGGACCTGCTTCTTGGTCAGCTTCTCCAGGTCGCCACGGATACGGTCCGCCTCGGCGCCGCGGCGGCCGATCACGATGCCGGGACGCGCGGTGTGGATGTCCACCTGCACGCGGTCCGTCGTGCGCTCGATCTCGACCTTGGAGATGCCGGCCCGCTCCATGCCCTTCTGCAGCATGCGGCGGATCGCCACGTCCTCGGCGACGTACGACTTGTACAGCTTGTCGGCGTACCACCGGCTCTTGAAGTCGGTCGTGATGCCGAGGCGGAACCCGTGCGGGTTAACCTTCTGGCCCACTATCGGGTCCTTCCCTTCGGCTCGCGGGACTCCACGATCACAGTGATGTGGCTCGTCCGCTTGTTGATCCGATAGGCACGACCCTGTGCACGCGGGCGGAACCGCTTCAGCGTCGGGCCCTCGTCGACCCACGCCCGGCTGACGACGAGCGTCTGCGGGTCGAGGTCGAAGTTGTGCTCCGCGTTCGCCATCGCGCTGCTGAGCACCTTGTAGATCGGCTCGCTCGCCGACTGGGGAGCGAACTGCAGCACGGCCTGCGCCTCCGAAGCGGGCAGCCCGCGAATGAGGTCCACCACACGGCGGGCCTTCTGGGGCGTGACACGGACGAACCGCGCCTGAGCCCTGGCTTCCATCGCTTTCTCCTACTTCCGGGACGCTTACCGCCGGCTGCGGCGGTCTTCCTTGACGTGGCTGCGGAACGTACGCGTGGGGGCGAACTCTCCGAGCTTGTGACCGATCATCGACTCGGTCACGAAGACCGGGACGTGCTTGCGGCCGTCGTGCACGGCGATCGTGTGCCCGAGCATGTCGGGAACGATCATGGAGCGCCGCGACCACGTCTTGATGACGTTCTTGGTGCCCTTCTCGTTCTGGACATCTACCTTCTTCTGAAGGTGATCGTCCACAAAGGGACCCTTCTTAAGGCTACGTGGCATTTCGGCTGCTCCTACCGCTTCTTCCTCTTGCTCCGACGACGGATGATCAGCCGGTCGCTGGCCTTGTTGGCCTGGCGGGTGCGGCCCTCGGGCTTGCCCTTCGGGTTCACCGGGTGGCGACCACCGGAGGTCTTGCCCTCACCACCACCGTGCGGGTGGTCGACGGGGTTCATCGCGACACCGCGAACGGTCGGGCGCTTGCCCTTCCAACGCATACGGCCGGCCTTGCCCCAGTTGATGTTGGCCTGCTCGGCGTTGCCGACCTGGCCGACCGTCGCGCGGCAGCGCACGTCCACCATGCGCATTTCGCCGGACGGCATACGCAGGGTGGCGTACGTGCCTTCCTTGGCGAGCAGCTGGATCTGAGCGCCCGCGGAACGGCCGAGCTTGGCGCCGCCGCCCGGACGGAGCTCCACCGCGTGGATGAAGGTACCGGTCGGGATGTTGCGCAGCGGCAGGCAGTTGCCCGGCTTGATGTCGGCAGCGGGGCCGTTCTCGATACGGTCACCCTGCTTGAGGCCCGTCGGCGCGATGATGTAGCGCTTCTCGCCATCGGCGTAGTGGAGCAGAGCGATGTTGGCGGTGCGGTTGGGGTCGTACTCGATGTGAGCGACCTTGGCCGGGATGCCGTCCTTGTCATGCCTACGGAAGTCAATGATCCGGTAGGCGCGCTTGTGACCGCCGCCCTGGTGGCGAGCGGTGACTCGGCCGTGTACGTTGCGGCCGCCCTTGCTGTGAAGGGGCGCAAGCAGCGACTTCTCGGGCGTGCTGCGGGTGATCTCGGAGAAGTCCGAGACACTCGACCCGCGGCGACCCGGAGTCGTCGGCTTGTACTTACGGATGCCCATCTTTTTCGTTCATCCTTCGTCGGTTACATGGGTGAGCCCGCCGCACCGAAGTGCGACGGTCTCAGCCCCGCGCAGGACCATGCGGCCCCGCACTCACTTCTATGGCTGTCAGCCGATCTGACCGAAGATGTCGATCCGATCGCCCTCGACCAGGCTCACGATCGCGCGCTTGGTGTCGGGACGCTTGCCGTAACCGGTACGGGTGCGCTTGCGCTTGCCCTGCCGGTTGATCGTGTTCACGCTGGTGACCTTGACCCCGAAGATCTGCTCGACGGCGATCTTGACCTGGGTCTTGTTCGCGGTCTTCTTCACCAGGAACGTGTACTTGTTGTTCTCATCGATCAGGCCGTAGCTCTTCTCAGAGACGACCGGCTTGATGATGATGTCGCGCGGGTCGGCGATCTTCTCCATCAGGCCTCTTCCTTCCCGCTTTCGCTCAGGCGAGCGACGACCTGGTCATACGCCTCCTGCGTGAAGACCACGTCGTCGGCCACGAGCACGTCGTACGTGTTGAGCTGCCCGGCGTCCAGGAGGTGGACCTCGGGAGCGTTACGCAGGCTCATCCAGGTCAGCTCGTCGGCCTCGTCGACCACGACGAGAACGCGCGGAGCCTGGGTGACCTTGCGCAGCGCCTCCAGGGCGGCCTTGGTCTTGGGGGTCTCGCCCGCGATCAGCGAGCTGACCACGTGGACGCGACCGCCGCCGGCCCGGTCGGAGAGGGCGCCACGCAGGGCGGCGGCCTTCATCTTCTTGGGCGTGCGCTGCGAGTAGTCGCGCGGCACGGGACCGTGGACGGTGCCACCGCCGGTGAACTGCGGCGCGCGGGTCGAGCCCTGACGGGCGCGGCCGGTGCCCTTCTGCCGGTACGGCTTCTTGCCGCCGCCGGAGACCTCACCACGGGTCTTGGCCTTGTGGGTGCCCTGCCGGCGAGCGGCGAGCTGGGCCACGACCACCTGGTGGATCAGCGGCACGTTGACCTTGGCGCCGAACACGTTCTCCGGCAGCTCTACGGTGCCGGCCTTCGCGCCGCTGGCGTCGAGGACGTCAATGGTGGTGCTCACTTGGCAGCCCCCTTCTTGGCAGAGGTGCGAACGAGGACCAGGCTGCCGTTGGCGCCGGGGATCGCACCCTTGATCAGGATGAGACCGTTCTCGACGTCGACGGAGTGAACCTTGAGGCTCTGCACAGTGGTGCGGACGTTACCCATCCGACCAGCCATGCGCAGACCCTTGAAAACGCGGCCCGGGGTGGCGCAGCCACCGATGGAACCCGGCGAACGGTGCTTGCGCTGCGTACCGTGCGACGCGCCCAGACCACCGAAGCCGTGCCGCTTCATGACACCGGCGAAGCCCTTGCCCTTGCTCTTGCCCGTCACGTCGACGAACTGGCCGGCCTCGAAGGTGTCGGCCAGCAGCTCCTGGCCCAGGGTGTAGTCGCTCGCGTCGTCGGTGCGGATCTCCGCGAAGTAACGGCGCGGGGTGATGTCGTGCTTACGCAGGTAGTCGCCGAGCGGCTTGTTGACCTTCCGGGGGTCGACCTGCCCGAAGCCGAGCTGGATGGCGGAGTAGCCGTCCTTGTCGGCGGTGCGGACCCGGGTCACCACGCACGGACCGGCCTCGACCACGGTCACCGGTACCATCCGGTTGTCCGCGTCGAAGACCTGGGTCATGCCGAGCTTCTTGCCCAGGACGCCCTTGATCGTCTTAGCCATGTCAGTGCGTTCCCTCAGAGCTTGATCGAAATGTCGACACCCGCGGGGAGGTCGAGCCGCATGAGCGAGTCAACCGTCTTGGGGGTCGGGTCGATGATGTCAATCAGCCGCTTGTGCGTGCGCATCTCGAAGTGCTCGCGGCTGTCCTTGTACTTGTGCGGCGAGCGGATGACGCAGTACACGTTCTTCTCGGTCGGCAGCGGCACCGGGCCCGCGACCTTCGCGCCAGTCCGCGTCACCGTCTCGACGATCTTCTTGGCCGAGCTGTCGATGACCTCGTGGTCATAGGCCTTAAGCCGGATGCGGATCTTCTGTCCCGCCATAGTGGCCTCGGTGTCCTTCGCTGTCGTCTGAAAAAGTATCGTGCGGCCTGTTGCCGCTGTTCTGGTGCAGGTCGAAGCCTGCTTAACCCCACGAGGCAGACGTAGTCGATCTGCCTTTTCTTCCGTGATCCGGCAGTGACTTCGGTCACAAGTCGCTGGCCGAAGCAACTGCTGGATCACGGCGCCGTACGTGAGGTCCTCACGCGTTGCGGCGGTCGGCTCCGAGGTACGGGGCCGACCGCCGCCCCGACGGTCTAGCTACTTGATGATCTTCACGACCCGGCCGGCGCCGACGGTGCGGCCACCCTCACGGATCGCGAACTTGAGGCCTTCCTCCATGGCGATGGGCTGGATCAGCTCAACGCGCATTTCGGTGTTGTCGCCCGGCATGACCATTTCCGTGCCCTCGGGGAGGTTCACGACACCGGTCACGTCAGTCGTACGGAAGTAGAACTGCGGACGGTAGTTGTTGAAGAACGGCGTGTGGCGGCCGCCCTCGTCCTTGGACAGGATGTAGACCTGGCCGGTGAACTCGGTGTGCGGGGTGGTCGTGCCCGGCTTGATGATGCACTGGCCGCGCTCGACGTCGTCGCGCTTGATGCCGCGGAGCAGCAGGGCGGCGTTGTCACCGGCGTGACCCTCGTCGAGCATCTTGTTGAACATCTCGATGCTGGTGACGGTGGTGGTCGTCTTCTCCGGCTTGATGCCGATGATGTCGACCTGCTCGTTGACCTTGACGATGCCGCGCTCGATACGACCGGTGACGACGGTGCCGCGACCGGTGATCGAGAAGACGTCCTCGACCGGCATGAGGAACGGCTTCTCCGTCTCACGCGGGGGCTCGGGGACGTTCTCGTCGACGGCGTTCATCAGCTCGATGATGCTGTCGGCCCACTTCTCGTCGCCCTCAAGAGCCTTGAGCGCGGAGACGCGGACGACCGGCAGGTCGTCGCCGGGGAACTCCTGAGCGGAGAGGAGCTCGCGGACCTCGAGCTCGACGAGCTCCAGGATCTCCTCGTCGTCCACCATGTCCGACTTGTTGAGAGCCACGACGATGTAGGGGACGCCGACCTGGCGGGCCAGGAGGACGTGCTCCTTCGTCTGCGGCATCGGGCCGTCGGTGGCGGCGACCACCAGGATGGCGCCGTCCATCTGAGCGGCACCGGTGATCATGTTCTTGACGTAGTCGGCGTGACCGGGGCAGTCAACGTGAGCGTAGTGACGCTTCTCCGTCTGGTACTCGACGTGCGCGATGGAGATCGTAATACCGCGAGCCTTCTCCTCCGGCGCCTTGTCGATCTTGTCGAACGGGGTCGCCTTGTTCAGCTCGGGGTAACGGTCGTGAAGCACCTTGGTGATCGCCGCGGTCAGCGTGGTCTTGCCGTGGTCGATGTGTCCAATGGTGCCGATGTTCATGTGCGGCTTAGTCCGCTCGAACTTGGCCTTGCCCACTGGTTCTCTCCTTGAGAATCTGACTGACTTTCGTCTACACACTCGGGCCCGGGAGTTCCCGAACCCCTTGGCGGCGGGGTGGCTCTCACCACCCCACCAGGGACCAGGACTATTCGCCCCGGGCCCCTTGGCAGCGGGGCGACGATCTCCGCCGACCCCAGCCACCTCAGGACCTGGACTATTCGCCCCGGGCCTTCGCGACGATCTCCTTGGCGATGCCCGGGGGCACCTCCGCATAGGAGTCGAACTGCATGCTGTAGCTCGCGCGCCCCTGCGTCTTGCTACGCAGGTCACCCACGTAGCCGAACATCTCAGACAGCGGCACGAGCGCCGTGACGACACGGGCACCGGCCCGCTCGTCCATAGACTGGATCTGCCCGCGGCGACCGTTGAGGTCACCGATGACATCACCCATGTAGTCCTCGGGCGTGGTGACCTCGACGGCCATCATCGGCTCGAGAAGCACTGCGTCCGCCTTGCGCGCGGCCTCCTTGAAGGCCATCGAGCCGGCGATCTTGAACGCCATTTCCGAGGAGTCGACGTCGTGCGCGGCACCGTCGACGAGCGTCACCTTCACGCCCACCATCGGGTAGCCGGCCAGCACGCCGAACTCGGCGGCCTCCTGGGCGCCCGCGTCGACCGACGGGATGTACTCCCTCGGGACACGGCCACCCGTGACCTTGTTCTCGAACTCGTAGCCGTCGTTGCCTTCACCCAGCGGCTCGAGGTTGATGATCACCCGCGCGAACTGACCGGAACCACCGGTCTGCTTCTTGTGGGTGTAGTCGAGCTTCTCCACCTTGCGGCGGATGGTCTCGCGGTAGGCCACCTGCGGGCGGCCGACGTTGGCCTCGACCTTGAACTCGCGACGCATGCGGTCGACGAGGATCTCCAGGTGAAGCTCGCCCATGCCCCAGATGACCGTCTGACCGGTCTCCTCGTCGCGGCGGACCTGGAAGGACGGGTCCTCCTCGGCCAGCCGCTGGATGGCGGTCGACAGCTTCTCCTGGTCGCCCTTGGTCTTGGGCTCGATGGCGACGTTGATGACCGGAGCCGGGAACGTCATCGACTCGAGCACGACCTGGTTCGACGGGTCGGACAGCGTGTCACCGGTCGTGGTGTCCTTCAGACCCATGACGGCGACGATCTGACCGGCGATGGCCGTCGGGCGCTCCTCGCGCTTGTTGGCGTGCATCTGGTAGATCTTGCCGATCCGCTCCTTCTTACCCTTCACAGAGTTGACGACCTGTGAACCGGTCTCGAGCGTGCCCGAGTAGATGCGGATGTAGGTGAGCTTGCCCAGGTGCGGGTCGCTGGCGATCTTGAAGGCCAGAGCGGAGAACGGCTCGCTCGGGTCCGCGTGACGCTCGATGACCTTGTCCTCGTGGCCGACCGCGTGGCCCTTGAAGGCCGGGATGTCGGTCGGCGCGGGCAGGAAGGCGACGATCGCGTCGAGCAGGGGCTGCACGCCCTTGTTCTTGAACGCGGTGCCGCAGAGCACCGGGTTGATGGCGCTGGACAGCGTCGCGCGGCGGATGGCCGCGACCAGCTGCTCCTCGGTGGGCTCGACGCCCTCGAGGAAGAGCTCCATCAGCTCGTCGTCGTTCTCGGCGACCGTCTCGATGAGGCGGTCACGCCACTCACGAGCGGCATCGGCGTGGTCGGCCGGGATGTCGACGGTGTCGTACATCTCGCCCTTGGCCGCCTCGGCGCTCCAGAGGTAACCCTTCATCTTGATGAGGTCGATGACGCCCTTGAAGTCGGCCTCAACGCCCCACGGAAGCTGGACGACAGCCGGGGTCGCACCCAGACGGCTGATCATCATGTCGACGCAGCGGTGGAACTCCGCGCCGACCCGGTCCATCTTGTTAACGAAGCAGATACGGGGGACGTCGTAGCGGTCAGCCTGGCGCCACACCGTCTCCGACTGCGGCTCGACACCCGCGACGCCGTCGAACACGGCGACCGCACCGTCGAGGACGCGGAGCGAACGCTCCACCTCGATGGTGAAGTCGACGTGACCCGGGGTGTCGATGATGTTGATGGTGTGGCCGAGCCACTCGCACGTCGTCGCGGCAGACGTGATCGTAATGCCGCGCTCCTGCTCCTGCTCCATCCAGTCCATCGTGGCAGCGCCCTCGTGGACTTCACCGATCTTGTAGTTGATGCCGGTGTAGAACAGGATGCGCTCGGTCGTGGTGGTCTTGCCCGCGTCGATATGGGCCATGATCCCGATGTTTCGGACCTTGGCCAGGTCAAGAGCGGTCTGCGTGGCCACTTCTCTCGCGTCCTCGTCGTCTCGTCGGATCCACTACCAGCGGTAGTGGGCGAAGGCCTTGTTGGACTCGGCCATCTTGTGGGTGTCCTCGCGCTTCTTGACACTCGCCCCAAGGCCGTTGCTGGCGTCGAGGAGCTCGTTCATGAGGCGCTCGGTCATGGTCTTCTCGCGGCGGGCGCGGGAGTACTGCACCAGCCAGCGCAGGGCCAGGGTGGTGCTGCGCGCGGCGCGCACCTCGACCGGCACCTGGTAGGTCGCGCCACCGACGCGACGGCTGCGGACCTCGAGGGTCGGCTTGACGTTGTCAAGCGCGCGCTTCAGGGTGACGACCGGGTCGTTGCCGGTCTTGTCCCTGCAGCCCTCAAGGGCGCCGTAGACGATCGACTGCGCGATGGAGCGCTTGCCGTCCAGGAGCACCTTGTTGATCAGGGCGGTCACCAGCGGCGAGCTGTAAACCGGGTCAGACATGAGCTGACGACGGCCAGGAGAACCCTTACGAGGCATTGTTAGCTCTTCTCCTTCTTCGCGCCGTAGCGGCTACGGGCCTGCTTGCGGTTGCGGACACCCTGGGTGTCGAGCGAACCGCGGATGATCTTGTAGCGAACACCAGGCAGGTCCTTCACACGACCGCCACGCACGAGCACGATGGAGTGCTCCTGCAGGTTGTGACCCACACCGGGGATGTAGGCCGTGACCTCGATGCCGTTCGTGAGCCGAACGCGGGCCACCTTGCGCAGTGCCGAGTTGGGCTTCTTGGGAGTCGTGGTGTAAACGCGCTGGCAGACGCCGCGCCGCTGCGGACTCCCCTTGAGGGCAGGAGTCTTGGTCTTGGAGACCTTGTCCTGCCGGCCCTTGCGGACCAACTGCTGAATAGTGGGCACTGCCACTCCGTTTCGTGCCTTGGCCGGTGATACGTCAGTTGTGCTGCATTTCGCAGGTACTGCCGGTGTCATGACCTGCTGATTTTTCTCGACCCGGTGCCCCCGCGCTCGGGCGTGTCGCGCTATTCACGCAGACGTCCCGCGAGGTTTACGAGCCAGGAAGCCGTCCTACGCCCGTAATGAGCGCACGGTCGAGAGCCCGCATAGAGACGGGCACGATGCACAAGACTACCCAGGCCCACGCGACACGTCAAAACGGCGCGGCAAAGCGGACAAGCCTTGCCACTCCGTGTCGCTTGGGCCTACTTCATCAAGCCCATCTACAGCTCCGGAGGCCATGATATCGGGCCACCCGACCACTCCGCACGACGTTCCCAAACCCTCCTACCCCCTTCCCAAGTCCGCCTACGCCGGCACGGGTATCGGCCTCCACGGCATGCGCCGTCATCAGTCGCCTGCCCACTCACACGGCAGGAAACACAGAGCCGGTCAAGCGGCGGGCGGGTGGAGGCCCCTGGGAGGGGCTGTCAGCCCCGTACAGGCACGGAGAGGGCCTTGGAACAGCAAAGCGCCCGGGCCCCTCCATGAGGGACCCGGGCGCGTTACCTCGAGCTATCGGTTGTACTGACCGAAGTCGTACTCCTCCAGCGGCACAGCCTCGCCGCTGCCGGTGCCGAAGGTGTAGTCGGCGGCGGAGCCGTCGTAGCCACCCACGGTGTACATGGCGGCCTTGGCCTCCTCGGTCGGCTCGACCCGGATGTTCCGGTACTGCGGCATGCCGGTGCCGGCCGGGATGAGCTTACCGATGATGACGTTCTCCTTCAGGCCCAGCAGCGAGTCGGACTTGGCGTGGATCGCCGCGTCCGTCAGCACCCTGGTCGTCTCCTGGAAGGAGGCCGCCGACAGCCACGACTCGGTGGCCAGCGACGCCTTCGTGATGCCCATGAGCACCGGACGGCCGGCGGCCGGGGAGCCGCTCTCCGCCACCGTCTCGCGGTTCATCTGCTCGAAGCGCGGCCGCTCCACGAGCTCGCCGGGCAGCAGGTCGGTGTCACCGGACTCCAGCACGTTCACGCGCTTGAGCATCTGCCGCACGATGATCTCGATGTGCTTGTCGTGGATCGACACACCCTGCGACCGGTAGACCTGCTGGACCTCCGCCACCAGGTGCAGCTGCACGGCCCGCGGGCCGAGGATGCGCAGCACCTCGTTGGGGTTGACCGCACCGGCGACGAGCTGCTGCCCGACCGTGATCCGCTGGCCGTCCTGCACGAGCAGGCGCGAGCGCATCGACACCGGGTAGGCGATCTCCTCCGAGCCGTCGTCCGGCGTGATGACGATCTTCCTGGTCTTGTCGGTCTCGTCGATGCGAGCCCGGCCCTCGGCCTCGGAGATCGGGGCGACACCCTTGGGGATGCGCGCCTCGAACAGCTCCGTGACACGGGGCAGACCGTGGGTGATGTCGGCGCCGGCCACACCACCGGTGTGGAACGTACGCATGGTCAGCTGCGTGCCGGGCTCACCGATCGACTGGGCGGCGATGATGCCGACCGCCTCGCCGACGTCCACGAGCTTGCCGGTGGCCAGCGAGCGGCCGTAGCAGGTCGCGCAGACACCGATCTTGGCCTCGCAGACCAGCGCGCTACGGGTGCGCACGGTCTCGACGCCCGCCTCGACCAGCTTGGTCACGTGGGTGTCGTTGATGTCGACGCCCGCAGCCGCGATGATCTTGCCGTCGACCTCGACGTCCTCGGCCAGGATGCGGCCGTGCACGTTGGACTCGGCGTTCTCGGCCTTGACCAGGTTGCCCGACGCGTCACGCTCGCCCACGTGCAGCGGGACCGCGCGGTCGGTGCCGCAGTCGATCTCGCGCACGATGACGTCCTGCGCCACGTCCACCAGACGACGGGTCAGGTAACCCGAGTCGGCGGTACGCAGAGCGGTGTCGGCCAGACCCTTCCGCTGACCGTGGGTGGAGATGAAGTACTCCAGCACCGACAGGCCCTCGCGGAACGAGGCCTTGATCGGCCGCGGGATCGTCTCACCCTTGGTGTTGGACACCAGGCCGCGGATGCCGGCGATCTGCCGGACCTGCATCTTGTTACCACGGGCGCCGGAGTTGACCATCATCCAGACCGGGTTGGTCGCCGGGAAGGCGTTGACCATGTCGGTCTCGACGTCGGCCGTCGCGTGCGTCCAGATCTCGATGAGCTCCTGACGGCGCTCCTCGTCGGTGATCAGACCGCGCTCGTACTCGCGCTGGACCTTGTCGGCCCGGCGCTCGTAGTTCTCCATGATGTCGGTCTTGTTCGGGGGCGCGACGACGTCCTCGATCGAGATCGTGACACCGGAGCGCGTCGCCCAGCGGAAGCCGGCGTCCTTGAGCGCGTCGAGCGAAGCGGCGACCTCGATCTTGGGATAGGTCTCCGCCAGCTCGTTCACGATCGTGGACAGCTGCTTCTTGCCGACCTGGAAGTCGACGAACGGGTAGCTGTTGGGCAGCGTCTGGTTGAACAGGCACCGCCCGAACGTGGTCTCCAGGCGGATCGGGTCGCCCTGCTCCCAGCCCTCGGGAGCGACCCACTCGCGCGGCGGCAGGACGTCCTTGAGCCGGATCTGGATCTTCGCCTGGATCTCCAGCTCGCGGCGGTCGAAGGCCATCTGCGCCTCGGCGATCGAGCCGAACACGCGACCCTCGCCCCGGGCGCCTTCCTTCTGGGTGGTCAGCCAGTAGAGGCCGATGACCATGTCCTGAGTGGGCATCGTCACGGGCTTGCCGTCGGCCGGCTTGAGGATGTTGTTGGTCGAGAGCATCAGGATGCGTGCCTCGGCCTGGGCCTCAGCCGACAGCGGCAGGTGCACGGCCATCTGGTCGCCGTCGAAGTCCGCGTTGAACGCGGTGCAGACGAGCGGGTGGATCTGGATGGCCTTGCCCTCGACCAGCTGCGGCTCGAACGCCTGGATGCCCAGGCGGTGGAGCGTCGGAGCACGGTTGAGCAGCACCGGGTGCTCGGTGATGACCTCTTCGAGCACGTCCCACACCACGGGGCGGGCGCGCTCGACCATCCGCTTGGCCGACTTGATGTTCTGGGCGTGGTTGAGGTCAACCAGCCGCTTCATCACGAACGGCTTGAACAGCTCCAGCGCCATCTGCTTGGGCAGACCGCACTGGTGCAGCTTGAGCTGCGGGCCGACGACGATGACCGAACGGCCGGAGTAGTCGACTCGCTTGCCCAGCAGGTTCTGGCGGAACCGACCCTGCTTACCCTTGAGCATGTCGCTCAGGGACTTCAGCGGCCTGTTGCCGGGACCGGTGACCGGGCGACCGCGGCGGCCGTTGTCGAACAGCGCGTCGACGGCCTCCTGGAGCATCCGCTTCTCGTTGTTCACGATGATCTCGGGCGCACCGAGGTCGAGAAGCCTCTTGAGGCGGTTGTTCCGGTTGATGACCCGGCGGTAGAGGTCGTTGAGGTCGGAGGTCGCGAACCGGCCACCGTCGAGCTGCACCATCGGGCGCAGGTCCGGCGGGATGACCGGGATGCAGTCGAGCACCATGCCGCGCGGCGAGTTGGTGGTGTTGAGGAACGCCGACACGACCTTGAGCCGCTTGAGGGCGCGGGCCTTCTTCTGGCCCTTGCCGCTGCGGATCGTCTCGCGCAGGTTCTCGGCCTCGGCGTCGAGGTCGAAGCTGATCAGGCGGTCCTGGATCGCCTGCGCGCCCATGCCGCCCTTGAAGTAGCGGCCGAAGCGGTCGCGCATCTCGCGGTAGAGCAGCTCGTCGCCCTCGAGGTCCTGGACCTTGAGGTTCTTGAAGCGGCTCCAGACCTCGTCGAGGCGGTCCAGCTCGCGCTGGGCCCGGTCGCGGAGCTGGCGCATCTCGCGCTCGGCGCCCTCACGGACCTTGCGGCGCTGGTCGCCCTTGGCGCCGGCGGCCTCGAGCTCGGCCAGGTCGGCCTCGAGCTTCTTCTGCCGGGACTCGACGTCGGCGTCACGGCGCTGCTCGATGTGCTGCCGCTCGACGGAGATCTTCGCCTCCAGCGAGGGCAGGTCACGCTCACGCATCTCGGTGTCGACATGCGTGATCATGTACGCCGCGAAGTAGATGACCTTCTCCAGGTCCTTCGGGGCGAGGTCGAGCAGGTAGCCGAGGCGCGACGGGACGCCCTTGAAGTACCAGATGTGCGTGACCGGCGCGGCCAGCTCGATGTGGCCCATCCGCTCACGACGCACCTTGGCACGGGTCACCTCGACGCCACAGCGCTCACAGATGATGCCCTTGAACCGGACCCGCTTGTACTTACCGCAGTAGCACTCCCAGTCGCGGGTCGGGCCGAAGATCTTCTCGCAGAAGAGTCCGTCCTTTTCCGGCTTGAGGGTCCGGTAGTTGATGGTCTCCGGCTTCTTGACCTCGCCGTGCGACCACTGACGGATGTCGTCGGCCGTCGCGAGGCCGATCCGAAGCTCGTCGAAGAAGTTGACGTCCAGCATTTGTGCGATCTCCCCCTCAGACTTCTTCCACGCTGCTCGGCTCACGCCGGGACAGATCGATACCGAGCTCCTCCGCCGCGCGGAAGACGTCCTCGTCGGTGTCGCGCATCTCGATGGACATGCCGTCGCTGGAGAGCACCTCGACGTTCAGGCACAGCGACTGCATTTCCTT
>NZ_JBFANV010000134.1:0-23073 GCF_040674955.1 Nonomuraea sp. NPDC049695 | reverse complement strand
GGTGTGGGTCAGATGGCCGCCTGGTAGGCGCTGGCGCGCATGCCGGCCAGCAGCCCCGCCGTCTGCTCAGGCGTGTAGCGCCGCACCGGGTCGTGGTGGAGCAGCCCCTCGATCAGCGGCCGCATCACGCCGGCCCGCCGGGGCGGCGGGTAGGGGCCGCTGCGCGCCATCCCGAGCACCGTCGCCGCGTCCTGCCCGGGGTAGGGCGGCTGGCCCTCGACTGCGCTGTAGAGGGTGGCGCCGAAGGACCACATGTCGGCCTCCTTGCTGGCCGGCCCCCCGTGCAGCCGCTCGGGCGCCATGAAGGCGGGCGTGCCCCGCAGCCGCCGGGACGTCGTCATCCGGATGTCACCCTCGGCGGTCGCTATGCCGAAGTCGGTGAGCACCACCCGGTCGCCGGTCAGCATGACGTTGGCGGGCTTCACGTCGCGATGGAGCACCCCGGCCTTGTGCGCGGTGCGCAGCGCGGCGAGCAGGTGCTGACCGATCGCGGCCACCGACTGCGCCGGTAATGTGCCCACCTGAGAGAGCAACTGGTGCAACGAGAGCCCGTCGAGGTACTCCATCACGATCCAGAGCTTGCCGCCCTCTTCGATCAGGTCGTGCACCGTGACGATGTTCGGGTGCGTCAGGCCGGCAGCCATCCTCGCCTCACGCAGCACCCGGCGGCGCACCATCTCGGCCTCACCGGCCAAGGTCAGCTCCTTCAGTGCCACCGTACGGTGGAGGAGCTGATCGAATGCACGCCAGACGACACCCATACCCCCACGACCGGCCTCCTCGTTCAGGAGGTACCGTCCGCCGATCTCCCGCATACCATCCCCTCATGCTCGGGGATAATCATGTCACTTCAGCACCGGCCGTAGGGTGCCTAACGTGATCCGGATATGTCGGAAAGTGCGGGTGCGCTGGTCAACGGCCTAGAAATTCGATCAGACAACGCGCGCCACACCAGTCCGACACCCACCAAACATACTCCAGCAGCGCCCACGAGGACGGCGCCAAGCCCCGCGAACTCGGCCACAACGCCCCCCAGAGCCGCCCCGAGCGGCATCCCGGCCATGCCGACGAGGCGGTATGCCGAATTGACACGGCCCAGCAACTCGGCCGGGATCAGCCGCTGCCGGGTCGAGATCACCAGGACGTTGGCCGCCGCGCCCACCACGCCCCACAGGACGGCGGTCGGGTAGAGCGTCCACGGTGCCGGCACGACCACCGGCACCAGGAGCAGCAGGCTGCTGATCAGCCACGAGCCCACCAGCGTGCGAACCTCCCCGAAGATCCCCGCGGCCCGCCCCGACAGCAGGGACCCGAGCACCGCCCCGGCGGCGAAGGCGGTCATCATCAGGCCGTACCCGCCGGGCTCCAGCCCGATCGGTGAGCCGTCGCCGACCACCCAGAGCACGAAGACGGCGAAGTAGGCGGCGTTGGCGAGGTTGAGCATCCCGGCGGTGACGGCCAGGCTCCGCAGCACGCGGTGCGACCAGAGGTAGCGCAGCGCCTCGCCGATGTCCCGCCGCAGCGGCCTCCGCTCTCCGGCGCCGGGGTCCAGGCGGTACGTGCCGCGCATGCCCAGCAGCAGCAGGCCCGCGGCACCGTACAGGAGGGCCGGGGCGCCGAAGAGGGCGGCGGGGAGCACCACCACGAGCAGGCCCGCGAGCGGGGCGCCGACGAAGTCGTTGCCGATCATCTGGGCGCTGGAGACGCGGCCGTTCGCCCTGGTGAGGTTGTCCTGGGGGACGGTCATGGGCAGGATCGCCTGCGCCGAGGTGTCGGCGAAGACCTCGGCCACCCCGGCCACGAGCACGGCCGCCAGCAGCAGCCACAGGTCGAGCAGGCCCAGGAGCGCCAGCAGGCCCGCGAGGGCCAGGATCGCCGTGCGGGCGGCGTTGGCCAGGACCATGATCCGGCGGCGGTCGGCGCGGTCGGCGATCGCCCCCGCGTGCAGCGCGAACAGCAGCCACGGCGCCGTCGCGGCGGCCCCCACCAGTGACACCAGGGTGGGAGAGCGCGTCATGGACACGGCCAGCAGCGGCGCCCCGACCTTCAGCACGCCGTCGGCCAGGTTCGACAGCGCGGTGGATGACCAGAGAAAACCGAACGAACGCCCCACGGCCGCACTCCGATAGTGTGTAAGGGAAAGTGTGCATAGATTCCTTTGCAAAGATAGGCTTGCACAGCATGCAGAGCAAGAGCTTTTCCGCCCGGACCCTCGACGCCAACGCCCTGAAGTCGTTCGCCCACCCGCTCAGGCTGCGGATCTACGAGCTGCTGGACGAGCACGGGCCGTCCACGGCCACCGGGCTCGCCGCGCTGCTGGGCCAGAACACCGGCGCGACCAGCTACCACCTCAGAGAGCTGGCCAGGCACGACATGATCGAGGTGGTGCCGGGGATGGGGCGCGGCAAGGAGAAGTACTGGCGCATCACGCCCGGGGGCTTCTCCTACGGCGAGCCGGATCCCGGCGATCCCGAGACGGCGAGCGCGCTGGAGGTCGTACTCGACGACCTGGTGCGTCAGCGCGGCGCGGAGCTGGCCAGGTGGCGCGAGGAGGAGGCGACGGCACCCGAGGAGTGGGTGCGGGCGAGCGTCTTCGGGCGGCGGTCACTGCGGCTCACGCCGGAGGAGACGCGCGAGCTGCAGGATGAGGTGTTCGAGGTGCTGGAGCGTTACCGGGCGATGTCGGACCGCAGGGAGTGGGAGCCGTCCGCTCCCCGCGATCCGTCGATCGGGCACGTGGTCATCCACTTCGACGTGCTGCCGGTGGGAGTCGGCCGGGCGACCCCGGACCCCGGCGGGGAGCCTCCGGGCCGCGGTCGGGAGACCCCGACCCCCGGCCGCGAGACCCCGGACCTCGGCCGGGAGACCCCGGACCTCGGCCGGGAGACGCCCGGCGAGGCCGCTCCCTAGGCGATGAGCTTGAGCGCGAGCTCGGACAGCCCCTCCGGAGCCGTCTTCGGCGACCCGGAGTCGAACGGCGGGTGCGGGTCGTACTCGATGACCAGCTGCACGGCCTGCGCCGTCGTCGGGTCGGCGGCCTGGGCGAGCAGCGTCAGCGCCATGTCGATCCCCGCCGACACCCCTGCCGCGGTCACGATGTTGCCCTCGGTGACCACGCGCTCGCTCACCGGCTCGGCCCCGTACTGCCGCAGCGCCTCGAGGATGCCCCAGTGACTGGTCGCCTTCAGCCCTTCCAGCAGCCCGGCGGCCGCCAGCACCAAGGAGCCGCTGCACACCGAGGTGGTCCACCGGGCGTGCTCGTGGGCCTGCCGGATCCACCCCAGCAGCGCCTCGTCGGCCATGGCCTCCATCGTCCCCGGGCCGCCCGGGACGACGATCACGTCAGGACGGGGCACGTCCTCGTACGAGGCGGTGGCGGTGAGGGTGAGCGTCCCCTGGTCGTCGGTCACGGGCCCGGCCTCGGCCGCGACGAACGTGACCGTCCAGCCGGGCGCGAAGGCCAGCACCGTGTACGGCCCGACCGCGTCGAGCGCGGTGAAACGCGGATAGAGAGGGATGGCCACATGCATGCCTATTTCTCCTTCGATTGGAACCTGCGACGGTGGTCGCCGGGTGAGATCCGCCAGTGGCGGCGGAAGACGCGGTAGAGGGTCTCCGGCGTGCCGAGGCCTGACTCCCTGGCCACCCTGTCCAGCGGATGGCCGGTGACCTCCAGGAGTCGCCTGGCGGCCTCGGCCCGGCTGCGCTCGACGTACCGGCCGGGTGACAGGCCCGTCTGCTCGGTGAAGACGCGGGAGAAGTGGCGCTCGCTCATCCCGGCCCGCGCGGCGAGCGCGGGCACGCTCAGGTCGGCGGCGGGGTTCGCGTCGATGTACGCCTGGAGCTCCCTCAGCGGCTCGCTGCGCGGCGTCAGCGCCCGCATCGGCGTGCTGAACTGGCTCTGCCCGCCCGGCCTGTGCAGGTACACGACGAGGCCCCGGGCGACGTCCCTGGCCAGCGCGTGGCCGTGGTCCCTGGCCACCAGCGCGAGCGCGAGGTCCACGCCGGACAGCACGCCCGCCGAGGTCCAGACGTTGCCGTCCTCGATGTAGAGCGGGTCGGCGTCCACCTCGACGCACTCGTAGCGGGCGTCCAGCTCGCCGGCGGCGAGCCAGTGCGTGGTGACCCGCCGGTGGTCCAGCAGCCCCGCCTCGGCCAGCAGGAACGCGCCGTTGCACACGGACGCGACCCGCCGGGCGCCACCGGCCAGCCCGGCGATGTGCGCGACGAGCTCGCGGTCCGCCAGCCGCTCGGGCACGGACAGGCCGCCCGCCACCAGCAGCGTGTCGATCGGCCCCCTCGAGGTGGACCGCGCGATGTCGGCGAGCGCCGAGGCCGTGACGGTGACGCCGTTCGCCGCGGGCACGGCGCCGCCGCCCACCGCCGCCACCTCGACCCGGTACCCGCCTCCGGACACCAGCAGGTCGGCGGTGGCGAACACATCGGCAGGACCGGCCATGTCGAGCAGTTGGAAGCCGGGGAAGACGACGATCAGGACTCGTCGCTGCATGCTTTCATGCTGGTCGCGGACCTTATATGGCGTCAATGACACGAATATTGCACATTACGCCATGAGCGGCAGGTAGGGACGGCTCCGACTGTTAGGCGGCATGATGGGGGCGGTCAAGAAGATCGTCGAAAGGTGTTACGTGAAGAAGGTCCTGTCGGTCGCCGTCGCGAACTTACTCCTGATCGGCCTCGCCCCGATCGCTCACGCAGAGTCCGCCCGGTCCGATGTCTACGCCGACTACGCCGACCTGTCCGCCCACGAGGTCGAGGGCAGGGACTACCGCCGCGTCCAGCGCGTCCCCAGCGGCGCGAAGGTGGCGCACATCGCCATCCACGGCGGCGCCATCGAGGCGCCGACGTCGCAGCTCGCCGACGAGGCGGCGGGCCGCAAGTACGCCTTCTACGCGTTCGAAGGCATCAAGGAGTCCGGCAACAGCGCCCTGCACATCACCGCCACGCACTTCGACGAGCCCAAGGCGCTCAACGTGGTGGCGGGCGTCGACTACACCGTCTCCTGGCACGCCGCGTCGGGCTCCGAGGCCACCACCTACGTCGGCGGACGGGACACGACGCTGATCAAAAAGGTGAAGGCCGAGCTGCGCGCCGCCGGATTCGCCATCTCGACGTCCGTGCCCGAGGAGATCGGCGGTGACAGCCCCAGCAACATCGCGAACAAGAACCGCAGGGGCAGGGGCGTGCAGCTGGAGATCAGCCGGGGCCAGCGGGAGCGGTTCTTCGACGGAGGGAAGCTGAGCCGCGCCTGGATCGAGGACCCGGCCAACCGCACGAAGGCCTTCTACAGGTACGTGGCTGCCGTCAACCGTGCGCTCGGCTGAAAAGCCGTGAGCCCCCGGGGCAGGACCGGGGGCTCACGGCGCGAAATGGGCTGAAATATCAGCCCATGTGCGGATAACGGTGGTCAGTCGGCGGCACGAACGTCTCCTTGATCGTGCGGGCGTTCACCCAGCGGATCAGGTTGAAGATCGAGCCCGCCTTGTCGTTGGTGCCCGAGGCGCGGGCGCCGCCGAACGGCTGCTGGCCCACGACCGCGCCCGTCGGCTTGTCGTTGACGTAGAAGTTGCCCGCCGCGAAGCGCAGCCGGTCGGACGCGGACGCGATGGCGTACCGGTCCTGGGCGATGATCGAGCCGGTCAGCGCGTACGGCGCGATGCCCTCCATCTGGTCGAGCACCGCGTCGAAGTCGCGGTCCTCGTAGACGTGCACGCCCAGGATGGGCCCGAAGTACTCCTTGACGAAGATCTCGTCGGTCGGGTCGGCGCACTCCAGGACGGTCGGCTTCACGAAATAGCCGACGCTGTCGTCGTACGAGCCGGTGAGGACGTCGATGTTCGCGGCCGCCCGCGCCCGGTCGATGGCCTCCTTGTGCTTGGCGAACGCCCGGGCGTCGATGACCCCGCCCATGAACGTCGACAGGTCGCCCGACACGTCGCCCACGCTCAGCGACTCGGCCACCGAGACGAAGTCGTCACGCATCCGGTTCCAGACCGAGCGCGGCACGTACGCCCGCGAGGCCGCCGAGCACTTCTGCCCCTGGTACTCGAACGCGCCCCTGATCAGCGCCGTCGAGAGCACGGCGGGGTCGGCGGACGGGTGGGCCAGCACGAAGTCCTTGCCGCCGGTCTCGCCGACGAGGCGCGGGTAGCCGTGGTAGGAGGCGATGTTCCGGCCGACGGTGCTCCACAGGTGCTGGAACGTCGCCGTGGAGCCGGTGAAGTGGATCCCCGCCAGGGCCGGGTGGCCGAGCGCCACCTCGGAGACGGCCTGGCCGTTGCCGGTGACCATGTTGATCACACCGGGCGGCAGCCCGGCCGCCTCCAGCAGCCGCATGGTGAAGTGCGCGGCGAACTGCTGGGTGGGCGACGGCTTCCAGACGACGACATTCCCCATCAAAGCGGCAGAAGTCGGCAAATTTCCGGCGATGGCGGTGAAGTTGAACGGCGTGATGGCCAGCACGAAGCCCTCGAGCGGCCGGTACTCCATCCTGTTCCACACGCCGGGCGACGAGATCGGCTGGTCGGCGTAGAGCTGGCGCGCGTACGCCACGTTGAACCGCAGGAAGTCGATCAGCTCACAGGCCGAGTCGATCTCCGCCTGCTGCGCCGACTTCGACTGGCCCAGGACGGTCGCCGCGTTGAGCGTCGCGCGCCACGGCCCGGCCAGCAGGTCGGCGGCCTTGAGGAAGATCGCCGCCCGCTCGTCGAAGGACAGCGCCCGCCACGCGGGAGCCGCCCGCAGCGCGGCGTCGACGGCGTCCTGCACGTCCTGGGCCGTAGCGTCGTTGGTACGGCCCAGAACGGAGGCATGGTTGTGCGGCTGCACCACATCGATGGGGGTGCCGCCGCCAAGGCGCTGTTCGCCGTCGATGGTCATGGTCAGGTCGATCGACGACCCGGCCAGTTCCTTGATGCGGTCTTCCAGCGCGGACCGTTCGGCGCTGCCCGGCGCGTACCCGAAGACGCGCTCGTTGGCCGGAACGGGAACGTTGCTGATGGCATCCATTACTTACCCCCCAGGGCACGAAGGAAGAAGGCGACGTTGGCGGGCCGCTCGGCCAGGCGGCGCATGAAGTAGCCGTACCAGTCGTCGCCGTAGGGGACGTAGACGCGGACCGTGTGGCCGGCCCCTGCCAGGGACTCCTGCAGGTCGGTCCGGATTCCGTAGAGCATCTGGAACTCGTGGTCGCCGATCGTCCGCCCGAACCGGTCGGCGAGCAGCTCCGTGATCGCGATCATGCGATCGTCGTGCGTCGCCACCATGGGGTACCCCTTCCCCGCCATGAGGATCCGCAGGCATCGCACGTACGCCTTGTCCACGGCGCTCCTGCCCTGGTGGGCCACGGCGGCGGGCTCGCGGTAGGCGCCCTTGACCAGGCGCACCCTGGAGCCCTCGGCGGCCAGGTCGCGGCAGTCGTCCTCGCTGCGGAACAGGTACGCCTGGATCGCCACGCCCGTCGACGGGTAGTCCTCGCGCAGCTTGCGCAGGATGGCCAGCGTCGAGTCGACGGTGGTGTGGTCCTCCATGTCGAGCGTGACGGTCGAGCCGTTCATCGCCGCGGCCGCGCAGATCTCGCGGGCGTGCTCCAGCGCCATCGCGTCGTCGAGCCGCTGCCCGACGGCCGACAGCTTCACCGACACCTCGCCCCGGGTCTCGAGCTCGAGCGGCCCCAGGGCCTGGAGCAGCGTGAGGTAGGCGTCCGTGACGGCCTCGGCGGCGCGCGCGTCGCGCGTCTCCTCGCCGAGGTGGTCGACGGTGACGGCCAGCTTCGCGTCGCGCAGCCGCTCGATGGCGTCGCGGGCCTCATCGACGGTTTCGCCCGCGACGAACCGGTCGACGACCTTCCTGGTGAGCGGGAAGCCCGACACGGCACGGCGTACGACGCCACTCCCTGACGCGGCGAGGAGCACTTGACCCAGCATGCTCCAAGTCTAAAAACGCAGCTCAAAGGGGGCCATCGACGTGCGTAACGCCGCGTGTGGGAGGCTGTCATACAAATGCACAACACGGCAGACCTACAAGAAATCGTCGACGAGATCGCGGCCCGGCTGGGGGCCTCCGTGACGCTGGAGGACCGCTCGTTCCGGCTCCTGGCCTACGGGGCGCAGCACGGCGACATCGACACCGTCCGCCAGGAGTCGATCCTGCGCAGGCGCGCCACCGGCGAGGTACGCGACTATTTCGAGCGCTACGGCATCGCCAGGGCCACCGGCCCGGTCCGGATCCCCGCGGACGCCGAGCTGGGGGTCCTCGCCAGGGTGTGCTGGCCGCTGCGCCACGGCGACGTCACCTACGGCTACCTGTGGCTGCTCGACTCGGGCTCGCTCACGGCTCTCGACTCGGTCGCGCCGCTGGTGGCCAGGGCCGCCGCCGAGCTCGCGCAGGAGGCCAGGAGCAGGCAGGACCTCGGCCGGGGGCTGCTGGCCCTGTTCTCGACCGACCCGGCGGAGCGCGCGAGCGCGTCCATCGAGGTGCCGGGCCCGGTCGCGGCGGTCGCCGTACGCGAGTCGGCCGAGCGCGTCGCCACGTTGTGGACGCTCCCGCGCGGCGTCCTGGCCCGCACCGGCTCGCCCGTCGCCCTGCTCACCCCGGCCCACCTCGCGGGCGAGGTCGCGCAGACCCTCCAGAGCGCGTACGGCACCGCCGCCG
The DNA here is from genome assembly GCF_040674955.1 of Nonomuraea sp. NPDC049695. NCBI lineage: Bacteria > Bacillati > Actinomycetota > Actinomycetes > Streptosporangiales > Streptosporangiaceae > Nonomuraea > Nonomuraea sp. NPDC049695. The sequence continues at coordinate 14,400 of NZ_JBFANV010000134.1, read as the reverse complement.
GGATCGGCGCGCCCAGACCTGATCCGGCCGACGCCTGGCTGAGCTGGCGCGAGGCCCGCCACGCCCTGCGCATCGCCGAACACTTCCCCCGGTACGCCCCCATCGCCCGCTGGGAGGACCTGGGCGTGCACCGCCTGCTGGCCAGGCTCGCCCGGCAGGACCTGCGCGAGCTGGCGGCCGAGATCGCCGCCCTGGACACCGAGCTGGCCGAGACGGTGGAGGTCTATCTCGACCTCGGCGGCCACGCCCAGAAAGTGGCCGCCGAGCTCGGCATCCACCGCCAGACGCTCTACTACCGGCTGGGCAAGGCCGAGCGCCTCACGCACAGGGACCTGTCGGACGGCGACGACCGGCTGGCCGTGCACCTGGGCCTCAAAGCCGCCCGGCTGCTGTAGGGGCGCGGTAGACCCTGACCCAGTCCACGTACATCGACACGGTCTCCGGCGTGCTGGAGTCGCGGCACCGCGGCTCGCACACGACGTCGTTCTGCAGCGCGAGCCCCATCGCGCGGCCCCGGGGCACCTGCGCGCCCCGGTAGTCCCAGAGCTTCCGTCCGTCCAGCCAGAACGTCAGCCGCCCCGGCAGCCAGTCCATCGCCACCGTGTGCCATCTGGTGAAGTCGGCCCGCAGCTGCCGCTGCGCCCGCTCGTGCCCGCCGTGCACGAAGATCCCGCCGCCCTGCCGCTCGGGGTCCACGATCTCGGCGAAGTCCACCTCGGCATAGTCGTCGCCCGCCCCCTGCTCGGTCGGCCACAGCAGCGCCACGGGGGTGTACCCGGCCCCCGCCTCGGCCCTGAACCTGACCTCCCACCTGCCGTACTGCTGGGCGAGCCGGGTGGCCACCCCGCCCGACAGGTCCTTGCCGCCGTACATGCCGCCCTTGAGGCGCAGCATGCCGTTCGCGACCGTCGCCGCCCTCCCGGTACGGGGGTTCCGCCGGGCCTGCGGGGAGTGGTAGATCATCCACTTGCCGGTGTCGATCGTGGCGCCGCCGAAGTTCTCCACGAGAACCGGGGCGCCCCAGCCTGCCGCCTGGGCCTGGGCGGGCTGGGGAAGCACGGCGACACCCAGCAGCGTCACCGTAACCAGGATCTGACTGCGTGTAGTCATGGGGTCAATGGAAGCAAAAATGTCACTCCGGTAACGGGCCTTCGGGGAAACCAGGCACCAGGCCGGGCGCGCCGGGCATCGAGCGGTCAGCGCCTGAGCATGGTGCCGGCAGGTGGCTCTTGCCACCTGCCGGAAGTCTCCACGTTCTTCAGGCCGGGCTTCAGGCGCCGGCTTCAGGCGCAGGCCGACTCGTAGACCCGGACGAGCTCCTGGCTCACGCGCTCCCAGGAGTAGCGCGAGCGCGCCCGGTCGGCCCCCGCGTAGCCGAGCGCGGTGCGCAGGGTCGGGTCCGTCAGCAGCTCGCGGGCCAGCCGGGCGGTGCTGGCCGGGCGGTCCGGCGGCACCAGCAGCCCGGTGACGCCGTCGATGATGGAGTCGAGGTGCGCGCCGACGGCCGAGGCGATCACCGGTACGCCGCAGGCCATCGCCTCCAGCGCGACGATCCCCGTCGCGGCCTCGCGCGGCACCGACACCACGGCGTCCGCGCTGCGCATCAGCTTCGGTACGGAGGCCCGCTTGACCTGGCCGAGCAGCGTCACCTGGTCGGCGACGCCGAGCTGTTCCGCCAGGGCGCGCAGCCGGCGGGCATCCCTGTCGTTCTCGAGGTCCTCGGGCTCCGGACCGCCCGCGATGACCAGCTCGACGTCGCCCAGCCCCTGCAGCGCCCGCACGATGGTGTGCGCGCCCCGGTCCGGCGAGAGGGGGCCGACGTGCAGCAGCCGCTTGCGCGCGCCCCGCGTGGCCACGGCGCCGCGACGCTGGAAACGCTCGGTGTCGACGCCGTACGGGACGACGGCGATGTTGCAGCGTGGCACGCCGAGCCTGATCAGGGCCGACTCCTCGTCGCCCGAGCCGGCGATCACCGCGTTGGCCCGGCGGCCGAGCGCCCGTTCCAGGTCCTTGTGCAAGGGGTCGACGGTGTGGAACGTCTGCGTGACCGGCACTCCCAGGTCCTTGGCGCCCGCCACGGCGGCCAGCCCGCCCGTCCACGAGTGCGCGTGGATCACGTCGGGCCGGTCCTGGCTCCATCGCTTCATCAAGTGTTCGCCGACGTCGTTCAGGAACGGCGCCATCTCGTCGTCCGCCAGCTCCGTTGCGGGGCCCACGTCGATCTGCTCCAGCGTGACCCCCGGGGCCACCCGCGTCTTGGGCTTGCCCTCGGCGTTGTCACGACGGGAGTAGATGGTGACGTGATGCCCGCGACCCAGCTCGCGTGCGACGGAAAGAATGTGGTGACGCCGGGCGTCTCCGGCAGTGGCGACGATAGCGATATTCATGGCACACCTCAGCGTGAAAAAAAGCCTGAAAGGTGTGCCTGCGTCTTAGGCACGTCTATCTACGACTCCGACCATACCCAGGTTTGAGCCGATCGCAAACCCCTGCAGATCGGTAATCGCAACGACGCAGGTCAGACGCCTCGCAGCGCGAGGATCACGATCTCGTCCCACACCTGGCCGCCCGAGAACGCGTGCCGGTCCGCCTCCACGGTCTTGACCACGGTGGCGGGCGACTGGCCCGCGCACCGGCCGAGCACGTCGGCCAGGCGCTCCTCGCCGTACGGCTCGCCGCGCTCGTTCCTGGAGGAGATGAGCCCCTCCGAGTACAGCACCAGCGTCTCGCCCGCGGCGAGAATCAGCCGCTCGACGCCGGTCTCCGCCTCGGGCGCGATGCCCAGCGGCACGCCGCCGCCCGCGGCGAAGCGCACGCCGCCGTCGGCCTGCAGCAGCGCGGCGGGGTGGTGCCCGGCCGACGACAGCCTGATCTCGCGCCCCTTCACGAAGCCGGCGACGGCCATCACGAACATGCCGGTGCCCTGCGCGACCAGGGCCTGGTTGACCTTGCGCATGACGAGGTCGGGCTCGGGCTCCCAGACGCTGAGCACCCGCAGCCCGCCGCGTACCATCGCGCTGACCGACGCGGCCTCCTCGCCCTTGCCCGCGGCGCCGCCCAGCGCGAAGCCCCACCCGGTTGACACGGGGAAGACGTCGTAGAACTCGGCCCCCACGGACGAGCCCGGGTGGTAGACGGCCGCCGCCTCGTAGCCGGGCACGTCGGGCAGCTTGCGCGGCGCCACGCTCGCCGAGAGCGCGTCCGCGGCCCTCGACCGGCTCTGGAAGCTGCTCTGGGCGCGTACCGCCAGGCCGAGCTGCAGCCCCACCTCCTGCATGACGGCCAGATCGGCCAGCGTGAACGGCTGCTTGTCGTGCGTGCGCACCAGCGTCAGCACGCCGTCGGCGGAGCCGATCGGCACGGAGAGCATCGAGCCCGCGCCCATCGCCGTCAGCAGCGGCCCGTCCGCGCAGAACCCGAGCAGCGTCTCGTCGTCCACCATCTCCTGGACCACGCCTGAGCGGCGCTCCAGCACCTGCATCACGGCCTGGCTGCTCGCCGGGTCGGCGGACTCCACCTGTCGTACGAGCTCGCCCAGCGGCTGGTTCTTCGGCGCCACCACGACGGAGCGGTGCGGCAGCCCGTCACGGACCATGTCGGCGATCACCCAGTCCGCCCACTGGGCCCCCAGCAGCCGCGTCGCCCTCGGCAGCGCCACCGGGCGCAGCAGCGCCTCCTCGTCCAGGAGCAGGTTGGCCATCTTGACCAGCAGGTCCTGCCGCTTGGCCGCCGCCAGCAGCAGCGCGCCGTCGGACTGCTCGACCCGCCGCGCGCCCGGCTCGGGCAACTGCACCTCGATCGGCAGCGCCACCGCCGCCACCATCTGCTGCGGCTCTCCCGGCATGGTCAGCCTGGTCAGCGCCACCCGTACGACGTGCGTACGGCCCTGGTGCGCCAGCCGGGTCTCGAACGCCGACGGCTGCCCGGTCTGCAGCACCGCCGTCAGATGAGACCTGAACGCCGCCCGCCGGGACACGTCCACCAGCAGCGGGAACGACCGGCCCACCAGGTAGCCGTCGGGGCTGCCGAGCACCCGGGAGGTCTCGGGATTGATCCGCCTGACCACGCCGCCGCTGTCGAGCACGATGACGGGCACGGGGAAGGCCCGGAAAACCTGGCGCAGCAGCTTCAGCTCCCGCTGCGTGCCGTCCTTCTTGCCACCCTGCCGTTTGGGCGCCTTCTGCAGCGCCTCCCGGGCCTCGGCCAGCAGTTCGGCGGCAGTGTCGAGCTCGGCGAGGGCAGCGTCGAGCGTGGGCGCGAGGTCGGCGGGGTAGGCCGTCCTCGCCTCACGCAATGACGCCACGCGCCCGGCCAGAGCGTCCAGCGCTTGTTCGAGGTCCGGCATGGTCACCCTCTGACGCTACGTCACATGGGATATCGGTAGCCATATCGGGTAGGGGCTTCTTGCTATGGAATCAATCGCGATGATCACCCCGGGTCTCGCCCGTAACCTTGCCGCGCTGGGCCGGCTGGGCGAGGACAACTCAACGGAAAGCGTGCTGCGCGGCCTCACGGCGGCGCTGGCCGACGGCGTTCCGGGCTGCTCGGGAGCCTCTGCCGAACACTGGCGCGACCACCGGGTGGTGGTGTCCGGCTCGCACAGCGAGCTCATCCTGCTCGTCGAAGGCGAGCGCGTGCTCGGTGAGGGCCCGTCCATCGAGGCCAGGCAGAGCGGCGGGCGCGCCGGCGTCACCGACGTGCTCACCGAGAGTCGCTGGCCCCGCTACGACGCGCTGGCGACCCGCTGCGGCGTACGCTCCGTGCTCATCGTCCCCATCGACGTGGCGCCCGCGCTGCTGCTGGTCGGCCTCTATTCGGTACGCCCCGGGGCGTTCTCCCCGCAGGGCGCCCACTCGCTGGCCGAGATGCTGACCGAGCAGGTCGGGGTGGCGATGGCGAACATGTGGGAGTTCGAGGAGGTTCGCACCGACGCCGCCCAGCTCCAGGAGGCCCTCGCCGGGCGGTCGGTGATCGACCAGGCCAAGGGCATCATCATGCAGACCAGCGGATGCACCGCCGAGGCCGCGTTCGAGGAGCTGCGCAGGATCTCCCAGCACCACCAGGTCAAGGTGGCCGACCTGGCCAGGCTGCTGGTCGACGAGCACCAGCGCAAGTCGAAGCGCTCTTAGGCGCTTTTGGGCGCCCTCGGGCGCCCTTGCACCGGGGTCAGCCGATGGCGGCCAGCGCGTCGTCGAGCGTGTCGTAAAGCGGCAGGCGCTGCGCCAGCCCTGTGATCCACATCACCCTGGACTTGGAGTATTCAACCCCGATGAGCGCGAACCGGGAGCCCGAGGCCAGGCTCGTCTGCCAGTGGTGGACGATGAGCCCGAGCGCCCGCGAGTCCATGAACGTCACGCCGGCCAGGTCAAGGATCAGGTCTGCCCCGGCCATGGACAGGTAATCGGCGAACTGCTCGCGGGTCGTGGCGTCGAGCACGCCGTCGACACGGATCACGGTGATCTCGTCCACCGTCGACGACGTCAGGCTCAGGGCGGCCGTGTGCCCCTCGCCGTTATCCGGCATTGTCACGGGGCAACCCTACTGTCACCGAACATGGGAGGAATACTTCCGGCGATACGGGGGACACTTGTTGCGGAGTCCAGCAGAGGGCTTTCGTCTCGAGAGTAGAGCGAGGCGTGCCTCTGCATGGGCTTTTTCGCTTGTGGAGGCCGCCTGCGATCCATATGGAGGAGCAGCGATGGCTGTGCAGGAATACGTCCTCGAAGAGATGACAGCCGAAGAACTCCTGGCCGACATGGTCAGGGAAGACACCCCCGACAGCCTCAGGGAGCGCCTGCGCGAGCGCATCGTCGAGATGCACCGGCCGCTCGCCATGGAGATCGCACGGCGATACCGCTACCGCGGCGAGCCGTTGGAGGATCTCCTCCAAGCCGCGTATGTTGGCCTGATGAAAGCCGTCAACGGCTTCGATCCCACCCTCGGGCACGCGTTCAGGGGCTACGCCGTCGTGACGATGACCGGCGAGGTCAAGCGCCACTTCCGCGACCGCACGTGGGCGATCCGGGTACCGCGCCTCTACCAGGAGCGCCGCTCGGAGCTCAACCGGCTGGTCGCCGACCTCAGCCAGGACCTCGGCAGGTCCCCGACCGTGGCCGAACTGGCCGCCAAGATGAACATCAGCGAGGAGGACGTCCTGCTGACGCTTGACGCCTCCGCCGCGTACAGCACCCTGTCGCTCGACGCGCCGCTCGGCACCGACGACGACGCCGCCTCGCTCGGCGACGTCATCCCCGAGGTCGACGACACGCTGAGCACCATGGTCGACAGAGAGGCCGTCAAGCCGCTCATCGACGCGCTCCCCTCCCGGGAGAAGCACATCCTGCTGCTGCGGTTCTTCGGCAACATGACGCAGGCCGAGATCGCGGCCGAGTTCGGGATCTCCCAGATGCACGTCTCACGTATCCTCCGCAAGGTCCTCGACCAGCTGCGCAGCGAGCTGGTCGGCTGAGAAGAAGGTCTGCCGGGTGAACGAGGACACAGAGCCTCAGTCGGGCTACACGAGCCCGCCGCCCGGCGCGCCCGTGAAAGAGCTGCACTTCGGACTGCCGGACCTGCCGCAGGTCCGGCAGTTCGCCGAGGAGGAGGCCCGCTGCGCCGGAATGCCGGAGGAGGCGGTCGGAGACTTCGTCATCGCGGTCAACGAGGTGGCGACCAACGCCGTCACTCACGGGGCGGACCGGGCTCTCCTGCGTACCTGGCTGGTCAACGGCGACCTGGTCGTGGAGGTGCACGACGACGGCATGTGGAAACCGGGGCCTCTGCCGGGGGCCGTGGGGGGAATGGGGCTTTGGGTGGCCCGTCTGCTGGCGTCCGACCTGACGCTGCGGGTCGGAAGCGACGACGGCAGCACCGTCACCATGCGCTTCCCCGGCAAGGAGTGACGCTCTGTCCCAGCCTTCGCTTCGGCGGGAGACCGCGTCGCCGGCGGCCTCCCGCTCCTGTTCGGCCGTTTCTTGGGGGGATTATCGGCGGACTCGTCCGCGCCAGTTCCCGTATCCGCTGCGGATGCTGGCCGTACCGACGCCTGCCTGGTGCAGGGCCAGCAGCGTCAGGCCCAGCAGCGCGAACGTCATGCCGGAGAACCCGCCGGGAATCCTCACGTTGACCAGGTCAAGCAGGAATCCCAGCCCGAAGATGATCGCTGCGACTACCGCGAGCATGTCATGTCACCTCCTCCCTGAAAGGGTGAGCAGGCTCTCCAGGACGCTCCTGTATTCGCGCAGCGCCAGGCGCAGCTGCTCGGTGTCGGTGGAGTCGGCGTCCTTCCAGCGGTCGCGCAGGGAGTCCGTACGACTGGTGAGGCTGCTGGTGAGGGCCTCCACCACCTCACCGACCAGGCCGTCGGCACGCCGCACGGCCTCGCCGGGATCGTCGACGAACGCCGTCTGCAGCTCGCGCCAGCGGGCCTGAACCTGGTCGGGGTCCTGGTCGAACAGGACGACCTCCTCGGGGGCGGCGGCGTGCGCGGGGGCTTCCCCGGCCGCCACCGGATCCGCGTCCGGCTCCAGGTCCGGCTCCAGGTCCCGCTCTGCCGGCATGTCGCCGCCGCCGGTCCCCGCGTAAGGCTCGCGGTACGGGACGTCGCGCTCGTCCTCGGGGGCGGCCACGGCACCGGGCCCGGCCGCCGCATACTCGTCATCGTCGGCACGCGGATCACGCGCCACCAGCTTGTCATCGTCGGCGCGTGGACTGGCCGCCTCCAACTCGTCATCGGCCGCGACACGGGGACTGTCATCGCCGGCGAGAGAGCGCTCGTCGTCCTTCGAACGATCGTGGGGATAGTCGTGACGGGCGTGCTCCTCGCCGCCACTGCTGGGAATGGGGGTGCTCATGATCTTCTTCACCGTCCTCGCGCGGTCTCATGCAGCAACTCCTCGAACAGCGCGCGGTAGTGCACCATGGCCTGCCGCAGCTCCTCCGTCGAGGCCTCCTTCCTGGCCGCCCGCCCGCTGATCTCGTGAGCCGTCCTGTAGTGGTCGAGGGTGGCCGCGTGTCCCACCGACAGGGTGGACAGCCGCTCCTCGAAGTCCTGCGTCGGGTAACCCCGTTCCGCCATGACCTCCGTGACCAGCTGATCGGCCTCGGTCACCGCGAACCCGGGGGCGTCCACGAAGCGCTCCTGCACCTCGGTCCACCGGTTCGCATAGGTGTCGCGGGACTCCTCCGTGAGAGGGTGGATGTCGAGCTCGGCATGCCGCCGCTCCCTGTCGAGCAGCTCCTCCTCGGCCTCGCGGCGGTTGTCGTGTTCCGCGACTGTGCGCTCGTACTCCGGGCCGAAACGTTCACGAAGGTGGCTGCGCCGCTGCTGCTGTCGCAGCACGAGATATGCGACTGCGGCGAGCGCCACCACCGCGACCACGACGGCCACCCAGATTGAGGTGGTCATGATCTTCGCCTCCGGTCTCTGTGTTGAGACCAGCGACTGCCCTCGAACAGGCATGTCGAAACTTGCCGCCTCAGCGGGTTTCGAGTGCCTTCCTCGCCGCGGCCAGCACCGCTGCGACATGTGAGCCGCCTGGTGGAGCGGGGACCTCACTGAACCCTTCAGCTGCGTCGTACCGCACGTCGAGCCCCGCGTCCACGAGCCGCTGAGCCCACCGCAGAGCCGTGTTCAACCGTTCGTCCGCGGGCGGCTTCCCCTGCGCGGCCGCCGACAGGTTACGCAGATTGGTGGCGGGCCCGGACTGGGCGTGCACGCGGGCCAGCTTCCACGGCACGGCGCGGCTGTGATCGAGCATCGGCTTGGCCAGCCCGGCGGCCCGCTTGGCCTGCAGCACCCCGGACTCGCTCACCCCGAAGTGCGCGGCCAGCTCCTGCACGCTCATCCCCTCGGCGACCAGCCTGGCCAGCTCCCGCCGATCGATGGTCGGCTTCCGCCCCACCCGACCTCCGCTCCCCAGCTCTCCGTGTACGCGTGTACCTCCGATGTGCGCTAAGGTTATGACGTCCCGCTCCGCAGGGGGCGACGGACACGACCGGGACGTAGCGCAGCTTGGTAGCGCACTTGACTGGGGGTCAAGGGGTCGCAGGTTCAAATCCTGTCGTCCCGACGGTCGAACAAGGCCGGTCGCCTTGGGTGAAAGCCCAGGTAGACCGGCCTTTCTGCATCCACGGACGATCACGTTGCTCATCTAGCCGCCTTCAGTTTGGGACCAGTCCTTGGTGAGATGGGCGCTCAGGGCGGTGATCGCCGCTACGAGGGAAGCGCTGTCCGGGTGGAGACAGCGCCGGGTGGTGGTCAGGGAACCATGACCGGCGATCTTCCGGAGCACGTGGATCGGAACCCCGGCGTCGGCCATCCAAGTGAGCCCGGTGTGGCGAAGATCGTGGCGGCGGAGATGTTCGTAGCCGAGCTTCGCCATGACCTCGTCCCAGTGCGTCGCAACCCGTAGGACCGCCGTGGTGATACGGCCGCCCCTGGGACCTGTGAACAGCCGGGCGGCAGGGTCATCACCGGCGGCGTTGAGACGGCGCAGGACCAGCTCACGAACCTCGACTATGATCGGGACCTTCCTGGCCCGCTCGCCCTTCGTCCCTTTGTCTGCGCGTCGGCGGCGAACACCACCGGGCTGGATCCGGGCAAGAAGAGCCGGGGCCGCAAGCGCGGCATTGCCTCTGACATGCTCGGCCTGGTGATCGCGGTGGTGGTGACTGCCGCGAGCGTGCACGACAACGCCATCGGCATCGAAACTGCTGGACAAATCGCCGCTGCCAACCCGAGCGTGAGCAAAGCGTGGACGGACGCCAGGTTCAAGAACGCGGTCGCCGTCCACGGCGCCGGCCTAGGCATCGACGTGCGTGATGCTGCACCGCCGGCTGGCTCGCGACTACGAGGCGCGGCCGGCCGGTTCCGAGTCGATGATCTATTGGTCGATGACCGACGACATGGCCCGGCGCCTGACCGGGACGACCACCCGGACCTGGCGCCATCCCCCGCCAGTCGACGTCATAGTCGCGGGCGGGACCGCCGATGCGTGAGTTCCTGGAGCGTCTGGCCGAACGTGAGAGCGCCGCCCGGGCCGAAGCCGACCGGCTGCGTGAGCAGATCGCCGAGCTGTCGCAGCGGCTGAGCGCTGCCGAGCAGGCGCTGTCCCGCCTGCACGTCACCCGCGGGACGATCTTGGAAATGACCGGCGAGTCGGCCGAAGCCGCCCCCGGCGCGGCCGTGCTCTCGCCCGCCTACCAGCGGATTCTGGAGACCGTGGAGCAGGAACCGGACGGACCGCGGGTCAGGGACCTCTGCCGGATGCTGAAAGCGGCGCTCCCGCCGCTGAGGGTGACGGCGGCTCACGAGGCCACCGGGCGGCTTGATCTCTTCGGACTTCGCGAGGTTTCATGGGCGGACCGACATTCCTCCGGCTGGAGCGCTTCATCATTCCGGGGTCATCGTCACCGCGTGACATCGTCTCGCGCGCTCTCGACCGGTTTATCAACCATTTCGTGACGCTTACCACTCCACCCAGCTAACGGCCACACAGCCGGAGGTATCGATGGCGAGACTGAGCCTCATCCATCCTGACGACGCGACCGGAGCCGCGGCCAAAGTACTCGCGGCCGTGCCGGTCAAGCTGAACATCTTCCGCGTGATGGCGCACGCGGAGTCGTGCGTGATCCCGCAGATGCGGCTGGGCACGGCGATCCTCGGTAGCCTCGACCTCGGGCACCGGCGGCGCGAGCTGCTGATCCTGCTCGTCGCGCGGATCGAGGGCGGCACCTACGAATGGCGGCAACACGTGCCGATCGCCCTGGGGGTCGGCGTGCCGAAAGCGCAGATCGACGCGATCGAGCAGGCGAACCTCGCCGACAATGCCTTCGACGACGCGGAGCGTGCGCTGCTCGCGTTCGGGAAGCAGGTGATCGAGGCCGTCCGGGTCGAGGAGGGCGTGTTCACGCAGGCTCGACGCCATTTCTCGGAGCGGGAGATCGTCGAGGCGATCCTGACGATCGGCTTCTACATGACCATGGCACGCCTGACCGAGGCGACGGAGACCGATCTCGACCCCGCTGCGGGAATGACCGTGTTCGACTCCCTTCAGCCCCCGGAGGCGTCCGCATGAGCCGGGTGTTCGGGCTGGTACGGCAGAACGGCCGCACCGTCCCGCTGACCTCCTGAGCCGCCCCGATCATTCGTCTCCCCGCAGGACGTATTCTTGCGCCGTCAACAAAATCCGCGACGTGGTGGACCGCCCGTAGGCGTCTCCGCCCTCCCCCTTCTGGAGACGAACATGACCGATCGTGCCGACCAGATCATCGACGCGCTACGGAGCGGCCACGATCACCTGGCCGCTCTCGTCCGCGGCCTCGCGGCCGACGACCTCACCCGGCCGTCCGGCGCGTCGGAGTGGGACGTGTCGCAGGTGCTCAGCCACCTGGGCAGCGGCGCCGAGATCAACCTGGCCGGCCTGGAGGCCACGCTGAGCGGCGCCGCCATCCCGAACGGCGACTTCAACAAGTCGGTCTGGGCACGCTGGGATGCGATGTCCCCGGCCGAGCGGGCCGAGGGCTTCCTGGCCGCCGACGAGGCGCTGGTCAGCCGCTACGAGGGCCTCGACGCGCAGGCGCGCGAGGAGTTGCGGATCGACCTCGGCTTCCTGCCGGTCCCCGTGGACGTCGCGACCGCGGCGGGGCTGCGGCTCAGCGAGGTCGCCCATCACTCGTGGGACGTCGAGGTCGCCTTCGACCCGGCGGCGGCCCTGGCCCCCGCCGCGGCCGAGCTGCTTCTCGACCAGGTGGGGATGCTCATCGGCTTCGTCGGCAAGGCCGACGCCCTCGCCGGGCGTCAGGTCGGCATGGCCATCCGTACCACCTCGCCCGAGCGCTCCTTCGGGCTCGCCGTGGGTGACGCGGTCAGCCTCACCGACGAGCCGGCTCAGCCCGACGCCGTCCTCAGCGCGCCGGCCGAGTGGTGGCTGCGCCTCACCACCGGCCGCCACTCTCCCGAGCACACGCCGAGCGTCGTGACCCTCAGGAGCGACAGCCTTACCTTGGACGACCTGCGGCGGATCTTCCCCGGCTTCTGACCCGGTATCTGATCTGACTGCTTAGAGGCACGGTCGTCGCCTGATGGCCGCGCGTACGTTCCGTTAGGATAGGCCGACACACAGTGTCGGACGGAGCAGATGCGCAATCCCCCACGCGAGCTCGCCCTCGTGATCGGCGCGGTGGCCGTGCTCAGCGCGGTCTTCACCGTGTTGGCCGGCATCTACGTCAACTTCGCCACCGACGGCCAACCCCAGCTCAACCCGGCGCACATCCTGCCCGCGATCGTCTTCGCCTGCCTGGCCGCCGCGCTCCCGCCGCTGGGCGGCTTCCTGCAGTCACGCTGGGCCAACCGCGCGGCGACCGCGACCGATCCGTTCACCGCGCACGACCTGCCCACGTTCAAGCGGCTGCTCAAGGACCTGCGCAGGGAGGCAAGCACGCCCAGGTTCGCCGAGCTCCAGGCGCGCGCCGCCCGGCGGGAGCTCGCCTTCGACCGGACGGACCTGGAGAAGGTCACCAGGCAGGGCACCGGCTGGCTCAACGACGTCAAGAGCGCCGAACCGGTCATCCGGGCCTTCCTCCTGGTGCACGACGTGCCGGACGCCGCGGCGGACAAGTGGCTGCGGTCCTACCGCAGGCTGGCCGATCCCCGGCCGCCCCGGCCCGCCCGCCACAGGAGGCTGGTCATCGGCACGGCGGTGTCGGTGATGTTCGCGACCGCGGCCTTCCTGGCCTATGTGGTGTACGTCGACACCCACATCCCCGGGTCGCTCAAGCGCTCGAACGTGCTGATCCTCTCCCTGTACGCGCCTGGCAAGCCCCTGGTCGTCAGCACCTCCACGACCGCTCCCCCGCACGCCAGGCTGGGCGGCTCGGCCATCAGCACGGTCCCCGCCGAGGCCCAGCGCTGGGACCTCGAACCGGACAAACGCGACGGCGCGTTCTTCCACCGGATCCGCAACCGCGTGAGCGAGCGCTGCCTGACCCCGGAGGCCCGGCGTGTCACCAAAGGGATCTTTCTCACCGAGGCGGACTGCGACGGCTCCGACGACCAACTCTGGCGGCTGACCGGGGACCTGACCGGCGGCCGGGCGATCGCCATCGCCTCCCCCAAAGGAAACCTGTGCGCCGAGCCCAACCAGAGCTCCGCCGACTCCGGCACCCCGCTGATTCTGCTGACCTGCGCGGCCGACCGGCCCGGCCAGCGCTGGCTGGTCACCACCCGCCCGCCGGATCTCGGCAGCTCGCTGGCCAGCTCGGAGAACGGCGTGTGCCTGGACGCCAGCTCCACGAGCGCCACGGAGCTGATCACGTGGACCTGCCACGGCGGGGTCAACCAGGCGTTCGGCTACCGGCGTAACGCCCAGGGCGCGTACGCGATCACGAGCATGGGCGCCTGCCTGACCGCTACCGGCCCACCGGACCGGCGGCGCCCTTCCCGCGAGCCCTGCTCGGACTCCGCCGGCCAGCTCTGGCGCTTCAACTACCGCTCGGCGTACAACCGGTGGCATTACTGGGAGGTCCAGCACGTCGCCAGCGGTCTGTGCCTGCAACTCGAGCCCGACGGGCGGTCGCTGTCGCTGAGCCCGTGCACCCGTGCGAACGTCCAGCAGTGGCGCACCCCCGACTGGCTGAACCCACCCAACACGCCCGCCCACCCCGCCGCCCCATAGCCGCCCAACACGCCCGCCTATCCCGCCGTGCTGAACCCGCCCGCCACGCCCGCCCAACACGCCGTCCCGCAGCTGTGCTCAGCGCGCCTCCCCCAGCGGGTCGCACCGGCGGCCTGGTCGCCGCGTTCCGGTTCATCGGCTCGGCCATCGGCTGGGCCACCCGGATCAGGCTGGCCCTGGCCGCCGAGCTGGGCCCGCTGATCGCGCTGGCCATCGCCTGGGCCCTGTCCGGCCCGCACCTCCCGCTGATCGCGACCGCCGCCCTCGCCATGGGCGTCCAGAGCGCGGTGACCCACCGCCTGCGGACCTTCATCGGCTCGACGACGTTCATCACCGACGCGCTGACCAGCTCGATCTCCCGCCTCCTCACTCCCGAGGACGGGCGGTCGCACGTTCCCGAACTGGTGGCCGTGCTCCTCGCCCTGGCACTCGGCGCGGCCGCCGCCACGGCCCGCCAACCGCTACGAGATCGGCTACCACCGTGAACTCGCCGACAACGCCGAAGCCGACTTCACGCCACAGGAACTCAGCGACAACGGCATAGACCTCGTGATCTAGTTGTCACTGCCAGCCGTGGGATACTTTTGGCCTTCCTAGACGATCTCAGCGCAATACTCGTCGTTTTGCGACGAAGGTGCATGTCATGGGTGTCGGCCATCCAGGTGAGCCCGGTGTGGCGAAGATCGTGGCGGCGGAGATGTTCGTAGCCGAGCTTCGCCACGAC